>JBIOYR010000012.1:0-27455 GCA_044870245.1 Aestuariivirgaceae bacterium | reverse complement strand
TGGTCGGAAGGATCACAGACCGGCGGGGGAGTTGGATCACAGACTGGCGGGGGGGTTGGCTGATGATCCGGCTTGCAATCATTGCTCGGCGGAGGACTGGGATTTTGGCAGTCATTATCGGCTCGATCATTATCGCCCCGATGGTAGTCCTTATCGCCACGATAACTGGACTTCGAATGGTAGTTTCTTGACATCTCGGTGACTCCTTTTCACTAGCAGTCGACGAAACGCAAATGTGTCCCGCATGGATGCGCTCGGACTACTGTCGCTTCCGACAGGTGAAGATCAGGAACAGTTGTTCGAGAATGGTAGTTGGAGATACAGTATCTAATACAGACATCAATTGTTAAATTCCTAATGAAATGATTGGCCACCAAATCTACTGAGGAGTGCAATGATGGTCACCGATCCGGGCACCAATGAACGTGATCCTGGTGATGAGGGCAGCAGTGATCACGGCGGCGGCTTTACCGGCGGCGATGCCATGGCGGCTGCAGATGACGATGGAAATCAGGCTGAAGATATCGCCAAGCTGATCTCCGCTGTCGTTCCGTTGGAAGATGGGAACGTGATTGGCGCAGAAGGCGCCGGAACGGGCGATCTGCCGGGAGACGATGATCTCCTTGGTGCTTTGGCGTCTATGCCGTCCCTTGCCGTGTCCATCGACCACACCCTCGATCAGCTCACCACCTCGACTGATCTGTTCGATGTGCCAGCTCTGGATTTCCACGATGATTTGCCAACCTAAACCTCTGATCGGCAACATGCTTGATTTGGCGACCGTCCAATCGGTGGAGCGTCCATAGCTGATGCCTCAGCGCCCAGGGAAGTAGTTAAACTTTATTGCAAACAATCAAGACCAAGTAACGTGGAACTTAGAAGATATGAACGCATTATTGAGATATTATTTGAAACCGCATTTGCTCGGGGCTGCATTCGCAACTCCGGCAAGCAACGTCGCCTTGCCTTGTCGTCAACGTGGAGGGCCTGTCCATGTCGCGCGAGATCACGCCCGCGTCGCGTGCTGAAAAACCGAGCGAAGTCGGTGCTCCTGAAGGACTTGCGGGGCGACCGAGGCGAGCCGAGAGGCAAAGAGGGCGTTGGAACTTTCTCACTTGGTCGTTTTTTCTCGCCGAGGTGGCGGCGGGTGCGCAGTTCTTGGGAACCGGCGCGAAGGCGCAAGGTGACGACGCGGCACATGCCAAAGGGCATGGTGAGGCGACCGATGCGATCCATGATGGCGTGCTGGCCAGTCTAGGATCAGTGACCGCGGCCACTGAGGAAGGAGGGAGCGGACCCGCCGCCTCCCGGGCAGAAGCTCCTTCGTCGTTAGCCGAATTGAACCTCCTAAGTTTGCAGCAAGGTGATGAAGCCGGCGGACCCCTGGGCAATACCGGAGATGTTGGTTTCGGGGGCGCATCGTCATCGGGGTCGGGATCATCTGGAACTGGTTCGAATGGCGGTCAGCAAGCGGATTCAGGAGGGCCGCCTCCGGTCTCGGACGAGCCCCCAACAGGAGTATTGCCCCCCATTTCGGACGGCCCTCCATTGGGAGTATGGCCTCCTATTTCGGACAGTCCCCCCTCCGGAGCCTCTCCTCCCATTTTGGATAACCCCGTCACTGGACTGTTGCCTCCCATTTCGATCGGCGTAACCGTCTCTAACCTACTCGACACCACGCTAGACCAGCTAACTGGTCTACACCTCGTCGAAACCGTTGGCGGGCTGCTTGGTAATACAGTCGAGGACACGCTCAGCCAGATTACCGGTCTCGTGGGAAATGCTGGCGAATTGACGGCGGTGGTGGGCGGCTTGCTCGACAGCAGTTTGAACGTGGCTTTCAGCGCAACGGAGTCCCTAATCCCCCAAGCTGCAGGAAGCGTGGTGTCGAGCGTGGGCGCACTGGCCTCATCTGTTACGGATCTCGGCTTATTTGGGGACAGTGGGCACCTATCGAGCGACGGCACCGTGTCGCAAATCGTCTATAGCGCTTCGAGCGTCGTCGAAGATGCCGGGAACATCTTGAACGCGCAGCCCGGCAATTTGATGGACGTCTTGAAAGCGTCGGCCATGGTCTCGCCCGCGCTCAACATTGTTTTGGATGCTCCGGAGATCACCCCATTGTCGCATGATCAAGCCGTCTCGTCCGGCGGCACAATCGCTTTTCCTGATTTGGCAAGCGCCACGGTTCTTCATGTTGATGAGCTCTTTGCCGGTGGCCGGTACACCGACTATGGTCTCGCCGTTCAATCGGAGGGCAATTCCGGCGCAACAGCGATTGTGGACCCGCTTGGTGGCGACGCTGACACCAGCACCTTGAGCTCGCCTATTGACTCACCGAGCGAAAGTCACGAGTCCGCGCTATCGCCGGGCGTACCGGATGTCAATGCTTCGTCCCTTAACCTGCCCAACATCATCGACGAGCTAGGAGTGCGGGACCACTCAATTTGAGAGGCCGCAAGACGACCGTGAATCAAGCCGCGAAATCGACTGGCCGCGATCGCGATGCGATCAGTGAATGGCGCACCATCGCACGCCGCACCCTGATCGCGGTCGCCGTGTTTTCGATTTTCGTCAACTTGCTGATGCTGACGTTGCCGCTTTACCTGTTCCAGCTGTCGGATCGCGTATTGACGAGTCGCAGCCTGGACACGTTGCTCATGCTGACGGTGCTGGCCCTTGCCTTCATTGGCGTGCTTTCTCTGCTCGATATTCTGCGCCGCCAAGTGCTAGGCCGCCTGGCTACGAACTTCGAAACCATCCTTGGGGGGCCAGTTCTTGCCAGTATAATCACAACTTCAAAAATGAGCGATAGCGCCAGCGTACAAACCCTTCGTAGTTTGCATCAAGCCAAGAGCTTCATCTCGAGCCCGGTCATGCTGCTGCTGTTCGACGCGCCCCTTGCGCCGATCTATTTCGCTGCTGTGTTTCTCATTCATCCCGATCTCGGCTTCATCGCGCTCGCCTCTGGCGTTGTGCTCATTGCTGTGGCAATCCTGAACCAGAGGGCGACCTCCGTCCCATTGCGGCAGGCGAGTTTGCATGGGTCGAAAGCAGACGCTCACGCCGAGGCGCTGACGCGCAACTCGCAGGTCATCAATGCCATGGGAATGCTCAACGAGGGCATTCTGCATTGGGGTCAGGAGCAGGCGCGTTCATTGATCCACCAGAGCGGTGCGCTCGACCGAAACTTCTGGATCAGCGGCGTATCGAAATGCGCTCGCCTGGTCACCCAAATCGCAATCCTTGGGGTTGGGGCATATTTGGCCCTGCAGGGTAGTGTGACGGGCGGCATGATGATTGCGGCGTCGATCATTGCGGGGCGGGCGCTGCAACCGTTGGAAGGCATGATCGAGGGGTGGCGCAGCCTTGTGCAAACGCGGGCTGCCTATGCGCGGGTCTGCGCTAGCGTGGAAAGTTTGAAACAAGAGCGCCCACATCTGCTACTGCCGAAGCCCGAAGGTCGCTTGACAGTCGATAGGCTTTTGTATCTTCCGCCCGGATCCAAAGAGCCGGTGCTCAATGGCGTGAGCTTCGAATTGCAACCGGGAGAGTCGCTAGCCATTGTCGGCCCTACCGGTTCAGGCAAATCCACGTTGGCTCGCATTCTTGTCGGTTGTCTCTATCCGACGGCCGGCAAGGTAAGATTGGACGGCACGGAACTCCGAAATTGGGACCGTCGACAATTCGGTGAGTACACCGGTTATTTGCCGCAAGAAGTCGAGCTCTTCCCCGGCACAATCAAAGAAAATGTTTGCCGTATGCGCAAGGACCTGCCGGACGAAAGGATATACGAAGCTGCCCTCCTCACTGACGTGCATGAAATGATCACTCACTTGTCCAGTGGCTATGAGACGGTCCTGGAACCGAGCGGCGCGCCCTTATCCGGAGGTCAGAAGCAGCGCATCGCACTCGCTCGCGCATTTCTCGGCGAGCCCTCGCTGGTCGTGCTCGATGAGCCGAATTCAAATCTCGACGCAGCGGGCGAGCAGGCCCTGACCGACACGCTTCAACGAGCGAAGGAAAAGGGGGTCACCGTTGTGATCGTAACGCAGCGACCGGCGGTGCTGAAAAGCATGGATAAGCTGCTCGTCCTCCGCGCCGGAAGGGTGGAAGCTTTCGGTCCGCCCAGCGAGGTTCTCGTTCGGTTGGTCCGAACAAACGGTCGTTCACCGAATACCGACGAAAGCCACCAACCCCTAACGCCACGTATGGCGGAGCCTGAAGTGTACATAGAAAAAGGCGTGAAGGAGCGGACGTAATGCTTGATGGGTGTCCGAATATTGATCAGTGGCACCGAGACGTTCCACGCAGTTCTCGTTGGCCTATCGCGCTTGGAGTTTGCGTACTGCTCTTGTGGGGGATCGGGTTCGGCGCATGGGCTGGCTTGGCGCCCCTTGATGGTGCCG
Source organism: Aestuariivirgaceae bacterium (assembly GCA_044870245.1). Lineage (GTDB taxonomy): Bacteria > Pseudomonadota > Alphaproteobacteria > Rhizobiales > Aestuariivirgaceae > DATAFF01. The sequence continues at coordinate 23,046 of JBIOYR010000012.1, read as the reverse complement.
TGGTGGCCTCTGGTTCGTTCGTTGCCACTGGGCAAAACAAGCAGGTCCAGCACCTCGAAGGCGGGATCATTCGAAAGGTGCTGGTCAATGAAGGTGATCTCGTCGAAGAGAGTCAGCCCTTGCTGCGACTGGATGACACCGCGGTCAGGGCCAAGCTCCGGAGTCTGGTTCTCCGCCGATATCGACTCATCGCCATAACTGCGCGCCTCACGGCCGAAATCAATTCGGTCGACAAGCTCCAATTGCCAGAAGCACTCGCTTCGCAGGCAAGCGATCCGGACGTAAAATTCGTACTTCAGGGTCAAGAGGCCCAGCTGACCGCAAGGCGAAGCACGCTCCTGGCCCAAGAGGAGGTTCTGAGAAGGGAGATTTCCGGGCTCCGGGAGACCATCCGCGGTTATCAATCACAGGTCGATTCAAACGGCAGGCGGCTCGCGCTGTTCGATGAGGAAATCAAGGATAAGAACTACCTTCTGCAACAGCAAATGATACGGAAAACAGATGTCCTGAACCTGCAACGCGCTGAAGCAAGCGTCTCCGGCGATCTAGGCGAGCTTCTTGGGCGCATTGGCGATGCAAAGGATCGAATAGCTCGAGCAGACCAACAGATGGTGCAACTCCGTGCGGCTGCCATTCAGAAAGCTGTCGAAGAGCTGCGTGAAGCAGAATCGGACCTCGATGATGTCAACGAGCAGATCCGCGCGACTCGAGATGTCGCAGAGCGCACCGAAGTGCGCGCGCCGGTACGTGGGATCGTGGTCAAGCTCCACCGCCACACTCCCGGAGGCGTTGTCGGACCGGGTGATGTGATTCTGGAGCTGCTTCCGGTCAACGATGAACTTGTCATTGAAGCGCGTCTAAACCCGACGGAAATCACGCATGTCAAGGTGGGGCAGGATGCACTCGTCAGGCTGACGGCCCTTAACCAGCGATTGACGCCGATGATTGCAGGCAAAGTCGTCTACGTTTCGGCCGATACCGTTCCCGATCAAGGCGCGAACCGTGAAATCGACTCGCACAGCTCGAGGCGCGATAGTTTCGTAATGCGCGTGCGCATTGATGAGGCAGACGCTCACAGGAAGGCTGAGAGTTTCCGTCCGACTCCCGGAATGCCGGCTGACCTTTATATCAAGACGGGTCAGCGCACCTTCTTTACTTACATGATGCGACCGATACTCGACAGCTTTTCGCGCGCATTTCGTGAACGCTGACTCGCGACATCATGCTGCTTGAATGGGACCCTCATCAAGTTGACCCGCAGCGGATCCATCAGGTGACTATGACAATGTTTGATCCCCTGCTTTCTAAAATGCTGACCTCCACATCAGTCCAGACATCGCGTGCGGAGGGGGTTTCCTTCTTCAAAGTCGCCAAGGACCTATACCATATTGCGAGCTTGGAGTATTTGGGCCTGAACATTCCCCTCGCATCGCGTCCGATGCACTTTGCGCATTGCACCTATTCGGATTCCGGCGTCAGACACTGCATTAGCAATGGCCGCCTATGCACTGATCTGATCACCCAACTCGGCTTCGCTGATCTGGATCCGATAGACTGGAAGTCGGACGATCATCCGGACATTTTAACGGTGGGGAATGAAGTGCAGCGAGCGGTGACGTTCCGGCTGCGATCACGCATTGATGAGATCGCGGTCTTTGGCATTACGACCGAGATGAATCAAACGGAGTGGAAGGAGAATAGACAGCCCCTGCTCCGCGAGATCCGCGTGCTCGCAAACTATTTTCACGGTCATGTACTCCGGATAAACGGGCACAACTCCGATAACGATATTCTCATATCGGCGAGAGAGCTTGACTGTTTGAAGTGGACGGCTGCGGGGAAAACTGCCTGGGAGGCAAGCGTAATCTTGGGGATCAGCGAGCGAACCGTAAGGTTTCATCTCAATGCCGCGCGAGAGAAATTGGAATGTGCAACGACAACGCAAGCGGTCGCGAAGGCAATCGCCAATCAACTAATCGACGTTTGACTGTGCCTGCGATATTGAGGCCAAGTCCCGGTGTGGCTTCGCCGGCGCGAATTCAATTATCACGACTCTGGCTGCCTTCGGGCGCGACGCTGTGACTTCTACCTGTGAAGATGCCGCGCTGAGGCAACTCGCTTGGCAACCGACATCATGGGATAAAATGGCTCCTGGTTCCACTACCGCCGATGCGTCATTGAGCAGCGAAAGTATATCGCTGCATCATTGACGGATACCCGGTCCACGACGATGTGCGATCGCAAAAGATGGGCGCCGCCGCAAGTTGCACGAGGACGGCAAACATCACGAGCGCGATGCGTGACTGCTCGTAAAGCAGCCCGGTTGCCACACTTCCGACGAGCCAGCCGATTCCATATCCTACGTAGAAGAGCCCGAATGCCAGATTGCGTTTTCCTTCCGGCAGAACGCTCGCGATCAACACCTTGAGCAGCGTGTCCTGTGTCGCATAGCCGATCCCCCAGAAAATCATTCCAACAAGCGCAACAAGGAAATTCCCCAAGAATACCAGGGGTGCGAAAAGCGAGGAGAGAAAGACTGCGACAAGGACCACAGGCAGCCCGACGCGATCGTAGAGCCTGCCGAAAATAAGACTGGCGATAACGCCGCATCCCGTGGAGAACGCCAGGAACAATGGGATCCAATGATTGGCGACAATGCCTGCGCTCGCAAGATGATACGAGATCAACTCGAAGCTCATGAGCCCTGCGGCGAAAAGCGCTCCCGCGATCATGTAAAGCCAATAGGATGACGTGAACCCTGTCGCCGGCGCCGTGTGGCCCTCCTCGAGATCGGAGGGAAGCGGGAACCCCATTCGGGCGATTGTCAAAGAAACAAGCGCCAGCAGGGCTGAGACCGCAAGCAGCCCATAAGCGATCTCGTAGCTTCCTTTCATGAAAAGAACGAGCGCGACGAAGAGTGGGCCAATGGTCGCTCCCGTTTCATCGAGCGCTGTGTTCAGCCCGTATACCCAGCCCCTGCCATGTTTGCCGGTCGTGTATGAGAGCATTGCTTCGACGGTAGGCTTTCGCATCGCCCGCCCGATGCGCTCGGCAAGTATGAGAACTGCCGCGACCTGCCAATTTCCGGCTAGCGCCATTGCCGGGACGGCGAGCAGGTTGATCGCATAGCCGACAAAGGTGATGAGCCAGTAGCGGCCCGTCCGATCCGCGACATAGCCGGCCACGGAGCGCAGGCTATAGCCGAGAAACTCTCCTAGCCCCGCGATGATGCTGATGGCTGCAGCCCCGGCTCCGAGTGTGCCCAGATATGGACCATTGATGCTCGCGCCGCCCTCGTAAGTCGTGTCCGCGAAGAGGTTGACGATACCCATGATCAGGACGAACTGGAATGCAGGAGATTCGGAAAGTGCGAGCGTGTGTCTTCTCACGGAATCCCCCATTCAATGTGTGATCCGCCGCGCAACGAAGAATACCAGCGTGAGCCGCTTGGGACAGGGTCCTGTTCCCGCGGCAACTTCGGGGCGTCCTCTGACGATCACCTCTTGCGCCGACTGTTCCAGCGGGTGTTTCCTTCTCCAATGCAGGCGGCTAAGCAAATAGCCATCGAGCCAAAGAATCCAGGCGGCATCGACTCGCCCCATGGCCTGGTCTTGTTCGACGGTGTGTGCGTCCTATGCTCGCGCGGCTGTCGTTTCGTGAGCAATCGTGATCGCCGCCAATATTTTCGTTTCGTTCCGATTCAGTTGGCCGAAGGGCGGCAGCTTGCTGAGCAACTCGGCATCGATCCTGACCGTCCAGATTCCTTTGCGCTCGTCGCGAACGGCAGAGCCTACGTAAAATCCGAAGCGGCGTTGCGCATTGCGCGAGAGCTTCCGAGCTGGCATTGGACGTGGATCTTCCACCTGATCCCACGGACGATCCGCGACGCCACTTACGATCTCATCGCGCGCAACCGCTATCAATGGTTCGGAAAGCGCGAGGTTTGCATTCTGCCTACCCCGGACCGCTCATGGCCATCATGATCCAACCCCAAATGCAGCGTCGCGCCAATGACGCGCCCCGGTCAGTCGGTCTTCGCGGAGTGGCGTATCACGCGAATTCGTTCCGTGCCTGATTCGGCAATCCACGTCTCGCCCTTGCGGCCGAGCATGGGGCACATTCGAATTCGGACGATCGCTGGGAAACGTCTCGAATTTCTCTGTTTCGGGATCGAACCGTAGAATGGCATTGGCGCCCCAGTCGGCCAGCCAGACCTTGTCGTCGGGATCGACCCATACGGCATAAGTGCGTGGCTCCTCGCCAGGCAGCTTCCATTGCCGCCAAGTCTTTCTCGATGGATCGTAGACACTGACATTGCCCGAGTTCCATTCGCTGATCCACAGCCGCCCCTTGGAATCAGACCAGACGCGGCGCGCGCCCTGATCCTTGGTTGGTGGTTCGTAGACCGTAGCGGCGCCGGTCTCGAGATCGACATTGGCGAGATAGCTACCCGCAAGCGACACAAACCAGATGTCACCGCCGGGCGTGCCGGTGATCCCGTACGGACCTCGACCCTTGGGCGCGTCCCACAGCTTCATCTGGCCTGATTTGGGATCGAGGCGGCCGTAAATGCCCTTCTGTCCGGTGAACCAGACGCGCCCCTTGCCATCGAAGGCAGCAGTGTTGAGGTTCGCGTAGGGTATATGCTCGGGCAACGGCCAGACCTTGACCTCTTTCGTGGCGGGGTCCACGCGCACGATGGCATTCTGCCCGCCGTCCGTAAACCACGGCGCTCCATCAGGCCCGACGATCACACCATGGGGTGCGGAATTCTTGCCGAGCGGAATGCGTTCGACTTGACCGCTGGCTGGATCGAGGCGACCGGCAACACCGCGTTTCTGTCCGGCGTACCAGACCTCGCCGCTCGAGCCGATGGCGACGTCATGCGGAAGGTCGCCCTTTGGCACATCGTAGTATTTCGATTCTTGGGAATTGGCTAAGGTTGGAATGACGAAAACCAAGGCGGCGAGCGCGTACCGAACAAGACCCATCAGAACCTCCGGCGAACAAATGTGGGCAAGCGCCATTGAGACATCCCAATCCTAGCACCTGTCGAAGGTATTGTGCATGAAGGTGGCCAGCATGGCCCCGGTGTGCCTAGCGCATCCACACTGGTGGAACATTCATAGGGTCGGACAGATTTGTTGCAAACGCCGGCAGCCTTTCGACATTGGACAGGATCACTGCGAACGAGAATGCGACTGTCGACATGATCGGCGGATAAGATTCACTCGAGTGCGGATCATGGGATACGGCCGGTGATCATTCAGCCCATTGACTATCTTGTTCTCACCTGGATTGCGCTGGCACTCCTCTCGACGGCCTATGTCGCGTGGGATCAGTTCCGGGGAAATCCCGAGCCGGCGGTCATGAAATGGGGTTTCGTCCTCACCACTCTCTATATGGGACCAATCGGCGCACTCCTCTACGTTTTGTCCGATAAAGAGCCGCGGCCCGGCACCCATGAAGACTTCACGGCTTCGCTCGCCAAGCAGGGAATTGGTAGCACCATTCACTGCGTTGCCGGCGATGCCACCGGCATCATTCTCGCTGCGGTGGTGACGATCTCGCTCGGACTGCCGATGTGGATAGATCTCATCGTCGAATATCTCGCCGGCTTTGCGTTAGGACTGCTCATCTTCCAATCACTATTCATGAAGCAGATGATGGGCGGCAGCTATTGGCAAAATGTCCGCCGCACCTTCGTCCCGGAGCTCATTTCGATGAACGCGATGATGGCCGGGATGGCGCCGGTCATGAGCTTTCTGATGATGGGCCGGGATATGCGTGCCATGCAGCCATGGGAGCCCCTTTTCTGGTTCGTGATGTCGCTTGGCGTGATCGTTGGCTTTGCCGCAGCCTATCCGTTTAACGTTTGGATGGTGGCGAAACGACTGAAGCATGGGCTGATGACGCAGCGCGCCAATCCGGGTGGGCATCATGAGCGAGCCCATCAGGATCATCGGCCAGCAAACCACCTGCCTCATGGTGGCGAAAGAGAACCGGCGGGCACGCATAAAGACATGAAGCTTTCACCCGCCTTTGCGCCGACCGTCGCACAGCAAGCAGCGATGGCGGGTGCAACGACCATCATGCTTCTTCTCGGAATGATCGTTCCAGGCTTCTATGTGAATCTCGCGCTCAGCGCCGATGATGTCGGCGGCGTCATCATGCCGCCCGGCATGATCATGGATTTCAATACACCGGCAGAAGCGATGCGCTCGATGGGTGCGGTTCATCCTAATGCTGTGACCTACACGGCGGCATCCGATGCGCGCGGAGATCAGCCCCTGAAACCACGGATCGAAAGTGGCGTAAAGGTGTACGAGGTGGAGACCTCGGTTATTCGCTGGAACATTCTGCCTGACGTGACCGTCGATGCATTCGCCTATAATGGCCAGATTCCTGGTCCGAGACTTGAACTCACCCAAGGCGACCGGGTGCGCATCAATTTCCGCAACGGCCTGCCCGAGACCACGACCGTTCACTGGCATGGCCTGATTCTGCCAAATGAAATGGATGGGCCGGCAAATATCACTCAGCCGCCCGTCGAACCGGGCGGAAGTTACACCTACGAATTTACAGCTGAACAAGCTGGTACTTTTTTCTACCACTCGCATGACGAACCCGACCGCCAACAGGCGCTGGGTCTATATGGTGCATTGCTGATTGCACCGCGCGATGGCGCTGCAGCGCCAACGGCCAATTACGATATCGTTATCCAGCTGCAGGAATGGCTCAAGCGTGAATGGCTCACCTATCCAGCCATGCTCATGGAAGGCGGCTTGCCGAATTTCTTCACGATCAATGGCAAGGCTTATCCAGCAACCGACACCGTTCGCATGCAGGTGGGGGAAACCCTAAAGGTCCGATTTGTCGGCAGCAGCAACAATTTCATTCACCCGATGCATATCCATGGCGGCCCCTTCGAGGTTGTTGCCATCGATGGCGAGACCTTGAACCCGAGTGCACGGTATCTGGCCGACACGGTCAATGTCGGGCCGGGGCAGCGGTTCGATGTCATCTGGACGGCGCGCCGCCCAGGCAAATGGTTGCTGCACTGTCACATCCCGCATCACACGGAGAACAACAATGTCGAGACTGAAGGCGGCGGCGGGCTCATGATGATTATCGATGTGCTGGAGTGAGAAAAACGACAGAACATCAATCATGAGCAATCAATGGCAGTGTCAGATACGAATTCATCTGGCTGATGCAGTTGCCATCACGCCACGATGCAGCCTCCAGAGCATTTTCACAGTTAGTCTTCACCTCAGTTGGCGACCCGTGCCAAGTTCACTGACCAAACGATAGCGGACCTCAAGTCGTTCACTCACTCGTGTTGCCGGGCGCCCTGCCCTCGACTGAGTTGCACCCGGAACCTAGGTCGTGGGAATTAGTTGGCAGGCTGTCCAAAGGTCTAAACAGGAGAGTTCCATTCATGAAGCTGTTAACAGGCCTCGTCGTGCTCGGGGTATGTCTTGGTTCCATCACAGCTCAGTCTCAGGAGAGTACCCCTCAAGCCGGCCAGATGCCGATGCAATCTGGACAGATGCAAATGAAAATGAAGGGCGGAATGTCGCATTCCGCTGCTGATCAGGGCTACATGGCCGCGATGCAAAAGATGCACACGGCCATGATGGACACTGAGATGACTGGCAAAGCCGATGTAGACTTTGCTCTCATGATGATCCCGCATCATCAGAGCGCGATCGATATGTCGAAGGTGCTCCTTAAGGAGGAGAAGGTCGATCCTGAAATCAAGCGGATGGCCCAGAAGATTATCAAGGATCAGGAAAAGGAAATCGCAGATTTCAAAAAATGGCTCTCGAAACATAAGGAATAAGTAGCGCATATTTCGCTCGAGGGCGCGTTACGCTAGCAAGCCGAGGGTGACGGCGGCTAACGCCACGTATCGTGCTATCTTCCCGATTGCCACCAATATCAGAAAGCTGAGAAACGGTTCCCGCATGATCCCCGCCACTAAGGTTAGGGGATCACCAATGATCGGCAGCCAGCTCACCAGCAGGCTCCAGCGACCCAGGCGATGGTACCAGGACTGCGCCCTCTTAAGAGAGTCCTCGGACACCGGAAACCATGCTGAACCTCGCCAGGTCTCGATATAACGGCCAAGCACCCAATTGATAACCGCTCCAAGAATATTGCCCACGCTCGCGACGGAAACAAGAATCCACGGAGAGTGTCTTCCAAGCAGCAATAGGCCCACCAAAACCGACTCGGATTGAGCGGGGAAGATAGTGGCAGCGAGTAAAGACACGACGAACAGGCCGCCATATCCACTGAGCTCCACCATTCACGTGACCTGCAGGACCAGCCTCATAGATCTTTGCCCTTAAATGCTGGGAGCATCCGCCATATGTAACGACGGCCGGAGGCGCGAGGCCGGATGGCATCCCAAATATGAGGGAGCAGGACCAATCCGACCAGAGAAGCCGTCCAAAGGTGGAGGTCGCGTATCAAGCCGCGCGTGTTGGGATCTAGTCCCCTAACGACCGGTTGAGAAATCTCTCCAAGAATCTTCAACTTGAGAAGCGGTGGTTGCGTGAACGCAAGCACTCCGCTGACACAGGAGAGGAGGACGAGCGCGAGCAGGCCGATTCTCAGCGTCGCAGCCAACCGCCGCGGACCGAACAAGAACGACCTCCTCACTCCTAGCAACCCCAGCCTGAGGGCTGCACCGCTGGAGACCAGCAAAGCCAGCCAACCAAGACTCAGATGGAGCTGATGCCAGGAGTGCTTTGCCGGGCGGAAAGACAGAAAAAGCTCAAAAGGAAGGGAAGTGCCGATAAGAATTAGCACAAGGAAGGCCGTAGACCAGTGCCATAGGAGCCTGGCCGTATGATTTCCTGCAGCATGATCGAGCGGGTGGCCCATGCCGGGCATGTTTGGTGCGGAGCAAAGCCCCGCACCAATCGTCAACTCACTTGGCTTTCTCTATCTTAGTGACGGTGATGCGGCCGTTGACGCGATCGGCCTCGAACTTGACCTTGTCACCCACCTTCACGGCTTTGAGCATGACAGGATCGCCCACGGCAAACACCATGGTCATGGCGTCCATATCGAGATTTTTGATCGGCGCATGCTTGAGTGTGATCTTCCCCAGCTTTTGATCGATCTTCGTGACACTGCCGAGAACCGGCGCGCTCTCGGCTATGGCCGTTGTGGAGAACATGACGAATGCTGCTATAATCACGAACCTATGCACTTTTCGCCTCCTCTGGTTACTTCTTGACGATGATCTTGCCTCTCATGCCCGCCTGCATGTGGCCGGGGATGAGGCACGCAAATTCAAATGTCCCAGCCTTGGTAAACTTCCAAACGATGTCGCCATTCTGCTTGGCCGTCAGGCGCTTGGAATTGGGATCGTCGTGCTCCATATCCGGGTTCTTCTCCATTTCCTTGGCATGAGCGACAATCTCTTCAGTGGTTCCAAGCACGAATTCATGATCGCTCTCACCATGGTTCTTCATCGAGAAGCGAATCTGCTCGCCTTTCTTGACCACCACCTTCTCAGGGACGAAAATCATCCGTCCGTCCTCGGTTTCCTTCATGATCACTTCAACCACACGGGCCGGCCTGTTGGGATTTCCCGGTTCGCCATAAGCGCGGGTGTCATGCGAATGTCCGGCATCTGCCAAGGCCGATGTCGATAAGGCGGCAACCCCGATGACGCTTGTTACGATCCCCTTCAAAGTCACATTGCTCTCCTTTTTTCAGTGGTTCAGTTGTGATTGTGGCCGCTATTCCGCCCCGGTTTCACCACGCGGAACTCAGCCGCTCTGGTCGGGTCGTATTGAGGGCTGGGGGCGCGTTGAGCGTTCTTCGATTCCCCGGTCCATTCATAGGCGACCGTTCCCTCCGGGTGTTGGAACCAGCCCGGATCCTTGTAGTCGTTGGCCGCAAGCCCCTCACGCACCTTTACGACTGAAAACATGCCGCCCATCTCCACCGCGCCGAATTGCGCAAAGCCCGTCATCATCGGCAGGGTGTTGTCAGGCAGCGGCATCTCCATCTCGCCCATCTCGGCCATGCCGGTTGTTCCCATCGGCATGTATTCAGGCACCAGTTTGCGGATGTTCTTGGCGATGTCCTTCTTGTCGACGCCGATCCAGGTTCGGACGTCGTGGCCCATCGCATTCATCGTGTGATGCGACTTGTGGCAATGGATGGCCCAGTCACCCTCCGCATCGGCGACAAAATCGAAAGCCCGCATCTGCCCGACGGCGCAGTCGATGGTGACTTCCGGCCATGCTGCATCTTCGGGAACCCAGCCGCCATCGGTGCAAGAGACCTTGAACTCATAGCCATGCATGTGGATCGGATGGTTGGTCATGGTGAGATTGCCGAAACGGATCCGGACCCTGTCGCCCTTAGCGCAGATCAGGTGATCGATGCCGGGAAAAGCGCGGCTGTTCCAGGTCCAGAGATTGAAATCGAGCATGGTGTTCACCTTGGGCACATAGGCCCCGGGCTCGATGTCATAGGCATTGAGCAGGAACACAAAGTCGCGGTCGACGCGCCGGAATGCCGGGTCTCTCGGATGGACCACGAAGAAGCCCATCATGCCCATCGCCATCTGCACCATCTCGTCGGCATGGGGGTGGTACATGAACGTGCCGCTCTTGCGCAGCTGGAACTCATAGACAAAGGTCTGGCCCGGCTTGATATGCGGCTGCGTGAGTCCGCCGACCCCATCCATGCCATTGGGCAGGAGTTGTCCGTGCCAATGGATCGTCGTGTGCTCGGGCAGCTTGTTGGTCACAAAGATCCGGATCTTATCGCCCTCCACGGCTTCGATGGTCGGGCCCGGCGACTGCCCGTTATAACCCCAAAGATGGGCCACCATACCGGGCGCGATCTCCCTGACCACCTGCTCGGCAACCAGATGGAACTCCTTCCAATCGCCATTCATCCTCCACGGCGCCGTCCAGCCATTGAGGGTCACCACCGGCTGATACTCGGGCCCGCTCGTGGGAAAGAGCGGCGGCTGCATGACGGCGTCTTTCATCATCGCTGCCTCCGGGATCGAGGCGGCCTGGACACGTCCCGATACCGCGCCTGCACTGATGAGAGCTGCCGCCCCGGACGCCCGCATGAAGGATCGACGAGAAACTGACATAACCAATCTCCTGTGACTTAGTGACCGCCTTCTTGGGTCTCATTGGACGCAACTGCTTCTTCGCCAGGCGCGGCAACCGATCCTCCGCCGCCGATTGTGGCGGCACTAAAATTCACGGTCGCTATGAAGTAGTCGCGCTTGGCTGTAATGGCAGTGATGTTCGTGAGAATGCTTTCCCGCGACGTGGTGAGAAGATCGAACACGTCGATCAGCATGCCGTTATAGGCGAGCAGTGCCTGTTCGTTGATGGTCTTGCGCAACGGCAGAATCTGGTTCCTGTATTGCAGTGAGATGTCGTGCGTCGCCCTCAGCGTCAGATAGGCTGACCGAACCTCGGAACGGGCGTCGACCGCCTGTTCGATCAAGCGATTCACCGCTTGCATGTAGGTTTCGCGCGCACGCCTCACCTTGACCTCGCCGAGATCGAAGATCGGGATCTCGATCGCAAGCTCGTAACCGATCGGGTGCGTGTGCTCTGTATCTGTCCGCCGTTCAGCAAAGATCCCGGAGAGTTCCAGCACCGAGACGAACCGGGTCGCTTGCGTCAGGCCGAGTGACTTCGCTAGCCGATCGAGATCGAGACGAGCCGCGATCAGATCAACGCGCTTGCGAATGGCGGTTGCTTCGATCTGTTCGGAGCCCGGGAGCTTCACCGGCAAATTGGGGAGTTCGCGGGGGAGTTTGTAATCAATGTCGGATCCCCATACGCCCACGAGGCGGGTCAGATTCTCCCTTTCAATGGTGGCGCGCATGCGGGCCTGAGCCAGCTGGTTTGAAACCTCGGCATAAAAAGCCCCGGCCCTCGCTTGATCGAGCTTCGTTGCAGCTCCTGTTTCACCGAGCTTGCGGGTTAAGGCGGCAGCGGCATCTGCGGCGATCCGTGCCTGCTCGAGGAACTTGACCGTCTGTGAAGCCGCGACCGCACGGTAGTAGGCTCGCCGCGTCTCGGCTGCCAGGCGGAAGGTGGCCGCGATCGCACGGAATCTCGCGGCTTCGTAGGCCGCCTTTGCGATGTCGCGTCTCGCCGGCAGCAAGAAGAGTGCGAGGATGTTGGCGACAACCCTCCGCTCGATCTCGAGATCGCTGGGCGCCGAGATTCGCTCGAAGGAGAACGTGGGGTTTGGCGGCAGGCTCGCCTCGACGTAGGCCGCTTCCGCAATGCCCAGCGTATTATACTCCGCCTGCAAGCCTCTGTTGTTCAACAGCGCCAACTGAACAGCCGCGTCGGCGGTCAGGGTTCGAGAGATTATCGCCCTTACCTGCCGCTCGACGCCCGCAGCATCTGCTGCAGATGTGATTTTTGCCGTGTCGCGGCCGATCTCGGCAGAAACGTGTGCGGCAACGGGTGCCATGCCTGCATCAGGCGAGAACCTGGCGCAGCCTCCAAGCAGTCCAAGGCCAAGAGCAACAATGCCCCGGGAAACCAAGGAAAGGCGCAAGCACTCCATTACTGCGCCTCCTCTGGTGAGGTGGTCTCCGCATCCGACTTCGATTGTTTGTCGCTCTTCTGCTCTGAGCCTTGCGAAGCTTCTGGCTCAGGTGCCTCTCCGTGCTGTTCAGTCCATGGTTTCGGTTCCACGGGTTGATAATCGCGCGTACCGGCGGTCACTGGGACGTAACGGACGCGCGGAACCGGGACCTTTGGATCCGCCGCTCTGGAATCCGTCTTGAGGACCGGCACGGGTGACGAGCAGGCGGACAGCATCATGGTAAGAACCATGACGATTGGCGGTTTCATCGAATGCCTCGCGGGCGTTCAAGCTAGATTTTTGAATGCGTGGGATTGTGAGACCGGCACGTGTGTCAGCGGGCCCTGCCAGGCCTCAGGTCATCCGCAATGTCGTGCAGTGACGGACTGATCAGCCGGTATGGACTGAGCCCGTTCTGGGAGGGCGTTCAAGCGAAGCAAGCAAACCTTGCCTGACTGGGTGCTGGCCCAACGGCTCAATGACAGAAGCCGGGCACCTATGGACAATAGTAGGAAAGGGCATTTCCACGGCGAATTGACACATCACGCAGCATGAAGACTCGACGCCATCATGACTATGGTCCGAGGCACCAGCCGATCTCTCGGAATCCAAGTCGTCAACTGAGACAATCTCCGACTCGTGAACGTGTGTATGCGCCTCACTTGAGTGGGCGACTGACAAACTCTTCATTGCCGAACGGTCGTGGCCAGCCGTCTTCATGCCTGCCATGCTTCCACCCGCGCCGGACATTGCAAATGCAACGGCAAGCATGAGCACTAGGATTCGTCGCAAGGCGCTGAGCATGGCATCCGGGAGTCTATGAAGCTGTCATCGGGAAGCAAGCGGCCATTTGGTGGCAGGATATTGGATGTCGGACCTGTGGCCAAAATGCCGCACGAACTCGCGCCGCCTGAAAATTTACTTTGCTCGTTCCAGCTCCCGTCGGTTCATCTCTTCGTGATAGTTTCGCTCCCGCTCCGGCCATGTACTCTTGATGAACTCCAGAATCGCACTGATTTGATCATCGCTCAGAATGCGTTCAAATCCCGCCATGTCGCTCTTGTATCCACCTCCGACAACTTCTGAAGCTCCCTTTTTTGTTATCTTGAACAGCAGACTTGTCGGGTGGTGCCACGTGTGCCCCGCTGCATCATGCGGCGGAGCCGGTAACGTTCCAGATGGCAGTGGATTTTTCCAGTTGGGTTGGCCTTCGAGGTTCACGCCGTGGCAAGCGGCGCAATATTTTTGATAGAGGGCTCGCCCTTCGGAGATCGTCTCAGGCGAGGGAGCACCTCGGGCAGGAGTATAGGTCATGTTCGCCATGGCAGCCGCCATCAGGCTGATGGCCGCCACCGTCCCAACCCCTGCCAAGCTTCTCATTGACCGCGCATGAAGTGCTGCATTTCTTCCAGCGTGACCCGTCCGTTCTTGTCGGAATCCATGGCCTTGAACATTCTTGCGTGGACCGCTTGCACTTCCTCCAGTGATAGAGCGCCGTCACGGTAACTACGGCTTCGTCTTCGGTGCTGATTGTCGGCGGATCCGCCAGAGCTGAAATCCGCTGGCGCGGATCGACTGCTCAATTGCCGGGCGTGACAATGCATGAGGCGGATCCTGATTTTTGTCGATCATCCCCTGAGCCTCCCAAGGGCGGAAACGAACTGGCAGCTGTTCTCCCGCACGATCACCGGTGAAGGCATGGAGACCTTCGCTTGACTGAGATTTGAACATGAAGAGGTCCAAAGACTGTTCCGGCCGATCATTACCGTCCTGAGGAGAACCCCCCTTTTTGTTGTCCCTTGACGTCCTTGCCATACGAAGAACCTTCAGCCTCTCCACCTTCGAATGAAGATTCTCTCCGGCATCACCGGCAACCTCGAGATCCGACTCCGGTTGCTTCTGTAGCAGCTTGAACGCTGCTTCTCCATCTTCACGCGATGTCGATCGAACCATTGGAGTTGTCCTTGAGAGTGCGGCACCGGGTTGTCGCCTGCCGCGTTTTATCTGCTTGAAGTGCTGCGGACCTTCTGTTGCACACTGGCGTATCGTCGATTTCCGTCTATGAGGCTTTGCGATGATTGGCCGAAACTCGAGTGCTCTTGGACGACAGCCCACTCACTCTGCGAGATTTCCTCTTGGCCTGTGGCTGATTGCTGTGCGGCATCATCGTTGCCGGGCGATTTATGCAAGTCGCCCGAGTTAACCCATTCAACTCGATGATCGACAGCCGGGTTCCTGTCAGTCGCTCGATGTTGCGCAATTGCGCTTTCTCCTCGGCGCTGCAGAGCGTAATCGCGAGTCCTGCAGAACCCGCTCTTGCGGTGCGGCCAATCCGGTGGACGTAGGTCTCTGCGACATTCGGTACATCGAAATTGATGACATGTGAAATGTCGTCGATGTCAATGCCGCGGGCCGCGATGTCGGTCGCCACGAGAATCCGGGTACGGCCGATGCGGAAGGCCTGCACGGTGTTCTCGCGCTGCTTCTGCGACTTGTTGCCATGAAGCACCCCGACTTGAAAACCGAGGCGGGCGAGCTGTTTTCCAAGGCGGTCCGCACCGTGCTTGGTGCGCGCAAATACGAGACCACGCGTGCAATCGCCTCCATTGAGCACGTCTGCAAGGGTCGCAAGCTTTCCGGAGTTTTCGACGAACAGGACTTGCTGATCAATCCGCTCGGCCGTTCTTGCCGCGGGCGCCACGTCGACTCTTGCAGGGTTGGCCAAAAGATCAGCCACAAGACGCTCGATCTCGCGCGGCATGGTAGCGGAGAAAAACAGGTTCTGGCGCTTCTTCGCAAGGCACGCCGCAATACGTCGTATGTCGTGGACGAAACCCATGTCCAGCATGCGGTCGGCTTCGTCGAGAACGAAGATCTCCACCCTGGCGAGGCTGATGGCCTTTCGATTCATAAGATCGATAAGCCGTCCCGGCGTCGCGACGACGATATCGACACCACCGGCCAGCGCTCGTATCTGCGAGCCCATTGCGACACCGCCATACACGGCGAGCGCAGAGATTCCCGAATAGCGGCCATAGTTGCGGAGATCGCCGACGATCTGATTGGCGAGCTCGCGTGTCGGTGCCAGGATCAAGGCGCTCGGAAGGCGAGGCACAGCCGGTGTCCGACGATTGATGAGCTGCTCGAGCATGGGGAGCGCGAATGCAGCCGTCTTGCCGGTACCGGTCTGCGCTATTCCGAGAATATCGCGCCCAGCAAGGGCAAGCGGGATAGCCTTGGCCTGGATTGGTGTGGGTGTGAGATAGTTTTCTGCCCGAACCGCCTTCAGGACGGCCGGGCAAAGCGAGAGAGTTTCAAAAGAGTTCAAAGTTCATTTCCCTTTGGAGATTTACGAGCACGGACGCAACCGAACCAGTCGATGCCTGCCCGTGGGCAGCGCACAACGCCTTCGCGTCAATGCGCGGCCTGTCGCGTAGCATTTATTCGATCATAGGTGAGATGGTCTGTACGTGTGCTCGATCGAGACGAGCAGAACGGCCAAATTTTCCGGCCATGGTCGAGGCCTCTCGATAAGTCATTGATCTTTCAATTGCAAGCAAAAACGATCCCGCTCGGCCTCCGTCGATCGAGTCGCCGAATACTCGCAAACCGCGCTAACCGATCACCCCACGACGAGCGATCACTGATCTCGGCAGCAGAGTGGAGAAATCACGTGATCGCGATGGTCTTCACAGCGATCTTGCCGTTGCGCCGATCCTGCTCGGTGTCGTAGCTCACTGTCTGACCTTCACTGAGGCTTCCAATACCGGCCCTTTCAAGGGCAGTGACATGAACGAAGACGTCGGTGCCACCGTCATCCGGCTGGATGAAACCGAAGCCCTTTTGCGGGTTGAAGAACTTTACCTTACCCTGTTTCACTGAAATTCCTTTCTGAAGATTGAGAAGCGACCAGGCGTGCATACGCTCCGGCTGCCAAATCCTGTCGATCATTGGAAAGAGTGTCTGACGCGCGCCTGGACGAACCAAGCATGACGGCCCGAATGTCCGGCCAAAGGTCGATCAGACCTCATATCCGATCTGGCGTCCGATAGCAAGGCAGGCTGCCGATCGGGCGAGGGTCATGGAATACGCGTTCGGACGCTTGCCAGCCTTCATCGTGGCGGCCGTTCCACCATTGCGGTTGACTTGGCGGAGGTAAGCCTGGTGAGGTTCATCAGGATCAAGCCGGCTGAATGCGTTGAGAGGTTGCATGGAATGAGCAATTTCGTCTTGAAACCGAAGGCAGCACGCAAGCTCGTTCTCGATGCGCTGGTCGGCGCCGGCGCACGCCGCGAGAATGTCGAGTTCCTTGCCGACGGCATCATTGATACCGAGCTCTCCGGTCTTGCCGGTCACGGTTTTTATTGGCTTCAGTTCTATTGCGCCCATCTCAGGAATGGCAAGGTCGACGGCAAGGCACGACCGATCGTCAAGCGGCTGTCGCCGGTCGCCTTCCGCGCCGATGCCAGACATGGTTTCGCCCATCCGGCAATCGAGAAGGGCTTTGCCAAGTTAATCCCGGCTGCACGGAAATTCGGTATCGCCGGGCTGAGCGTTCACAATTCCTATAATGCCGCAACCCTTGGCTTTCACACTGGCTTTCTGGCGCGTCATGGCCTGGTGGCCTTGGGCTTCACCAATTCCACCCCGGCCATCGCACCTTTCGGCGGCAAGACGCCGGTGATCGGCACCAACCCGCTCTCCTTTGCCGTCCCCGCTCCGAAGGGCAAGATCGCCTTTCTCGTCGACCAATCGTCATCTGCCGTTGCGTGGACCGCCGTCAAGCGTGCCGCCGAGGAACACCGGGAAATTCCACTCGGCTGGGCGCTCGACAGCGATGGGCACCCGACCACCGATCCGCAAAAAGGCCTGCTAGGTTCCATGGCGCCTTCGGGCGGTTATAAGGGCTTCGGTCAGGGTCTCATAGTCGAGATCATGTGCGCCGCCATGTCCGGGGCGCTGCTCGGCACAGAGATGGGATCGTTCACCGACAATGATGGCAGGGCCATCGACTGCGGCCAGTTCTTCATTGCTCTCGATCCCGCGACCTTCTCGGGTGGAATGTTCGACAAGCAAGTCAAGAAGCTCGTCAAGTCGATTCTAGCGCAGGACGGCGCCAGGCTGCCAAACGCCCGCCGCGAAGCCAGCAAGAAACACCTGGCGAAGGCGGGACTGACGCTGTCGGAGGATCTGCACGACGTCATTCGCGGCTACGCCGCCAACCGCCGGTCCGAACCCTGCTGAGCAATCGCAGTTCCGGAACAGGGCCGTCGAGCTGTCGGTGATTTCTGAGCCACCGCAGGCGCTGGTGACATGGCACGCCTGCTCGAGCCGATCAGAACCAAGGAGGATGGCTCCATGGATTTTGTCGGGAGTGGACGAAGACTGACAAGTGCAGGCCTCGCGGCTGCCGCGAACAAGGTCGGGGTCGATCCAGCGACACTCCGCGCAGTGCTGGAGGTTGAGACTGCCGGTGCAGGTTTCGATGCGAAGAACCGGCTGAAGCTTCTGTTCGAACCGCATGTCTTCTACAAGCAACTCGGGCCGGGTCCTAAGCGGGATCAGGCCGTCAGGAGAGGTCTCGCATATCCCCGGGCAGGCACCCGGCCGTATCCACCCCTTTCCAAAAGATACGATCAGATCTCCGAAGCCATGGCCATCGATGAAGTCGCTGCGCTCAACTCCGCCTCATGGGGCCTATCCCAGATCATGGGCTTCAACCATGAAGCGGCGGGTTTTCCAAGCGCTAAGGCCATGATTGAATCCATGCTGAAGGGCGAAGACCAGCAACTCGAGGCTTTCGCAGATTTGTTGGTCAATTGGAAGCTGGCAGCATCGTTGAGAAGGAGGGATTGGCGCAGCTTCGCTCTTCGCTACAACGGGAAGAATGCTCTTAGGAACGGCTATGACCGGAAGATCGCGGCGGCCTTCGACAAATTTTCAAGCATGGCAGCACGCGCTGTGGCGAGGCCTGGCACGAACCATAGCTTTGTCCTTGTGAGCGGCTACTGAATGCAAGCTCGGCACCTCTGCTCTGTCTTCGTCCAGCTGAAGTGCTGTGATGTTCGGTAGCGACAGGACATTCCATTCGACTTGCATGGGGCGATCGTGCGCTGCTACTGGTCATGCTTCCACTCTGGCTAGGAAGACATCCATGCGGCTCTATTCGGGACCCCTTAGCCTCTTTTCCCGCAAGGTCGAGATCGCGCTCCACGAAAAGAGCATCGAATTCGAGCGTGTCGAGGTGCCGTTCACACAAACGGAAGGCTACCGGCCGAAGCATCCCGACGTCGTCGCCGCCAACCCCAAGCAGCAGGTTCCGGTGCTGATCGACGGTGATCTGACACTTTTTGATTCAACACTCATATTCGAATACCTCGAAGACGCCTACCCCACCCCGCCACTCTACCTGTCCGACCCAAAGGGAAAGGCGCTTTGCCGGCTTGTCGAATTGTATGCGGACGAGATCCTGCTTCCCGACATACGCCGCCTCATGTACCGCACCGAGCCGCCGCTCGCGGACGCCGAGCGGCAGAAGGCGCGCCAGGAGGAGGGTCAGCGCGGCGAAACCGGCATCCTCGGTCATTACCAAAGGCTGGAGAAGCAGCTTGGATCAAGCGATTATTTTTGTGGCCGCTTCACCGTCGCCGACATTGCGATGTTCATGACCGTCCACTATGCGATCAGGCTCAATGGGCCGAAGCTCGACCACTTTCCGGCGCTCGCCGATTGGTACCGGCGAATCGGAGAGAGGTCGAGCGCCGCGCGCGTCATTGAGGAGATCGCCGAAGCCGATCGTAGGCTGTCTTGGCCGCTGAGTGCATGATGGGCAGAACACGATGACCCAAGGGCGGCGCGTGGGTTCGCGGTCGCCAGGGATCAGGACAGAAGGCGCGGCAACAGCCTGAGGTCGAGGTTGCTTCCCGTCACCAACGCTGAAACCGATGCGCCGCGGAAACGGCCTCCATGCTCAAGCAGCGCAGCGACAGCAGCGGCGCCCGAAGGTTCGGTCAGGAGGCCCGCCTTCTCGAAGATCAGTCGCATAGCCGCGAGGAACGCATCCTCACCGACGGGGAGGATCTCGTCTACCGCCGCGGTCACCTGCTCGAGGGCGCCAGCCACTGGTCGGGTGATCGCCATCCCGTCGGCCATCGTGTCGGCTCTGCGCTCGAGCGGCCTTCCGGCAGCGATCGAGTCCGCCATCGCGGGGGCATTGACCGCGGTGACGCCGATCACGCGTGTCGCGGCTGCCGTGGCTTTCACCCAAGAGCCGATGCCCGTGGCCAGGGCGCCATCGCCGATCGGCAGCAGAATGATGTCGGAAAGTGCTCCTGCGGCAGCCATCTCCAGCGCGATCGTACCGGCGCCGGCGGCAATCTCGCGGTGGGCGCCGTCCTCGATGAACAAGGGGGCGTTCCTGCCGGTTGCAGCCTCTCTCGCCGCATCGGACTCGTCTCTGCCGCTTTCGACAGTCCGCACGACGGCACCGAGCCGCCGCATGGCTTCCAACTTCATCGGGTTGGCGTTCTCGGGCGCGAATATCGTTGCGGCGATTCCGCGCCTGCGCGCGGCCCATGCGATTCCCTGACCGAAATTGCCGCTCGATGCCGTGATGACGGCCGCCGGCCGCGGCGCGAGCAAGGCGAGAACCGCTTCGGTACCTCGCCCCTTGAAGGAGCGGATCGGGTTGAGCGTCTCGACCTTGAGAACGAGAGCACATCCCAAAGCCTCGTCGAGGGCGGGGTGTCGCATCAGTGGAGAGTTCAAGAAAACCGGATCGATCGCAGCGCGCGCCGCCTTGATCTCTTCGACGGTCAGGAGGACGGTCGGGCCGAGATGCGCTGCCGGCGTCATTTCGGTCATCAGGGGCCCGCCCCAAGCCCGAATATCACGACGGCCGGCCGGCCGTATGCGCGGAGGGGACCGGCACAGCGCCAGCCATAGGTGGTCCACAGATAGCGAGGGCAAGCGTAACCATAGACAGGCGAGCCATTGGGGTACCATTCCCCGCTATCTCCCCAGCCACGGCCCATGCGCCCTCGACGTCCGTGATCCCTGTCCCCATGATGTCCGCCAAATCCGCCGCGCTGCTTGACAAGATCGACAAGCGTTGCCGTTTGACCCAACGCGGAGATGATCGGCCGCGGCTCGACAGTTGCTGCCAGAGCCTGCTCGGCGAACAGCGCACCTGCCGCCGCAGCTGCAACGAGGGTTGCTCTTATCAGCGTGATCATTTTCTCAACTCCTGGCAAAGCTTGAACGTCGGAACGAGGACTGCAGCCAACGATGTTAGCACGAGTCGCGCCCGGCGAAGGTGGGTAGAGCTAAGCTCGCGTTCTAATTCTTCAGCCGATATCCGGTGCGAAAGATCCACCACACGACACCAAGGCACAGCGCCAGGAACACCAGGGTCATTCCCAAGCTGATGCCCACGCCGACATCGGCAATGCCAAAGAAGCTCCAACGGAAGCCGCTGATCAAATACACGACAGGATTGAACAGGCTGATGATCTGCCACCCTCGGGGCAGTATGCCGATGGAGTAGAAGCTGCCGCCGAGAAAGGTGAGCGGAGTGATCACGAGGAGGGGTATGACCTGAAGTTTCTCGAAACCATCGGCCCAGATGCCAATGACGAAGCCGAACAGGCTGAAGGTGACGGCGGTGAGCACGAGAAACGCGATCATCCATACCGGGTGATCGATCTGAAGCGGCACGAACAGGCTGGCCGTCGCCAGGATGATGACGCCCAATATGATCGACTTGGTCGCCGCCGCTCCGACATAGCCCAACACGATTTCGATATAGGAGATCGGTGCCGACAGCAGCTCATAGATGGTGCCGACGAATCTGGGGAAATAGATGCCGAATGCGGCGTTGGCAACGCTCTGCGTCAGCAGCATCATCATCACCAGGCCCGGAACGATGAAGGCGCCATAGCTGACCCCCTCGATCTCGGTGATGCGGGAGCCGATTGCCGCCCCGAACACCACGAAATAAAGCGAGGTGGAGACGACAGGCGAGATGATGCTTTGCATCACGGTGCGCCCGCTGCGAGCCATCTCGAACCGATAGATTGCTCCCACCGCCCGCCAGTTCATTGTCCGCGCCTCAGGAGGTCGACGAAAATGTCCTCGAGCGAGCTCTGAGTCGTTTTCAGATCGCGGAAACGGATACCGGCCTTGCTGAGGTCGCCGAGCAGCGCGGTGATCCCGGTCCGCTCGCCCTGCGTATCGTAGGTGTAGACAAGCTCCGTGCCGCCACTGGCGAGCTCCAGACCGTGAGCGGAAAGTGCGGATGGAAGGTCTACGAGCCTCTCATACAGCTGCAGGGTCAGTTGCTTGCGGCCGAGCTTGCGCATCAACTCGGCCTTGTTTTCCACCAGGATCAGCTCGCCCCTGCTGATGATGCCGACCCGGTCGGCCATTTGCTCGGCTTCCTCGATATAGTGAGTCGTGAGGATGATCGTCACCCCTGAAGCGCGCAGCGAGCGCACCAACTCCCACATGTCCTTTCGAAGCTCCACGTCCACTCCTGCGGTGGGCTCGTCCAGGAAGAGTATCTGCGGCTCGTGCGACAGTGCCTTGGCGATCATGACGCGGCGTTTCATGCCGCCGGACAACGTCATGACCTTGGCGTCCTTCTTGTCCGCCAGCGACAGCACCTTCAGCACCTTGGCGATGTGATCGGGAGCGGCCGGCTTGCCCCAAAGACCGCGACTGAAGCTGACGGTGGCCCACACCGATTCAAATGCGTCGATGGTCAGCTCCTGTGGCACCAGGCCGATCATCGCGCGGGCCGCCCGGTAATCCGTGACAATGTCATGGCCATCGACCGTGATTCTGCCTTCGGATGCTTTGACGATGCCGCAGATGATGCTGATGAGCGTGGTCTTGCCGGCGCCGTTGGGGCCCAACAGCGCAAAGATCTCGCCCTTGCGAATCTCGAGGTTGATGCGTTTGAGAGCCTCAAAGCCTGACGAATAGCGCTTCGAGAGGTTGGAAACGGCTATGATGGGCGGCATTTGGTGACAATGGCTGTGGCGGAAAAACACGGTGTGCGTCGTCGCTACACCATTTCTGTTGCAGATCCTACCATCGCCGCCGACCGGCTCTGCGAGGTGTTCGGCATTGCTCCTCCTTGCGCGTTGCGGGTTTCGGTGATCAGAGGCCAGACCACTAAATTGCGTTGACCTTGTGACCGCCGGATCGTCGAATGGCGGGCGCCTGTGGGCGGAGAGGCGGAGCTCGGGTCTTCATCGCCGTCGGCAATCGGCGTATGTTGCGACGTCGAGAATGGAACATTCCACAGCTTGGCTATGCACGAGCTTTGGAGACATCGACGATGATCTGCGATCCTTAGGGACATCCCCATAATGCCGGAGTCGTATAATATCAACGAACCCTCGGATGAGCACCTCATTCGCTATGGCATGCCAT
>JBIOYR010000011.1:0-36771 GCA_044870245.1 Aestuariivirgaceae bacterium | reverse complement strand
ACGCGGCATGGCTGGATCAGGCTTGCGCCCATTGTCCAAGATTCCCCACTGCTGCCTCCCGTAGGAGTCTGGGCCGTGTCTCAGTCCCAGTGTGGCTGATCATCCTCTCAGACCAGCTATGGATCGTTGCCTTGGTAGGCCATTACCCCACCAACTAGCTAATCCAACGCGGGCCCGTCCAATGGCGATAAATCTTTCCCCCTGGGGGCGTATACGGTATTAGCCCAAGTTTCCCTGGGTTGTTCCGTACCACTGGGTAGGTTCCCACGCGTTACTCACCCGTCTGCCACTCCCCTTGCGGGGCGTTCGACTTGCATGTGTTAGGCCTGCCGCCAGCGTTCGTTCTGAGCCAGGATCAAACTCTCAAGTTTGAAACACTGTGCTCGACCCGGTGAATCCACCGGATCTGGTCGCTGCGCAAATTGACGAGTAGCCAAACATGTCCGACACCTGCCCTTGTGAGGCAGGGATCGAAGCTTTGGCTTCTCGAAACGCGAGCGTTTCAGCGTCTCTTTGCTCGTCTTTCGACGAGCCGCAAGGACGCCGCCGCCTGCGTTTCTCTTTCTTTCCTGAACGATGTCAAAGAGCTGGGGACCCAGAGGTCCCAAAAGCCCGAAACAGCCGACGAAGCGTTCCGGTACCCTTGAGGGGAACCGGCTACCACGCGCCGATTGCATCGGGAGGCGACGAGGAGTCGACAGCGCCCGAAGGCACCATCTCCTCAATGAATGCGGTTATATGATTTGCCCCGCCGGAGTGTCAAGCGCCTTGTCGTAGTTTTTTTGCACATGGCCCCAAAGCTGCGGAAAACTGCGGAACTTGCCGCACCGACGGCTTGACCCGGCCGCTCCGCCCGCGCGATGCCGTCGGTGCCCTTGGCTTGACATGAATACCCTCTTCCGATGGCGCATTTCTGCCGCAAAGTGACATCACGTTAACAGTTCGGCAACCATGGTTCGTCCATCATGGGGGAGTTTGCCGGCCAGGGTGCTACCGGCAAGACCCGGTATCGTGCCCCGGAGGGGGTCAGTTTCGGGGTGGGATCCGCATGGCCGGCCTGGGTCAGCGAAGAATATCGTTACGATCGAAGAGCGGTCTTCAACCTTCAACATTGACTGAAGGCACCGGGCGCGGCACAGTCTGGTCAAGGCGGGGCGGCAAGGCTTCGCCGTCGGGTTCGGGGAAGCTTCAAGTCTTCGATTTTGCGTGTGCTTGGGTGTGGCGAATCAAGCCGTTTCGCTGTCTGATACCCATCCCGAGCACCTGGAGCAGCGTGTCCGCTGAGGGAATGCGGGGTTGAGCGGAAGAGTCGGGAGGATTGCGATCCGCAGCGAAGCTGCCCGTACGTCGCGGGGAGGCGGACCGATCCATGTCGAGGATCTCGATCCCGATCACCTCAACCCGTTTCACGATGACGAGCAGCCCCCACACCACCGTTGGTTGATCACCACCTGTGTCGCCGGCATGGCGGGCAGCGTCGTCATCGGCACTGTCCTCCTCGGCGTCTTCGGCAGCACCGATCCGGCAGGCGGCAACACTCTCGCCTCGATCAACCCGGCCGAGATCTGGCAGCGCCCGGCGCTGTCGATGAAGACCAACTACAAGGGCGACGCGCCGACCCCCGATGCCGAGCCCTCCGAGGTCGCCGAGCTCATGCCCTATAGCGAGGTCTCCGTCGTCTTCCGCCAGCGCTCCGCCGGCAGCGACCCCGCCGAGCCCCCAGCCGACGATTCGGCGCAAGGGGTCACCGGCGCCATCGTCCTCCCGGCGCGCGCGCTGACCGGCGGCCAGGGCGGCGCCTATCCCTCGATCAGCGCCGATGCCCTGCCCTACAGCAGCCCGACGGTGATCGACGGTTCCTTCCAGGTGGCCTCGCTCGACACCGGCGCCAACATCACCATCATCACCAAGACCCTGCCCGAGCCGGTGGACGAGACTATCACCCTCGCCAAGAACGGCTCGCTCGCCGATGAGATCGCCAAGCTCGGCGTCACCATCGACCAGGCGCATGCCCTCGCCGCCGCCGTCGAGCCGGTATTTCCGACGACCATGCTGAAGGAAGGCCAGCAATTCACCGTCACCCTGGAGCGCCAGCTCGACTTCTATGGCCAGGACGCCATCGTCCCGGTGCGCCTCTCCTTCTCGCCCGGGCCGAATGAGGAAATCGTCGTCGAGGCCGACGAGGACGGGCGGTTCACCGCCCGCATCGATGGCGCCGAGCAAGGCGCCCGCTCGCGCTATGCCGAGTCGCCCTATTATCGCGCCCGCGCCAAGGTAGGCGCTGGTCTCTACTCCACCGCCAAGGACAATGGCGTGCCCGACTACATCGTGACCCAGATGATGCAAGTCTTCGCCTATGACGTCGACTTCCAGCGCCAGGTCAACGCCGACGATACCTTCGAGATCTTCTACGGAAACCCGCTGACCGGCTCTTCGACCAAGCGCAAGGTGGTCCACTACACCTCGCTGACCGTCGGCGGCGAGACCAAGACCTATTTCCGCTTCACCACCTCCGACGGCGAAACCGGTTATTACGATGCCAACGGCCGCAGCGCCGACCGCGCCCTGATGCGCACACCGGTGCCCGGCAGCCGCATCAGCTCCGGCTTTGGAATGCGCCGTCATCCGATCCTCGGCTATAACCGGATGCACACCGGCGTCGACTTCGCCGCCCCCTATGGCACTCCGCTCAAGGCGGCGGGTGACGGCGTCATCAGTGTTGCCGGCTGGCAGGGCGCCTATGGCAAGGTCGTCCGCATCCGCCACAAGGACAATTACGAGACCGTCTACGCCCATATGAGCCGGATCCCGACCACCATCAAGCCGGGCGCCGCCGTGCGCCAGGGCCAGGTCATCGGCTTTGTCGGCTCGACCGGCCGCTCGACCGGTCCGCATGCTCATTTCGAGGTCCGCCTCGATGGCAAGCCGATGAATCCCCTGAAGATGAAGGCCACCGGCGGCCGCCAGCTCACCGGCAAGAACCTCGCCGCCTTCCGCCAGCATATGCAGAAGGTGGTGGCGATGATGAAAGCTGCGCCATCGGCCACCAGGGTGGCACAGGTGGACAATCAGAGGCAGTAGGCATCAGGCAAACAGGCAGTGAGGGGTGTCCTGCTGCCTATCGCATACCTTCGACCTAATGCACCGTCGGCGACCGGCTCTCGGGCGCCTCCGGCCGATGGCCGAAGCCGCGCCCGTCGCCGAAGCCGCTCTCGCCATTGATGGTGAGTCCGTCGACTCCGACCCCGATCTCCACCTCCTGCCCATCGCTGATCTTGCCGGCGAGAATCGCCTCGGCCAGCGGATCCTGGAGATAGCGCTGAATCACCCGCTTGAGCGGCCGCGCCCCATAGGCTGGATCGTAGCCCTTTTCGGCAAGCCAGGTCTTCGCTGCGGGATCGAGCTTGAGTGAGATGTTCCGCTCGCTCAGCAGCTTTTCCAGCCGCTTCAGCTGGATCGTCACGATCTGACCCATCTGCTCGCGCTTCAGCCGGTGGAACAGGATGATGTCGTCGAGCCGGTTCAGGAACTCCGGCCGGAAATGCTGCCGCACCACATTCATCACCTGGTTGCGCACCACATCGACATCCTGGTCCTCGCCCAGGCTGACCAGATATTCCGAACCGAGATTCGACGTCATGATGATCAGCGTGTTGCGGAAATCGACTGTCCGTCCCTGCCCGTCGGTCAGACGCCCATCATCGAGAACCTGCAGCAGAACGTTGAACACGTCCGGATGCGCTTTCTCGATCTCGTCGAACAGCACCACCTGATAGGGACGTCGCCGCACCGCCTCGGTCAGCGCGCCGCCCTCGTCATAGCCGACATAGCCGGGAGGCGCACCGATCAGCCGCGCCACCGAGTGCTTCTCCATATATTCCGACATGTCGATGCGGACCATCGCATGCTCGTCGTCGAACAGGAAATCGGCAAGCGCCTTGGTGAGCTCCGTCTTGCCGACGCCGGTCGGCCCGAGGAACATGAACGAACCGATCGGCCGGTTCGGATCCTGCAGCCCCGCGCGTGCCCGGCGGACCGCCGTCGCCACCGCATGCACCGCTTCCGCCTGCCCGACCACGCGCTGCGACAGCGCCTCCTCCATCTTGAGCAGCTTGTCGCGCTCGCCCTCGAGCATCTTGTCGACCGGGATGCCGGTCCAGCGCGACACGACCTGCGCCACGTGGTTCTCGGTCACCGCCTCCTCGACCAGCGACTGCCGCGATGCCTGCTCGACCCCGCGCAGCCGTTTCTCGAGCTCCGGAATCCGCCCATAGGCAAGCTCGCCGGCCCGCGCCAGATCGCCCCGACGCTGCGCCTGCTCGAGCTCGACCCGGGCGGCATCGAGCTCCTCCTTGATCTTCTGGGCCTGCCCGAGCTTCTCCTTCTCGGCCCGCCACATGGCGGTCAGCTCCGAGGCCCGCTCCTCGAGATCGGCGAGCTCCTTTTCGAGCCGCGACAGCCGCTCGCGCGAAGCCGCATCGGTTTCCTTCTTGAGGGCCTCGCGCTCGATCTTCATTTGGATGATCCGGCGGTCGAGCTCGTCGAGCTCCTCGGGCTTCGAATCGACCTGCATCCTGAGGCGCGAGGCCGCCTCGTCCATCAGGTCGATCGCCTTGTCGGGCAGGAAGCGGTCAGTGATGTAGCGATTGGACAAATTTGCCGCCGCCACGATCGCCGAGTCGGTGATCCGCACGCCGTGATGGACCTCGTACTTCTCCTTGAGGCCGCGCAGGATCGAGATCGTGTCCTCGACCGTCGGCTCGCTGACGAACACCGGCTGGAAGCGCCGCGCCAGCGCTGCGTCCTTCTCGACGTGCTTGCGATATTCATCGAGCGTGGTCGCGCCGATGCAATGGAGCTCGCCCCGTGCCAGCGCCGGCTTGAGCAGGTTGGAGGCGTCCATCGCGCCATCCGCCTTGCCTGCCCCGACCAGCGTGTGCATCTCGTCGATGAACAGGATGATGCGGCCCGCCGCGGCCTGGATCTCGCTGAGCACAGCCTTGAGGCGCTCCTCGAACTCGCCGCGATATTTCGCCCCGGCGATCAGTGCGCCCATGTCGAGCGCCATCAGCTGCTTGTCCTTCAGGCTCTCCGGCACATCTCCATTGACGATGCGCAGCGCCAGGCCCTCGGCAATGGCCGTCTTGCCGACGCCCGGCTCACCGATCAGCACCGGATTGTTCTTGGTGCGCCGCGACAGCACCTGGATGGTGCGCCGGATCTCCTCGTCGCGGCCGATCACCGGATCGAGCTTGCCGGCCCGTGCCGCTTCGGTGAGGTCGCGAGCATATTTCTTGAGCGCATCATAGCCTTCCTCGGCCGATGCGCTGTCGGCGGTGCGGCCCTTGCGCAGGGCGGCAATGGCCTGTTCGAGCCCCTGTGGGGTGACGCCCGCCGATTTGAGCGTCTTCTGCGCCTCCGACGGTTCGATTGCCAGCGACTGCAGCAGCCGCTCGGCGGTGACGAAACTGTCGCCGGCCTTTTGGGCGAGCTTGCTCGCGGCATCGAACACCCGCGCCATTTCTGGCGCCATATAAAGCTGTCCCGCTCCCGAGCCTTCGACCTTCGGCATGCGTTTGAGCGCTGCCTCGTCGGCAGCGAGCGCCGCCTTGGGATTGCCCCCGGCCGCGCTGATCAAACCCGCCGCCAGCCCCTGATCGTCATCGAGCAGCACTTTCAAAAGATGCTCGGGGGTGAACCTCTGATGTCCCTCGCGCAGCGCCAATGACTGAGCCGCCTGAATGAACCCGCGCGCGCGCTCGGTGAATTTTTCGAAATCCATTTTGAACCTCCTCGGCCCCGTGCCTGATTTCGTCCGGCCCTCGAGAGGCGCCGGCCCCGGAACGCTGCACGGTCCAGCAACGGATATGGTGTTGCGCCAAAGTCACGCAAGCATCATCAATGGCAGAACTTTGCCAATATGCCGTTGATGCCTGTCAAGGCCCGACAGGGTTCAATTGGCTGCGAAGTCTTCCGAGTTCTCGGTCGGCGGCTCGTTGTCGGATTGCTGAGACTCCCCGGAGGCCTCGCTCTTCCGCTCGCCCCGCGGCCGGCTGTCGCGCCTGAACCGCCCATTGCCCGAGGGGCCGGCGCCCGAAGCGCGGCGCAGGAAATCAGGCTGGTGGCCACTCCAGCCATTGCCCTGCCCTTCCTCGCCGCCGCCGGCATCGCGGAATTCGCGTCCTTCCCGGTTGTCACGGAACTCCCGGCCTTCTCGCGGCGGGCGGCTGTCCCGGCCATCGCGGTTGTCACGGCTATCGCGGTCGCGATCCCGGAAATCCCGCTCGCGTGGTCGGCGGAATTCCCGCGGCTGCTCGCTGTCGCCTTCGCCATCGCGGCTCTGCATCTCCCGCACTGGGCGCTGCGCCTGGAGATCGACGATGTCGGGCTGCGGCCCGTGGCCGGCCGGAACGAGTTCCTCGTCCTCCGGTCCCTCGGCCTCGTCGTCTTCCACATCCTCGCTGCCGAATGGCCGCCGAATGCCGCCAGGAGGGCCGTTTTGCTGAGCGAAACTCTGTGCCGCCGCAACGATCCGCAAATAATGCTCGGCATGCTGGTAGTAGTTCTCGGCCATCACCGAGTCGCCGGACGACTGCGCATCGCGCGCCAGCTGGAGATATTTCTCGGCGACATGCTGGGCATTGCCGCGGACCTTGACGTCCGGCCCATTGCTTTCGAACACCCGGTTGACCGGACTGCCTTGGCGACGGCCGCGGCCGCGCGATCTATTCTTGTGTTGACCCTGTCTCATTCTGCCATTTACACCCGAAATTGCGGCCCGCGACCCTGTTCAGCCGCGCTGCCGCGTCCTGTTCACCGGGTTCGGAGGAACTCGGTACCTGAAACGCTAATGTCCAAGAAAGCCGATTTGCGTGGCAATCTCCGCCAAAGCAGGTCTAGTGCTCACGGATTCCGGAAGCTGTCCACCCTCAAGGGGTTCAACCTTAGGCGCAGAACGCCGCCAGCCTGAACTGACATCTCCGCACTCCCCTCGGCCCTCCCCGGCCCGCCGTCGCTACCAGCGATGAGTGCAGAATGCCCATGTAGGGACGCTTCTATTGGTCGGCACACTACCCGTTTGACGCCGGCTTTCCAACTGCTTTTTTCCTGATCGCAATGCCCAAAATCGAAGATCTGTCATGCACCGTGGCGCTTCAGCACCACCACCCTGTCGCGGCCTGCGAGATCCCTTGCAACCTTCTCGCAGAAGTAACCATGCTCTCCGAAGATGCCGGTCACGGCACCTGCCTGCTCGCCGCCGATCTCGAGAACCAAGGCGCCACCCGGCGCCACCACCGAAGCCGCGCCCGCGGCGATCTGCCGATAGGCGTCAAGTCCGTCAGCACCGCCATCCAGCGCCTCTAAAGGATCGTGATCTCTGACCTCGATTTCAAGAGTCGCGATCGCACCCCGCCGGATATAGGGCGGGTTCGACACGATGAGATCGAACCGGCCTTCGATTCCCGCAAGCCAATCTGCCACCAAGAACGTCGCCCGCGCTCCGACGCCGAGGCGGCGCGCATTGTCGCAGGCCACCGCGAGCGCTGCCGCGCTCCTGTCGGTGCCGGTCCCCATCGCCGAGCCGATCTCGCACAGGATCGTCACCAGAATGGCGCCGCTGCCGGTCCCGAGATCGAGAATGCGTGGCGACGACGTGCCCGACAAAAGCCCCAAAACGGTTTCCACCACTGTTTCGGTGTCGGGCCGTGGATCGAGGGTCGCCGGCGTGACGATGAAATCCCGGCCATAGAACTCCCGCCGCCCGAGGATCCGTGACACCGGCTCCCCGCCGAGCCGCCGCGCCAGGTGATCGCGCGCCCGCAGCACGGCGCCGGCCTCGGCCTTGCGTTCCGGTTCGGCGATGGCCGATGCCCGATCGAGACCGAGCGCGTCGAGCACCAGCACCCGCGCGTCGAGTGCGGCGCTGGCAATGCCGACCCTCGCCAGCTGTGCCCGGAATTCGCTGACGAGACTCTCCACCGTATCAGCCGGCATTCCCGTCGCTGCCGGCAAGCAGCTCGGCATGGTGCTGCGTGATTAGCGCCTGGATCAGGTCCTCGAGCGCCGACCCCTCCATCACCAGATCAAGCTTGTAGAGCGTGAGATTGATTCGGTGATCGGTCACCCGACCCTGCGGGAAATTATAGGTTCTGATGCGCTCCGACCGGTCGCCCGAACCGACCTGGCCGCGCCGCACGGCCGACCTTTCGGCATCGAGCCGTTCGCGCTCGCGCTCATAGAGCTTGGCTCGCAGGATCTTCAGCGCCTTGGCCTTGTTCTTATGCTGCGATTTCTCGTCCTGCTGGCTGACCACGATGCCGGTCGGCAGGTGGGTGATCCGCACCGCACTGTCGGTGGTGTTGACCGACTGCCCGCCCGGCCCGGACGAACGGAAGACATCGATGCGAAGATCCTTGTCATCGATCTGGACATCGACCTCCTCCGCCTCGGGAAGAACCGCAACGGTGGCGGCCGAAGTATGGATGCGCCCTTGCGCCTCCGTCGCCGGCACCCTCTGCACCCGGTGCACGCCCGACTCGAATTTGAGATGGGCATAGGCACCGGCGCCGGAGATCTGGGCCACGATTTCGCGATAGCCGCCAAGCTCGGCATCGCTCGCCGACAGAATCTCCACCTTCCACCCCTTGAACCCTGCATAGCGCTGATACATTCGGAACAGATCGCCGGCGAACAGCGCCGCCTCGTCGCCGCCTGTGCCGGCCCTGACCTCGATGATGACGTTGCGTTCGTCGGCCGCATCCTTGGGCAGCAGCATCAGCCGGAAGTTCTGCTCGGCCTCCCGAATTCGCCCGTCAAGCAGCGAACGCTCGTCCTCGGCCAGCGATTTCAGCTCGCCATCGCTCGCCTGGGTGAGCATTTCCTCGACCTCCGCCCGTTCGCGCCTCAGCATTTCGAGCGACCGGGCAGCCCGAATCACCGGCTCGAGCTCGGCATATTCCTTGGATAGCCTGACAAAGGCATCGCCGGTCGCCCCGCTCGCCAATTCGGCTTCGATCACGGCGAAACGGTCATTGAGTCGCGCAATCTTTTCACTTCCGATCGAAATCATCGTTCCTCGACGCGGACCGGACAGCGTCCGCCACAACTCAGGTCGCGCGTTCTAGCCGAGACTTTCGTCCCCGCCAAGCGTCAGCGACCTGGCGGCGAGCATGTTTAAGCTTTAGCCCTCGGTCAACCGCCCGAGGTCGAGCGAGCGTCCGACCAGGATCTCGCCTGGATTGCCAAGCTGCCCCCTGTCGATCCCGTCGATCGAATAGCTGATCAGGCCGCCATCGCGCGCGATGACCGTGAGCCCGTCGCGGTTCGGAACCCGATAGCTGTCGCCCGCCATCAATGTCTGGGTCAGCACCACCCGGCCCTGCGTATCCTCGATGCGGATCCACACCTTGGCCTTCGCATGCAGCACCAGTCGCGAATCGACATTCTCGGAGCCATAGATCCGGCCGCCGCCAGCTTGCCCCTCGACTTCCGAAGCCAATCGATGGGTGCCCTTGCGCTTGAGCGTGCCGCCGGTTTCCCGCTGGATGAGCTCGGCAATCCCCCCGACCGGTTCGCTCGCCGCCGCCTGTTCCGCCTCGGGCTCGGGCAGATCGGGCCCCGGCGTCTGCGCTTCCGCCTCGCGGGTTTCCGCCGAGTCCCCCTTCATGAATTCCTCGGTCAGCGACGTGATCGACGAGACTTCGCTCGCCGGCCCCTCGACCCGTACATTCGCCGGATTGCTGTGCGCCGTGACACCCGCCGATTCTCCTCCCGGGCTCAGCACATAGCTTGCCGCTGCAAACAACAATGCGGCCCCGCAAACGCAGGCGACGATCCCGCCATTGCCTTTGGCAGCGTCGATCAGCCGGTTGATGAGCGGGAAAGCGATGATCTCTGCGCTACCGAACGGCCTGGCGGCTCCCGGTATGCGCCGCGTCGTGCCGCTCTGCTGCGGCAGGAACCGGGCATAGTGCTGGAGCAGCGGCCCCGGGTCGAACCCGAGATGATGGGCATAGGCTTCGAGCATTCTGAGCGTATCCCGCCGCGGCGGCAATCGCGTCAGGTCACCCGCTTCGATCGCTTCGAGATGGTGCGGATGCACCCGGCAGGCCCGCCCGGCATCCTGCAGCCGCTCGCGGCGCCGCTCCCTTTCACGCTGCAGGAACCAGCCGACCTCGCCAGCCGGATCGATTTCACCATCGGGTTTCGGCCGAAAGAACACCGAAGCACGCGGCTTCCCCATATGGACCTGGCTGTCGCTGCTCATCAATGCCGATCCGCTGAACCATCAGGCGCGGGAGGATTTTCTCGCGCCTGTCACGGCTACGATGGTTCAAAATGGTAACCATCAGGTTACGCTCAGACCGGTATGTTGTTGTCGGCCGCAAAGCCCATGAGCTCGGCCCTGATGCTGTGGTCGCCGCGGCCGAGCAGCGGCATGAGAAAGCTCTCGAGCTTGTCCGCATCCAGCATCAGCGTCATCGACTTAACCGGCCCGATGGCGGCGGGTGCCATCGATATCGAGCGAAAACCAAGCCCGATCAGCGCCATCGCCTCGAGTGGCCGCCCCGCCATTTCCCCGCAAAGATTGATCGGCACATCGAAGGCTCGCGCCCGTTCGGCCACGAACCGCAGAGCGTTGAGCCCCGGCGGGCTCAGCGGATCATAGCGGCCGGCGAGCTTCGGGTGACCGCGGTCGGAAGCGAACAGGAACTGCATGAGGTCGTTCGACCCGATCGACACGAAATCCACCTCGGCAAGAAACGTGTCGAGCTGAAACAACAGTGACGGCACCTCGATCATCGCGCCGACCATCAGGGAGAGCGGCGGCGGATGGCCCTGCCTTTCCAGGAATGCCCGCTCCTCGAGCACCGCCGCCCGTGCATTGATGAATTCCGCGACCTCCGCCACCATCGGAAACATGATCCGAAGGTGGCGGCCCGATCCCGCCCTGAGCAGCGCCCGCGCCTGCAGCCTGAGCAGCGCAGGACGCTCCAGCGCATAACGGATTGCCCGCCAGCCGAGCGCCGGATTGTCCTCGCGCGGCACATGGAGATAGGGCAGGGTCTTGTCGGAGCCGATATCGAGGGTGCGGAACACCACCGGCTTCTCTCCTGCAGCCTCCAGAACCGTCGCATAGAGTGCGGCCTGTTGTTCGAGTCGCGGAAACCGCCGCGACAGCATGAATTGCAGCTCGGTCCGGAACAGCCCGATGCCGTCGGCGCCGGAATCGGAAAGATGCGGCAGATCGACGATCAGCCCGGCATTGATGTTGAGCGCAATCCGCTGGCCATCGAGCGTCACCGCCGGCAGATGCCTGAGCTCGGCATATTTCGCCTGGCGCCGCGCATAGAACCTGACCTTCTCGGCATAGGCCTGCTCGATGCCGGGCGACGGTCGGACATGGATCTCGCCGAGCCCGCCATCGACAATGATCGGATCGCCGGTCTCGACCAGCTCGATGATGTCGAGGACATGGCCGACCGCCGGAACCCCAAGCGCCCGCGCCACGATCGCCACATGGCTGTTGGTCCCGGATTCGGCGAGCACCAGGCCGCGCAGCCTCGTCCTGTCATAGTCGAGGAGCTCGGCAGGTCCCATGGTGCGCGCCACCACGATGGCATCGCGCGGCAGCTGGCCCTGCGCTGCCGTGCCGGTCTGACCCGTCAGGATGCGCAGCAGCCGATTGGCCAGATCGTCGAGATCATGCAGGCGGTCGCGCAGATAGGTATCGCTCTGGCGCATCATGCGGGCGCGATTCTCGCCCTGCACCCGCTCGACCGCAGCCTCGGCCGTCAGGCCGGTCTCCACCGCTTCGCGGATTCGCCTGACCCAGCCGCGGTCATGGGCGAACATCCGGAACGTCTCGAGCACCTCGTCATGCTCGCCGCCCTCGCCGAGGCTCAGGCGGCCGATCAGCGTGTCGACCTGCTGGCGCAGCGCCGCAATCCCCTCCTCGAGCCGCCGCTTCTCGTCGGGAATGCTTTCGGCGATCAGATTGGTGATGACGACCCGCGGCTCATGCAGAACGACATGGCCGAGCGCCAACCCTTCGGCGATGCTCTCGCCGCGCAGATGGTGGCTGCGGAGGCGTGCCGCTTCCGCCTCGCCCGCCTGCGCCAGCTCCTTCATGTCGCCGGAGGCGATGACCTCGGCGAGCACCATCGCCGCCGTCTGCAGCGCCTCCTCTTCCTCCTCGATATATTGGCGCTTGGTGCGGTTCTGGACGACCAAGACGCCGATCGATCGGCCGAGCCTCAGCAGCGGCACGCCAAGGAATGACGAATAGATCTCCTCGCCCGTCTCCGGCAGATATTTGAAGTCGGGATGGGACTGCGCCTCGGCGAGGTTGAGCGGCGCACCATCGAGGGCGATCTTTCCGACCAGACCTTCCCCGAGCTTCAGCCGGCTCTTATGCACCGCCGCCCGGTTCAGGCCCTCGGTCGCGAAGAGCTCGAGATCGCCGCCCGGCCGCAGCACATAGATCGAGCACACCTCCGCCACCATGTTGGCAGCGATCAGCGTCACGATGCGATCAAGCCTCTGCTGCGCTGCGACCGGCTCCGCCATGACTTCGCGCAGCCTTCGGAGCAGGACGCGCGGGCCTAGGGCAGGTGGAACCATCGGCGTGCGTCCTTAGACCTGGACTGGCCTTTTCGGCGATTTGGCACGGGGCTTAGCGATCATCATGTCCTTCCTGATCAAACCGCATCGAGCCCGTACACGCTGTGCAGCGCCCTGACCGCGAGTTCCGTATAGGCCGCATCGATCAGCACCGAGACCTTGATCTCGGAGGTGGTGATCGCCTGGATGTTGATGCCCTTTTCCGCCAGCGCCTTGAACATCTTCGCCGCCACGCCCGCATGGCTGCGCATGCCGATCCCGATGATCGACACCTTGGCGATGCCGGTGGCATGCGACAGCTCGGCATAACCGATCTTGTCGCGCGCTGCCTCCAGCACTTCCAGCGTCCGCCTGAGGTCCTTGGTGGCGATGGTGAAGGTGATATTGGCCATCTTCCCGTCGGGCGACACGTTCTGCACGATCACGTCGACGCTGATATTGGCCTCGGCCAGCGGACCGAAGATTCCGGCCGACACGCCCGGGCGATCGGGCACGCCGCGGATCGACACCTTGGCCTCGTCCTTGGCATAGGCGATTCCGCTGACAACCTGCTGTTCCACGATCTTGTCCTCGTCGCATACGATGGTGCCAGGCCCGGTTCCGTCCGACCGGTTCTGGCTGGGTGAGTCCGCCGGGTCGAAACTGGAGCGCACCTGGAGTGGCACCTTATACACCATTGCCAGCTCGACCGACCGGGTCTGCAGCACCTTGGAGCCGAGAGAGGCCATTTCCAGCATCTCTTCATAAGTGATGCGGTCGACCCGCCGGGCCTTCTCGACGATGCGCGGATCGGTGGTGTAGACCCCATCCACATCGGAATAGATATCGCACCGGGCATCGAGGGCGGCTGCCAGCGCCACCGCGCTCGTATCCGAGCCGCCGCGGCCCAGCGTGGTGATGCGCCGGTCCGGGCCGATCCCCTGAAAGCCGGCCATCACGACGACCTGGCCCTGTTCCAGGCGCTTGCGGACCTCCTGATCGTCGATCTCCAGGATGCGCGCCGCGCCGTGAACGCCATCCGTGCGCACCGCGACCTGCCAGCCCATCCACGACCGGGCGGGAATTCCCATGTCCTGCAGAACGATGGCGAGAAGCCCGGCAGTGACCTGCTCGCCCGAGGCCACCACTGCATCATATTCGCGGGCATCGTGCTTGAGCGCCGCTTCGCGGCACCATCCGACCAGCTGATCGGTCGTCCCGGCCATCGCCGAAACCACTACGGCGACCTGGTGGCCGGCCTTGAGCTCGCGCTCGACATGGCGCGCGACATTGCGGATTCGCGCGATATCGGCGACCGAGGTTCCCCCGAACTTCATCACCAATCGAGCCATGCCCTGTCTCTTGCCTTGCGAGGGACCGGTCGAAACAAACCTAAAGCGGGTTCCCGGAGCAGCGCGCCAAAAAGGCGCGCGGAGAACGGTTCTCCGGCGCGTCATATATGCAATAGTGGCCGCCTGCAATCCCTGCAGCGTATTGGCGAATACATTCCGTCGGAGGTTCGACCGGATATGATGCCGACGCCCCTGAGAAGCTCGGTTGAAGACGCCGAAGTGGCGAAATTTTCATCAATTGCCGCACAATGGTGGGATCCGGCGGGCAAATTCGGCGTGCTTCACAAGTTCAATCCCGTCCGGCTGACCTATATCCGCGAGCAGGCGACCGCCTGGCTTGGCCTCGACCCGATGGCGCTGCGGCCGTTCAAGGGTCTCCGTCTCCTCGACATCGGCTGCGGCGGCGGGCTTCTGTCCGAGCCGATGGCCCGCCTCGGAGCGGAGGTTGTCGGCATCGACCCCTCCGATCGCAACATCAAGACCGCGAGCGTCCACGCCGCCGAGCAGGAGCTGGCGATCGACTACCGGGTGGTCACCGCCGAGGAGCTCGCTGCCGGCGGCGAGCGCTTCGATATCATCCTCAATATGGAGGTGATCGAGCATGTCAGGGATCCCGAACGCTTTCTCATCGACTGCAGCCGGATGCTGAAGCCAAGCGGCGTCATGGTCGTGGCGACCATCAACCGGACCTTCCGGTCCTTCGCCCTGGCGATCATCGGCGCCGAATATGTTCTCGGTTGGCTGCCCAAGGGTACCCACCAATGGGAGAAGTTCATCACTCCGGCCG
This sequence comes from Aestuariivirgaceae bacterium, assembly GCA_044870245.1. GTDB lineage: Bacteria > Pseudomonadota > Alphaproteobacteria > Rhizobiales > Aestuariivirgaceae > DATAFF01. The sequence continues at coordinate 22,029 of JBIOYR010000011.1, read as the reverse complement.
AGCTCGGGGCCTGGGTCAAGGCCGCCGGGTTGGCGGTGCGGGCGACCGACGGCGTGATCTTCAACCCGCTCACCATGAGCTGGTCGCGTTCGTCCGATCTCGCGGTGAACTTCATGCTGGTGTCCCAGGCCCCCGGATCGGCCTAGTTCGAGTCCTCGGGCAACGGCGGCAGCGGGTGCACCTCCACCCCTTCCTCGAGCAGCGCCTTCGCCTCCTCTAGCGAGGCTTCGCCATAAATGCCGCGTGGCTTGACCTCGTTATAGTGGATGCGCCGGGCCTCCTCGGCGAACCGATCGCCGACATAATCGGCGTTCTCCTCCACCTGCCGCCGGAGCTTCCGCACTGCCTCGACCAGCTCTGAAACCTTCTCGTCCTTCCGCCCTGTGAATACCGGCATACGGCTTTCGGCGCGCTGGTTAGACTTCGCCGGGATGCCCGGCGTCATCAGCTGCTTGACGACCGTCGTCGAGCCGCAGACCGGGCACACCACCTGGCCGGCCGCAGTTTGCGCGTCATAGGCTTCGCTGTTGCGAAACCATCCGTCGAAGGCGTGCTCCTTGTCGCAGACCAGATCGTAGCGGATCATTGTGCGACTCCTGCCGCGCCAACCGTGATGTCGCGCTGATGGCGCAAGGTCGGGATCTTCCGGCGGGCGGCCGCCGCCTGCTCGGCATCGATATCGGCCAGGATGACGCCCGGCTGATCCTGCGCCTCGGCAAGGATCCGTCCCCAGGGATCGACAACGAGGCTGTGGCCATAGGTCTCGCGCCCGCTCTCATGGCGGCCACCCTGCGCTGCCGCCAGCACGAAGCTGCCGGTCTCGATCGCCCGCGCCCTGAGCAGGACATGCCAATGCGCCTCGCCGGTCACCCGGGTGAATGCCGAGGGAATGGTGAAAACGCTCGCCCCTGCGCCGGCCAAAGCGAGATAGAGTTGCGGAAACCTGAGATCATAGCAGATGGTAAGGCCAAGCCTGATTGGTCCGACATCGGCGGTGACCGCCCGGGTCCCCCCATCATAGCTTCCCGACTCGCGATAGCTCTCGCCATTGGGCAACGCCACATCGAACAAATGCACCTTGTCATAGCGCGCCGCGATTCTCCCGTCCGGCGCATAGAGCAGCGAGCGATTGACCAGCCGATCGCCCGACCGGAGCGCCAGCGATCCAACCGACAGCCAGATTCCGAGCTCGCGCGCTACCGCTGCCAACGCTGCGACCGACAGGTCCTTCGTCTCGTCCCGGACCTTCTCCCACAACAGCGACCGCCGCGGCTCGATCACATTGGTCATTTCCGGCGTCGCCACGAATTCGGCACCGTCGGCGACGGCGCGGCGGATGTGCCGGGTCGCCTCGGCGATGTTGGCCTCGGGCTCGAGACCCGAGCACATCTGAACAAGACCGACACGCAATACGCTGGACATCACAGGGGGTCACACATCGAGCAGAGGATCGAGATCGCCCCGCCGGTCGAGCGCGAACAGATCGTCGCAGCCGCCAATGTGCTGTTCGCCGATGAAGATCTGCGGCACGGTGCGCCGCCCGCCGGCCCGCTCGCTCATGGTCTTGCGTTGCGATGGATCGAAGGAGACGTCGATTTCCTGGAAAGACGCCCCTTTGTTGCGAAGCAGGTTCTTGGCGGCCACACAATAGGGGCAGAATTGTGTGGTGTAGATAGTGACGTCCGCCATAGCGTGCCCGCAAAATTTCGATTCGTTTATAATTGTCATATATGTAGCCGGTGAGGGCCGGCGGCAAGAGCGAACACCAGAACATTAACGCTTGCTGCGCCGCCATTGAGGAGCGCCTCGGCGCATGCATTGCTTGTGGCGCCGGTGGTCAGCACATCGTCGATTAGCAACACCCGTCGCCCCCTGATCTGGTTATGGGTCTCCGGCGACAGCGCGAATGCGCCCCGGACGTTCCGTGCCCGCCGTTTGGCATCGAGCCCGACCTGCGTCGCCGTTGCCCGAATCCGAACGAGACCTTGATAATGGCAGGGCTTTGCCACGAACCGGGCAATCCGCATTGCCAGCAGCGCGGCCTGGTTGTAACGGCGGCGCCACAACCGCCAACGATGGAGCGGCACCGGCATCAGGAGATCGCTTGCCGCGATCACATCGCGTCCGGCCACCGCCATGAGCCGCGCCATCGGCAGGGCGGCCTCATGACGATCCTGGTATTTGAGGCCATGCACCAGCAGCCTCGATCTCTTGTCAAAGATGACAGCGCCACGCGCCCGGTGATAGAGCGGGGGCGACTTGAGCGCCGCCGGGCTGACCAGGTCGTCGCCCTCGCCGACATACGGGAACGGCACGCCGGTCACCGCACAGCGCGGCGCATCGATCAGCGTCAGGCCGCTCCAGCAGGTTGCGCAAAGCCCGGCTTGGCTCATGGTGATGTCCCGGCATAATACGCAACGCGGCGGCAACAGCATGTCCAGTAGCTCATTGCCCGCTGAAAGAAAGCGCCAGACGACGATGGACATTTCCCTATGCATGAGGTTCTAGCGCACAGTGCCGCAGCCGATCCCCATATTCGATGAGCTACGACTGCGTCAACGCTTGACGAGGGCGGTGGCAGCTCCGGGCTTTCCCGGCTTTCTGCACGAGCATGCCGCCGGCGAGATCCTGTCGCGGCTTTCGTCATCGCGACAGCGCTTCGACCTCGCCTTGGCTCACGGCACCCGTCCTGATCTCCTGTCGGTGCCGCGAGCGCAGACGATCCGCGCGGCGACGGTCGAAACCCGCAATGCCGATCTGGTGGTGGCGGCCAGCGATGTCCCGGTGCGCGCCGAAAGCCTGGATTGCCTGCTGATGCTCTTTGGCCCGGAGACCGCAAACGACGTCGCTCGCCTCCTTGCCGATGTTCGTCAGGCACTGCGGCCTGACGGATTGTTCCTTGGTGCGGCCCTCGCCGGCGCGACGCTCAGGGAGCTGCGCGAATCCTGGAGCCTGGCCGAGGTCGAGCTGACCGGCGGCGCGACGCCGCGCGTCGTGCCCTTTGCCGGCCTGCGCGATCTCGGCGATCTCATGCTGCGGTCAGGCTTGGCGCTGCCGGTCGTCGATAGTGAGCGGCTGGTGGTTCGTTACGCCGATCCTTTGGCGCTGCTGCGCGAGCTCAAGGCGCTCGGCTGGTCCAACGCGCTGATCGAGCGGACGCGCCGCGGACCGTCGCGGCGTCTGCTTACGCGCATGATCGGCCACTATCGCGATCGTTTTGCCGATGGCGATGGACGGATCCGCGCAACCTTTGAGATCGCCTATCTCACGGGCTTTGCCCCCCATCCGGACCAGCAGCAGCCGCTGAAGCCCGGTTCGGCCAGGATGAGTCTTGCCGATGCGCTCCGTCGCCAGCCCTAGAAAACGCTGCCTAGCGAGTTGCTGATCACGCCGATGGCGGTGAGAATTCCGAAGGCGATTCCCGATGCGATCAGCGAATACTCGATCGTGAATGGCCCCTGTCCATCTCTGCGCGCGCATGCCGCGGCATTTGCCGTCTTGCTGCGATGCATTGTTGACGCTCTCCCTCGTTGCCCTGCCCCTCCGCGGGGGACGAACCCACCGACAGGAGCGATCACAGCGCGTCGATCAGATGCGCCACCAGCGGGACATCCGCCGGCGGCATCGGATAGGCACGCAACCCCTTCGGCCTCACCCACGCGATCCTCTGCCCTTCGCCAGGCCTGATCTCTCCGTTCCAGCGCCGGCACACATAAAGTGGCATCAGCAGATGGAACGAGGGATATCCGTGACTGGCGAAGGTCAACGGCGCGAGGCAGGCCGCCGTCACGTCGATGCCGAGCTCTTCCTTGAGCTCGCGGATGAGCGCCTGTTCGGGACGCTCGCCAGGCTCGACCTTGCCGCCGGGAAATTCCCACATGCCGGCCATGGCCTTGCCTTCCGGGCGCTGGCTGATCAGGACTCTCCCATCCTTGTCGACCAGGGCGCACGCAACGACGAGAACGATGGTCTCACCGCTCATGTCGCCCATCACTATTCCCTTCGAGGGTTAATGCGCTCATCTGATTGGTGAAGGCTGCGAGGAACTTTTCAGCGCCAGGGTTAGCAGTCGATGAACGTCGACGGCAGACGCATCAGCTGCGGTAGGAGCCATTGATATCGATATAGCGATGGGTGAGGTCGCAGGTCCACACCGTGGCTCGGCCCGCCGCCACCCCGACATCCACCGCAATGTCGATTTCGCGACCCTGCATATGCGGCGTGAGCGCTGCCTCGTCATAGTCGGGGTCGCGCATGCCGTTCTTTGCCACTGACAGCCCGCCAATGGTGATCTGCAGTTTGTCGCGGTCAGCCGCTTCACCCGACTTGCCGACCGCCATGACAATGCGGCCCCAATTGGCATCGCTGCCGGCAATGGCGGTTTTCACCAGCGGCGAATTGCCGATCGCGAGCGCAATCTTGCGTGCCGCTCGGTCGTCTTCCGCGCCTGTCACGGTGATGGCGATCAGCTTCTCCGCGCCCTCGCCATCCCGGACCACCTGGAGCGCCAGATCGAGCGTGACCTGATCGAGCGCGCCGGCGAAGGATCGAAGCCGCGGGTCGGCAGCATCATTGAGGCCAGACAGCGGTGACCCCGCCTTCTGGGTTGCCGCGAGCAGAATCGTGTCGGACGTCGAAGTGTCGCCATCGACCGTAATGGCGTTGAAGCTCCGGGCGACACTGTGGTTGAGAAGGTCCTGCAGCACCGGGACTGGCAGGCTCGCATCGGTGAACAGAAACGCCAGCATCGTCGCCATGTCCGGTGCGATCATCCCCGAGCCCTTGGCGATGCCGTTGATGGTGACCCTGTGGCCGCCAATCTCGGCGCTCGCCGTAGCTGCCTTGGGGAAAGTGTCGGTGGTCATGATCGCTGCCGCCGCAGCGCTCCAGCCATCCTCCGTCGCCCTCTCGACGGCCGGCGCAAGCACGGCATTGATGAGCGCTTCATCGAGTGGTTCGCCGATGACGCCGGTCGAGGCGACGAAAATCTCCTCCGTCGGACAGCCTAGGAGGCGGCTGAGGGTTTTGACCGTGCTGGCCACGGTCTGGACGCCTCTTGCACCGGTGAAGGCGTTGGCATTGCCAGCATTGACCAGAATGGCGCGCGCCCTGCCCCTGGCGAGATTGCTCTTGTCCCAATCCACCGGTGCCGAGCGCGTCTTTGAAATGGTGAAGCAGCCGGCAATCGCCGTTCCGGGATCGAGCACGGCGACCAGCACGTCCGACCGGCCGCGATAGCGCACGCCGGATTCCGCTACGCCAAGCCGCACGCCGGCGATTTCCGGCAGCCGCGAAAACGCGACGGGCGCCAGCGGCGATCGCTGCGATCCGGCTGCCATGAGTCGTTTACCGCTTATTGGGGTGGCGGGGTCTCGAGATCCTGTTTGCCGCCACCATCCTGCGCGCCGCCCGCGCCACCACCGGCACCGCCGGCACCACCGCCACCACCCTGTTGCAGCCGCTGCATGATCTGTTGCCGTTGCTGCTGGCTTCGCTCCTGCAGCTTCTTCAGATCAGGATCCATCACCTCGATCTGCGCCTTGGTCCTGAGCTCGAGCAGGCGATTCTGCACCTTCTCGCGAAGCAGGACGAGTTTGATGGCATTTTTTACCTGGTCGAATGGCTGGGGCCCACCTTCCTTGAAATCCTCGAGCTTGATGATGTGCCATCCATAATCGGTTTTGACCGGCTTCGACACTTCCCCGGGCTTCAGCGCGAAGGTTGCCTTCGAGAACTCCGGCACCATCTCGCCGGCGCTGAAATAGCCGAGGTCGCCGCCATAGTCCTTCGAGCCGTCGAGGCTGACCTGCTTGGCCACCTCCTCGAACTTCTCACCCTTGTCGAGCCGCGCCAGCACGGCTTCTGCATCCTTTTCTGTGCCCACCAATATATGCCGCGCCCGCGCCCGCTTCTCCGGCTTGATTTTGGACGCCTCCCGGTCATAGGCGGCCTTGACCTCCTGTTCGGTCACTGCCGGCTTGAGCTTATCGGTGAAATACGCGTCGCGCAGCGCCTTCGCCTGATAGAAGGCGAGCCGCCGCTTGTATTCCGCGCTCTCGGCCATCCCCTCATTGACTGCAGCCTGCGCCAGCAGATGCCGTTCGATCAGATATTCAACCAGAAACGGATAGCGAAGATTGGCCGGCACATCCGGAAGCTGTGGCAGGATGTCGTCGGCCGCCAGCTCGATCTCCTTGACCGTGATCCCGTGGCCATTGACCTTGGCGACCACCCGTTCCTTGTTGGTCATGTCTGGCTTGAAGACCTCGGCCTTCGCATTGGCCGGCTGTTGCTTCGTTGCCGGCGCCTGCTGCGCCGGCTGGGTTTGGCCAAACACGGTCGCAGCACCGAGGCTGAGCAATGCCGCAGTTGCAAGAGCAATGAGTGCTGTTCTACTGATCTTCATTGATCCAACCGTCAATCTGAGAGTGTCGGGCCTGCCTTCAGGGCCTGAATGCCGCGCTGATTGCCGCTCAAATCCGGCAACAATAAGCCACCGGTAGCAATCTTCCCCAACCGCTTCGGGCGCGCTGGAACCCTTTCGCGGCGGCACCATGGTCCCATCGAAGGCAGTTTGCAAGCCTCCGAAGTCCAGTGGTTACCGAATAATGTGCCGCATGTGTGACCTTTGGTGGGCACTGTGACTTGCGAGCAACGCTGTCGCCTTGACAAAGCCCCGCATGACGGCCACCTCAGCCGCGAGGTGGCGCCTGCCGCCCCCGGATCAGGCACTGCAACCACGTTGCTCGGGTGCGCAGCCTCCGTTAAAAGACGCCGACTCACCAAGGAAACCGCCTCATGCTCGGCTTGGGCTCGCTCGCCACCAAGATTTTCGGCAACTCCAATGACCGAAAGGTCAAGAGATACCGACCCATAGTCGCCCAGATCAACGCGTTGGAAAGCGAGACGGCAGCCCTCGACGACGAGGCGCTGCGCGGGCGCACGAGCGCGCTCAAGGAGCGCGCCGCCGCCGGCGAGAGCTTGGAGAAGCTCCTTCCTGAAGCCTTCGCAACGGTCCGCGAGGCCGCCCGCCGCACGTTGGGCCAGCGACATTTCGATGTTCAGCTGGTCGGTGGCATGGTCCTCCACGAGGGCAGGATCGCCGAGATGAAGACCGGCGAGGGCAAGACCCTGGTCGCCACACTTCCCGTCTACCTCAATGCCCTGACCGGCAAGGGCGTCCATGTCGTGACCGTCAATGACTATCTGGCGAACCGCGACGCCGAATGGATGGGCCGGATCTACAAATTTCTCGGCCTCACCGTTGGCTGCATCGTTCATGGCTTGGACGATGCCGAGCGGCGCGATCAATACGCCTGCGACGTCACCTACGGCACCAACAACGAGCTCGGCTTCGACTATCTCCGCGACAACATGAAGTACCACCTCGAAGAGATGGTGCAGCGCGGCCATCATTTCGCGATCGTCGACGAGGTCGACTCGATCCTGATCGATGAGGCCCGCACCCCCCTCATCATCTCGGGCGCGGTCGAAGACCGCTCTGACCTATACAACACCGTCGACGCCTTGATCCCGCGGCTGGTTGCTGCCGATTTCGAGCTCGACGAGAAGACGCGCCAGGTGCATCTGACCGAGGTCGGGAACGAAAATATCGAAGGCATGCTCAAGTCGGCGGATCTGCTTCAGGGCGGCTCCCTGTATGACGTCGAGAACATCACCCTCGTTCATCACGTTAACCAGGCACTTCGCGCACACAAACTCTTTCAGCGCGACCGCGATTACATCGTCAAGGACAACCAGGTCATCATCATCGATGAGTTCACCGGCCGCATGATGCCGGGTCGCCGCTATTCCGAGGGGCTTCATCAAGCCCTCGAGGCCAAGGAACATGTGGCTATTCAACCAGAGAACCAGACCTTGGCGTCGGTCACGTTTCAGAATTACTTCCGGCTCTATGACAAGCTTGCCGGAATGACCGGAACCGCTGCAACGGAAGCAGACGAGTTCATGGACATCTACAAGCTCGACGTTGTCGAGGTTCCGACCAACATGCCGGTGCTTCGTAGGGACGAGGACGACGAGGTCTACCGCACCAACCGCGAGAAGCTGAAGGCGATCATCGAGCAGATCGACGACTGCATGAAGCGGGGCCAGCCGGCTCTGGTCGGCACCACTTCGATCGAGAAATCGGAGATCCTGTCGAGCGAGCTCAAGAAGCGCGGCGTTCCCCACAATGTGCTCAATGCCCGCTATCACGAGCAGGAGGCCTACATCATCGCCCAGGCCGGCAAGCCGGGGGCGGTGACGATCGCCACCAACATGGCCGGCCGCGGCACCGACATCCAGCTCGGCGGCAATGCCGACATGCGGATCAGGACCGAGCTTGCCGAGGTCGCCGACGAAAGCGAGAGGCTGCGCCGCGCCGACGAGATCCAGGCCGAGATTGCCGCCGCCAAGGAGAAGGTGATCGCCGCCGGTGGTCTTTGCGTCATCGGCACCGAGCGTCACGAAAGCCGACGCATCGACAACCAGCTGCGCGGCCGCTCCGGCCGGCAGGGCGACCCAGGGCGCTCGCGCTTCTATCTGTCCCTCGAGGACGATCTCATGCGCATTTTCGGCTCCGAGCGGATGGATGGCATGTTGCAGCGCCTCGGCCTTCAGGAGGGCGAGGCAATCATTCATCCCTGGATCAATAAGGCACTGGAGAAGGCGCAACAGAAAGTCGAGGCGCGCAACTTCGATGCTCGCAAGAATCTGCTCAAATTCGACAATGTGATGAACGATCAACGCAAGGTGATCTTTGAGCAGCGTATCGAGATCATGCGCGGTGACGACGTGTCAGCCACCATCGACGATATGCGCCACCAAGTGATCGAGGACGCGGTCGCGAGCTTCATTCCGCCCGATGCCTATGCCGAGCAATGGAACACCGCTGGCCTGCGCGAGAAGCTCCGGGAATTGGTGGCGATCGACTTCCCCATCGAGGATTGGGCGCAGGAGGAGGGTATCGCCGACGAGGAGATCCGCGAGCGGGTGCGCCAGGCCGTCGACGAGCTCTACACCGGCAAGCGCGAGAAGTGGGGCAGCGACATCATGGGCTTCGTCGAGAAGCAGGTCCTGCTGCAGACCCTCGATCACCTGTGGCGCGAGCATCTGGTTGTGCTCGAGCATTTGCGTCAGGCAGTGGGCTTGCGCGGCTACGGCCAGCGCGACCCGCTGAACGAATACAAGACCGAAGGCTTCAATCTGTTCGAATCCATGATCATCCGGCTCCGGGAAATGACCACCTCGCAGCTGATGCGTGTCGAGATCGCCGACCGGCCGCCGGAGGGCCTCCCGGTTGCCGACGACCTGCCGCCGATGGAGGCCCATCACTTGAACCCGTTCACCGGCCAGGACGATATGCTTGAGGCTGGTCTGGCATTCGCCGGTGCCGGTGCTGGCGCCCGCCTGCCGGGCGCCGCTCAAGCCGCTCTCCTGGGTGCAGGCGAGCTGCGAGAACCGTCAACCCGTGGCAAGATCGGCCGCAACGAGCAGTGCCCTTGCGGATCGGGCAAGAAGTACAAGCATTGCCACGGCGCTTTTGCCTGAGCTTTCGGACGCATTGCCGCATCACCTGAACCAGCCATTGATCAACCTGGTCGTTGATGTTGCACCCGCCGACTGGACGCGAAACTCGGCCGGCACGAACTGGTCATCGAGGAAGACGACATAGCGCTGGTCCCTGACCCCGATCACTGGTGGGCGGCGGCTGATCTCGAAGGCATCATAGCCCTGCTGCATGTTCTCCCAGAACGGGTACCAGCGATTGCCTTCGCGGATTGCCATGTTCTCCTCGCTCATGCGGAACGGAAAAGCGTGGACGGGGAATTCACGCTGCCCAGCCGTGAACGCCTCCCGCGCCAGCACGAACAGCTCCTTGATCGCCGCATTGGTGATCGCAAAGCATCCTACCGAACTACACCCGCCATGCACCATGAGGGCCGATCCGGTATAGCCATGCGCCCTGTCATAGGCATTGGGATAGCCGATATTGAACGCCAGATAATTCCTCGATTTCGGGTTCATCTGCCGTGCCGACACCATGTAGAAACCCTCTGGCGCCTGCTTGTCGCCCTCCCGGGTCTTGGGACCGAGATCGCCTGACCAGTTGCAGATCGGATAGGTTCGGAACAGCGCATATTCGCCGTCGCCGCGCCTGAGCCACACTTCCATTTCGCTCTCGGCCTTGAAGACCCGGACGTAGAGCGGAGCACCGAGCTTCAGGCCCCGCGCCGCGAGCTCGGCCTTGGTCGGATCCGGCAGCGGCTGAAGCGCCCGATCGTCCGTCATGCATCCGGCAAGGACGAAGGTGATGGCCAGGCTGACCAACCACCGAATCGGGGCAGCGCCGACCTCGACCGAGCAGATTCGGTCCTTTGTCCGAGAAACGCTGAACAACGCCAAGCCCCGTCAGATCACCCGGCCGATTGACAGGAACTTGTCGCGACGATGCGTGCGCAGCTGTCGCGGGCTCATTTCCGAGAAGCGCTCGAGCGGCTCCTCCAGCGCCTCGCCGACCGCGGCGATAGCCTCTTCCGGATTGCGATGCGCACCACCGGTCGGTTCTTTGACGATCTCGTCGATCACCCCGAGCTGCTTCAGGTCCTGCGCGGTGATCTTCATCGCTGTCGCCGCGTCCTTGGCCCGCGCCGAATCGCGCCACAGAATGGATGCTGCTCCTTCCGGCGAGATCACGCTGTAGATCGAATGTTCGAGCATCAATACGTGGTTGGCAGTGGCGATTGCCACTGCACCCCCCGATCCCCCTTCGCCGATCACCACCGAAATGATCGGCACGCCAAGCCCCAGGCAACGATCGGTCGAGCGCGCAATCGCTTCTGCCTGGCCGCGCTCCTCGGCGCCAATACCGGGATAGGCCCCTGCCGTATCGACAAAAGTGAGCACCGGCAGACCGAAACGCTCGGCGAGCTCCATGAGTCTGACCGCCTTGCGGTAGCCCTCGGGCCGCGCCATGCCGAAATTGTGCTTGAGCCGCGAGGAGGTGTCATGGCCCTTCTCCTGACCGATCAGCACCACCGCGGTCTCGCCGAACCAGGCCGGGCCGCCGACGATCGCCTGGTCGTCGCCGAAGCTGCGGTCACCGCCAAGCGGTACGAATTCCCGGAATAGCTGCCGCTGATAGTCGAGGAAATGCGGCCTGAGCGCATGGCGGGCAACCTGGGTCTTCTGCCATGGCGTCAACGTTGCATAGAGATCGGCCAGGCTCTTGGCCGCCTTGCGTTCGAGCTGGCCGACCTCCTCGTCGATCGACATTCCCGGATCGTCGACCGCCAATGCCCGCAACTCGGCGATTTTCCCTTCGAGTTCCGCGACTTGGCTTTCAAATTCGAGATAGGTATGCATCACGGCCTTGCGACTGACTTAGGGCTTCGGAAAGTGGCCACCTCGGGCACTGCTGTCAACTCGCCTGATGCTTGTCGTCGCGGCCGGCAAGCGGGTGGTGGGTTTCCACGAGATGACGCAGCCGCTCGCCGCTGACATGGGTGTAGATCTGAGTTGTCGAGATATCGGCATGACCGAGCATCTGCTGCACCGAGACGAGATCGGCCCCGGAATTGACGAGATGCGTGGCAAAGGCGTGCCGCAGCACATGCGGATGGACGAGCTCGGGATCAAGCCCCGCCCGGCTTGCCAGAGCCTTCAGTTCCAGCGCGAAATGCTGCCGCGACAGGTGCCCGGCACGCCCATGGGAGGGAAAGATGCGGTCATCCGACTGGAGTGAGGTCTTGCCCGACCGAAGCTTGAGCCAAAGCTGAAGCGCGTTACGGGCACGTGGCGAGATCGGCACCATCCGCTCGCGCCCGCCCTTGCCCCGCAACACCAAGAGGTCGCGCCCCTTCTCGACGGCGCCGGTCCTCAGTCCCACCAGCTCCGACACGCGCAAGCCCGTTGCATAAAGCAGCTCGACGAGACAAACGAGCCGCTGGGTGCGCAGCCGTTGCCCGCGACCGGCATTTTCCGCTTCCGACCGCGCCTGTGCCAGGAGGCGCGTGACCTCGCTCTCGCTCATCACCTTTGGCAGCCCGGCAACGGGCTTGGGTGCGCTTGCCGAGGTTGCAGGATTGTCGCGGGACAATTGTTCGGCGAACAGGAAGCGGTGAAGCTGCCTCACCGCCGACAGGCGGCGCTGGATTGTCGTTCCCCTGAGCCCCGCCGCTTCCAGGCCCGAGGCATAGGCGCTCACATCTTCAGGAAGTGCCCGCTCGACCGCCGTTCCGCGCGATTTCAGATGGAAGCTGTACTCGGCCAGGTCTCGACGATACGCTTCGAGCGTGTTGGCCGCCGCGCCGCGTTCCGCACTCATCATTTCGATGAATCGTTCGATCAGTCGATGTGATCGTCGATCAGGCCTGACACGATCAATTGTTGAGACGGTCACTGGTCACCGGTTTTACGATTTCGGACGGTTCTGGCGCAAAAGTCGACAATGCCCAGACCGCGCCATAACCAGCGCCAGCCAAACACAGTACGATTAATAAAAACCGAAGGCTCGACGGCAAGCCGCGCCCTCCCTCTCACTCGACAGGATGGTGACAGGCCGGCATTGTTACCGATCCGGGGGAGGGATGCAACGCAAGCTTGGGCCGTCATCCAGTGTTTCCCCAGGCTGGTGCGGCCTACCGAATTGGACTTTGGAAGATGTCAAGGCGGATCACGGCGCGCGATCTTTCCCACATCCGCACCAGCGTTGCGGACCAGTCTATCGTGCTCGTCGGTCTTATGGGCGCCGGCAAGACGACGGTTGGACGCCGGCTTGCCGAGCGTCTTGGACTGCCCTTCGTCGATGCCGATCTCGAAATCGAGCGGGCCGCCGGCAAGACCATTGCGGAGATTTTCGCCGACCATGGCGAAGCGTATTTCCGCGACGGCGAGCGACGCGTCATCGCCCGGCTGCTCGACAATGGTCCGCAGGTCCTCGCCACCGGCGGCGGAGCCTTCATGAACGCCGAGACCCGCAAGCTCATTGCCGGCCGCGGCCTGTCGGTATGGCTCAGGGCCGATCTGCCGCTGCTCCTGAAGCGGGTACGGCGCCGTTCCAACCGTCCCCTGCTCGACACCGCCGATCCGGAAACCGTCATGCGTCAGTTGATCGATGAGCGCTACCCGGTCTACGCCGAAGCCGCCATCACCATCGATAGCCGAGACTTGTCGCATAATGTCATCGTCAATGATCTGCTCCAGGCGCTTCTCGACCATTATTCGCGCCCGGGCAGGACTGCCGGCCGCACCGCTGAGAGCGGCGATCATATGTGCTAAGACCATGACCAAGGGACCACGCCGCTTGCTATGACCGCCAATAACCGATCCGATGCCGAGCTTCCCGCCACTGTCGAGGTGGCGCTTGGCCCGCGGTCATACACGATCCATATCGGCCACCGCCTCCTCGACCAGGCCGGCGCCATCCTGCGGCCTCTGCTCAGGCGGCCCCGTTGCGTCATCGTCACCGATAGCCATGTGGCGGCGCTCCATCTGCAATCGCTCGAGGCAGTGCTCGTGGCGTCGGGTATCACCACGGCCGCCGTCGTGGTGCCGCCGGGCGAAGCCAGCAAGAGCTATGAGGGACTATCCAACCTCTGCGACCAGCTGCTCGCCGCCGGCGTCGAGCGTTCCGATCTAGTCATTGCCTTTGGCGGCGGCGTCATCGGCGATCTCGCCGGCTTTGCATCGGCCGTCCTTCGCCGCGGCGTCGCCTATGTCCAGGTGCCGACCACTCTCCTCGCGCAAGTCGATTCCTCGGTCGGTGGCAAGACCGGCATCAATTCGGCATTGGGCAAGAACCTGATCGGCGCCTTTCATCAGCCGCAGGCGGTGATCGCCGACCTAGCTCTGCTTCGCACCCTGCCTGAGCGGGAGCTCAGGGCCGGCTATGCCGAGGTCGTCAAATATGGGCTCCTCGGTGACAGCGCCCTCTTCACATGGCTCGAGACCCACGGGCCTGACGTGCTGGCCTGCAGGGCCGAGGCCCTGAAGCACGCCGTCGCAACGAGCTGCCGCGCCAAGGCCGCCCTGGTCGCCGCCGACGAGACCGAGACCGGCCCGCGCGCGCTTCTCAATCTTGGCCACACCTTCGGCCACGCCCTCGAGGCCGCCACCGGCTATGGCGATCGGCTCATTCATGGCGAGGCGGTAGCAATCGGCATGGCCATGGCCTTCCGCCTGTCGGAACGATTGGGGCGCTGTCCGCAGGGCACCGCCGCCAGGGTGACGGCGCATTTGGGATCGCTCGGTCTTCCAACCAGCGTTTCCGCCATTCGCGAGCTTCTGCCAGATGCGGCAGGCCTGCTCGCCATCATGCGCCACGACAAGAAGGCGCGCGCCGGCAAGCTCGCCTTCATTCTCGTGCACGGCATTGGCGAAGCTTATGTGGAGACCGGCATTCCGGAGGAGGCGATCATCGGTTTTCTTGCCGATGAGCTTGCGATGCGATGACTTTCGACCACAGCCTGGAGATTGCGGCCATCGCCGCGCTCCTGATGTTCGCCGGCTTCCTGGTGACCGCAGGCACCGCGATCGGAGCATCATCTCGCAGCCGCATGACCGAGCTCGAGCGCCGCGGCATTGCTCAGGCCACTGCCGTGCGCCAGCTGATCGCCTCGCCTGAGCGGGTCACTTCGGCAATCGTCGTCGGAGCCACCGCGGCGCTGGTGCTCGCCACCGCTATCGCGACTCGCCTCGCCCTCTATTGGTATGGGTTTGCCGGGCTGGCCTACGCCGCCGCGTTGATCGCCATTCTCGCATTGCTCTTCGTTCAGGCCGTGCCAAAGGCCATCGCCGCCATCGCGCCAGACCGCATTGCCCTGGTGACCGCCGCGCCCTTCGCGCTGGTCACCCGGTTGCTCGCGCCTCTCGCCGGCATGATCGATATCGGGATCATCCGGATCCTCAAGCTTGTCGGCGTCAACCCGACGACGGCCAGCAGCCGCTCGGTTGACGACGAGCTTCGCGGCACCATCGATCTGCATCAGCGCACCGGCACCGCCGGCAAGATCGATCTCGACATGCTCGGCGGCGTTCTCGACCTGAAGGAGCTCGAGCTGTTCGACGTCATGGTCCATCGCACCAAGATGCGCAGCCTCGATGCCGCAAGCCCGCCGGCTCAGATCCTCGAGGAGGTCCTGAAGTCGGGGCACAGCCGCTTTCCGGTGTGGCG
Organism: Aestuariivirgaceae bacterium; assembly: GCA_044870245.1. Lineage (GTDB taxonomy): Bacteria > Pseudomonadota > Alphaproteobacteria > Rhizobiales > Aestuariivirgaceae > DATAFF01. The sequence goes on along the minus strand of JBIOYR010000011.1, from coordinate 6,854 downwards.
CGAACGGCCGGACAATATTGTCGGCGTGCTTCATGCCAAGGATCTGTTTGCGGCGCTGCAGGCAGCCCATGGCGATGTGACCCGCATCGACATCGAGGAGATTCTCACCCCGCCTTGGTTCGTGCCGGACACCACCACCGTCGCCGATCAGCTCGCTGCCTTTCTGCGTCGGAAGATCCATTTCGCCCTCGTGGTCGATGAGTACGGCGAGGTCATGGGTCTTGTCACCTTGGAAGACATCCTCGAGGAGATCGTCGGCGAGATTCGTGACGAGCATGATGTTGGCGCTGTGGGAGTCAGGCGAGAATCTTCCGGCAGCTATGTCGTCGACGGCGCCGTACCGATCCGCGACCTTAATCGCATGCATGGCTGGCATCTGCCCGACGATGAGGCGACCACCATTGCAGGACTCGTGATCCACGAGGCCCAGATGATCCCCGAAGCCGGCCAGGCCTTCACCTTTCACGGCTTTCGTTTCGAGGTCGTTCGCAAGCGCCGCAACCAGCTGGTGTCGATCCGCGTCACGCCGCTCGGCGAGCGCCAGGTCTGATCGGGCTGGAGCAATGGTTTGAACGTTACTCGCCGGGCGCTCGCGCGACGATCGCCAGCGCATGCACATGTCCGCCGAGCTCGTCCTTGAGGACGTTGTTGATCATCCTGTGCCGCTCGATTCGGCTCTTGCCGGCAAAACCCGGCACCACCGCCAGAAGCTTGAAATGGGTCTCCCCCTCGGGCCGCGCCCCTGCATGCCCGGCATGCAGATGCGATTGGTCCTCGAGCGTCAACTCCGCATCGGGGAATGCCTGTGCCAGCTTGTTCAGGATTTCCCGGCCAACCGAGCCGAGCGCCACCTTGCTTGTCCTGTTCATCATTCACATTTTCTTTGTCACCGTGACCCATCCTCGGCTTGCGGCATTGATCGCCGGCCACCATAATCCCAGGACGATGAACCCGGAGTCCAAATATTTTGACAGCATTCGCGTCAAGCCGCGCCATCAGGAGGCGGACCGGCCTGCCGCGCCGTGCCAATGGCCGGGCTGCTCGCATCATGGCGGCTACCGCGCCCCAAAGGGCCGTCGGGCCGAAGGCGAATATCACGATTTCTGCCTCGAGCACGTCAAAGAATATAATAAGACTTACAATTACTTCGCCGGGATGGATGAGGAGGCGGTGCGTGGCTTTCAGAAGGCCGATGCCACCGGCCACCGGCCGACCTGGAAGCTCGGTCAGAACTCATGGGCCGAATTGAATGGCGGTCGGTTCCGCCGCAATGGCTCGAACGGAAAGTCGGGCCGCGACCCCTTTGGCCTGTTCGGCGACTCGACGGCACGGCCGGCCGCCGCCCCCGTTCCGCGCGCCCTTCTCAACGGTCAGCGCAAGGCGCTGGAGAGCCTCGGCCTCGACGAGCACGCCACGCCCGAGCAGGTCAAGGCCCAATACAAGGCGCTCGTCAAACGGTTCCATCCCGATGCCAATGGCGGCAGCCGGGCGATGGAGGACCGCTTTCGAGAGATCATCCAGGCATATGACCGCCTCAAGAGCTCGGGTTTCTGCTGAGAGCGCGTCGTTCCTCCGCCTTGCGACACTTGTTCTCACCGACTAAAAGCGTCCGTTCGAGCCCGCCTTCGATGGAAAACGGGCCACGGCATCCAAGAAAGTGCAGTCATGACCGCAATGAACATGGGCGAGTTACCTGCCGAATCCGAAATCAGCGTGCCGGACATCAAGGTTTCCGTCCGCCAGCTGTTCGGGATCGACACCAACCTGGAGGTTCCGGCTTACTCCCAGGTTGGCGAGCACGTGCCTGATCTCGACGAGGACTATCTCTTCAACCGCGAGACGACCCTTGCGATCCTTGCCGGCTTCGCCTACAACCGCCGCGTGATGGTGACGGGTTACCATGGCACCGGCAAATCCACCCATATCGAGCAGGTCGCCGCCCGCCTCAACTGGCCGTGCATCCGCGTCAATCTCGATAGCCATATCAGCCGGATCGATCTCGTCGGCAAGGACGCGATCGTCCTCAAGGATGGCAAGCAGATCACCGAGTTCCGGCAGGGCATCCTTCCCTGGTGCTACCAGCACAACGTTGCCCTTGTGTTCGACGAATATGACGCGGGCCGGCCGGACGTCATGTTCGTGATTCAGCGTGTGCTCGAGAGCTCTGGCCGCCTGACCCTGCTCGATCAGAATCGAGTGCTGCGGCCCCACCCGGCGTTCCGTCTGTTCGCCACCGCCAACACCGTCGGGCTTGGCGACACCACCGGCCTCTATCACGGCACTCAGCAGATCAACCAGGCCCAGATGGACCGCTGGTCGATTGTCGTTTCGCTGAATTACCTCCCCCATGCCCGCGAGTGCGAGATCGTGCTCGCCAAGGTCAAGAGCTACGACACCGACAAGGGCCGCAAGGCCATCGCCAATATGGTGCGGGTCGCCGACCTCACGCGCAACGCCTTCGTCAATGGCGACCTGTCGACCGTGATGAGTCCCCGAACAGTCATCACCTGGGCCCAGAATGCCGAGATCTTCGGCGATCTCGCCTTCGCCTTCCGCATCACTTTCCTCAACAAATGCGATGAGCTGGAGCGCGGCCTCGTGGCGGAGTTCTACCAGCGCTGCTTCGGCGAGGAGCTGCCGGAATCGACTGCCAATGTCGCACTGGCGTGATCGTCGGGAGATCTAGCGATGGCTGGCGACAAGGAGGGACCGGCCGGTCCCTTCAAGCGGGCTCTGACGCTCACCATGAAGACGGTGGCGCTCGATCCCGAGCTGCAGGTGACCTTCGGGGCCGAGCAGCCGGGGCTTGTCGGCCATCGCGCCCGCCTGCCGCAGCTGTCCCGCGATCTCAACCGGCCGGAGGTCGCGATCACCCGGGGCCTTGCCGATTCCATGTCGTTGCGCCTCGCCAATCATCGCGACGACGTCCATGCCAGGTACCGCCCGGAGGGCAAGGCGGCCCGCGCCGTCTTCGAAGCCGTCGAGCAGGCCCGTGTCGAGGCGATCGGCGCCAACGCCATGCAGGGCATGCGTTCCAATCTCACAGCGATGCTGAGCGATCGCTATCAGCGCCGCGCCACTCAGAACACCACTGACCGCAAGGACGCCCCGCTCGAGGAAGCTGTCGCCCTGATCGTCCGCGAGCGACTGACCGGCGAGCGGCCGCCCAAGAATGCCGCCACCCTGGTCGAGCTGTGGCGCCCCTGGGTCGAGGAAAAGGCCGCCGGCCAGCTCGACTCGCTCGCCGGCCGCATTGCCGACCAGGTCGCCTTCTCCCGCCTGTCGCGGGAGATCATCGCCGCCCTCGACATGGCCGAGGAGCTGGGCGAGGACCCCGATCAGCAGAGCGACGAGCAGGAGGACGGCGAGGAAGCCGACAGCGGCCAGTCGGAGGAGGTTCGCGAAGGCGAGCAGCAGGCCGAGGCCGCTGACAGCCAGGAAACCCGCGACAGCGATGCCGAATCCGAGCAGGCGATGGAGGATGCCACCGAGATCGACAGCGATGACGTGCCCGAGGACCTCGATGCCAAGGACACGCCGGAAGGCGAGGAGCCCTGGCGGCCCCAGCTGCCCTTTGGCTCAGGCACCAATGCCGATTTCTACAAGGTCTATACCAATCAGTTCGACGAGGTCATCGCTGCAGAGGACCTCTGCGACAGCGATGAGCTGACGCGGCTTCGCAACTATCTCGACAAGCAGCTGGCCAATCTCCAGGGCGTGGTCGCCCGGCTTGCCAACCGGCTGCAGCGCCGTCTGATGGCGCAGCAGAACCGCTCCTGGGACTTCGATCTCGACGAGGGCCTGCTCGACGCCGCCCGCCTCACCCGCGTCGTCGTCGATCCGCTTCATGCGCTCTCCTTCAAGGTCGAGCGCGACACCGAGTTCCGCGACACCGTGGTGACGCTGCTGCTCGACAATTCCGGCTCAATGCGCGGCCGCCCCATCACCGTTGCTGCCACCTGCGCCGACATCCTGGCCCGCACCCTCGAACGCTGCGGCGTCAAGGTCGAGATTCTCGGTTTCACCACCCGCGCCTGGAAGGGCGGCCAGTCGCGCGAGCGCTGGCTTGCCGAGGGCAAGCCGCCGGCACCCGGGCGACTCAACGATATTCGTCACATCGTGTACAAATCGGCCGACATGCCCTGGCGTCGCGCCCGCCGCAATCTCGGCCTGATGATGCGCGAGGGGCTGCTCAAGGAGAACATCGACGGCGAGGCCCTGATCTGGGCCCATAATCGGCTGCTCGGCCGTTCCGAGCAGCGCCGCATTTTGATGGTGATCTCGGATGGCGCGCCGGTTGACGATTCGACCCTCTCGGTCAATCACGGCAACTATCTCGAGCGCCATCTCCGCCAGGTCATTGGCGACATCGAGACTCGCTCGCCGGTCGAGCTGATCGCCATCGGCATCGGCCACGACGTCACCCGCTATTATCGGCGTGCCGTGACCATCGTCGATGCCGAGGAGCTCGGCGGTGCGATGACCGAAAAGCTTGCCGAGCTGTTCGAGGAGAATGCCGCGCGCGCTCCCGCCACTCCGGTCCGTCCGATGCCCCGCCGCCGAGCCGCCCGATGATGATGGGCGCCGGGGGGCGACGACGCTGGGCGGCCTTCGCCGTGAGTCTCGCGGTTCTCGTCCTGACCTTCGCCGACCGCCATATCATCGGTGCCGAAAAGGACGACGAAGGCCCCGTCGATCTCAGGGTTGAGCCTTGGTCCTTTTCGCATGACAAGGTCGGGAGGGTCGCTCCCGGGCTCTATTGGCGTGGCGGATTGAAGCTCGTCTCGCCCGATCCGCGCTTTGGCGGCTTCTCCGGCCTCGCGCTGTCCGGCGACGGCACGCGGCTGCTTGCCGTCAGCGATGATGGCTGGTGGCTCACCGCCCGCCTTGTCTATGACAAGGGCGGACTTGCCGACCTTGCCGAGCCCTACATGGCGCCGCTGCGCGACCGCTCCGGCAGCCGTCCCCAGTCCAAGCGCGGCCGCGATGCCGAGGCCCTGACGCTGATGAGCCCCGGCATGGTCGATGGCAGGGTCGCCGTCGGCTTCGAACGGCGCCCGCGGATCGAGCTCTACGACTTGCGCAAAGCCAAGCTCGATGCCAAACCGCAGCCCGTGCCCGCACCGCCCGCGATCCGCAACGGGCCGAACAATGCCGAGCTCGAGGCGCTTGCCTTTCTCGGCAGCGGTCCGCTCGCCGATTCCTTCATCGCCATTTCCGAGCGCCAGCTCGACAATGCCGGCAATATCCGCGGCTGGGTGTTTGGCAAGAACCGCAAGACCTTCGCCTTCACCATCGCTCGCCTCGACGAATTCGCCGTCACCGACGTCGCTGTCCTGCCGGATGGCGACCTCATGATGCTGGAGCGCAGCTTCAATGGCCTGTTTCCCGGCCTGTCGCTGCGTCGCATCAAGATTGCCGATCTGAAACCCGGCGCCTTGGTGAAACCTGTTGCAATATTCGAGGGACAGCTGCCGCGTTATGCGATCGACAATATGGAGGGTCTCGCCGTCCACGTCACCGCATCGGGCGAGACCCGCATCACCGTGATGTCCGACGACAATTACAACCGCTCTCTGCAGAACACCATCATTCTGCAGTTCGCACTGAAGGAGGGGCAGTAGGCGTTGGGCTGCCTACTCGCCCCATTTCGTCAGAAACGCCTCCACCCCGAGCCGCCCCATATCTTCCACCGCATCGGCCAGGCGCTCATGCGGCCAGTCCCACCAGGCAAGCGCCTGGATCCGCCGCTTGACAGGTTCCGGGAAGCGATCGCGCAGCTTCACCGCCGGGACGCCGGCGACGATTGTGTAATCCTCGACCGGCTTGGTCACCACCGCCCCCGCCGCGATCACCGCGCCATCACCGATGGCGACTCCGGGCAGCACGATTGCCCCATGACCAACCCACACATCATGGCCGATCGTCACCCCTTGCGCGATGCGCTGCGCGCGGAACTCGGCATCGAGTGATTTGTGAAGGAAATATTCGTTGGGCCGATAGGTGATCTTGTGCTGGCTAACCCGCTCCATCGGATGGTTCAGCGCATTGATCTGAACCAACGCCGCCACGGCGCAGAACTTGCCGATCCGCGAATAGATGACACCGCTGTCATGCTCGACATAGGAATAATCGCCGATCGCCGAATCGAGAACCGAGCAGCGCTCGCCGATCGCGGTGAACCGCCCGAGCGTGCTGTCGCGCAACCGTGCCGTGGGGTGAATGCGCGGCTCGCCGCTCCGCGTCGGGATCGTGCTCAAGCGGCTGGAGTGGCGAGCCTTTTCGCGATCTCACGCTTCAACCGCCGCGCCTTCTGCGACAATTGCTCCCGCCGTGCCTTCATGAGATAGGCGTCGAGGCCGCCGCGATGTTCGACCGATTTCAGAGCATTGGCGCTGATCCGCAGCGAGACCGACTGGCCAAGCGCATCGCTGATGAGGTGAACCTCGCAAAGATTGGGCAGAAACCGCCGCTTGGTCTTGTTGTTGGCGTGACTCACGGCATGGCCGACAAGGACGCCCTTTCCCGTCAATTCGCAACGCCGTGCCATTGAAAGAACTCCGAAAAAAGGTCAGATCGAGCGCGCTCCTATAATCGAGGCGACGCATCACCGTCAAGTCTGTCCGCCGGGGATCACGTCACCCTAGGCAAAGTTTGGCCTCATATGACAGCTAGTCGAAGGCACTTTCCTGGAACGGCAATCGGGGGCGTTTCATGATCATCGATATGCTCGGCCACGAATCACGGCTGCGGGCGGCGGTTTCCTTGCTGTTGCTTGCCGCCGGATTGTCCGATCCCGCCGCCGCCGGCGACCGCCTGCGCCTTCGCTATGATCTCTATATCTCGAATATGCG
>JBIOYR010000010.1:0-19889 GCA_044870245.1 Aestuariivirgaceae bacterium | reverse complement strand
GGAGAGCGAGGAGCGCTATGCCCTGGCGGCCAGGGGTGCGGGCGTCGGTTTGTGGGATTGGAACGTCAGCACCGGTCAGACCTATTTTTCGCCGCGGCTGCACGAGCTTTTCGGGGCGCGCGAGGGCGAGCTTGGATCGTCGATCTCGGGTTTCTTCGATCGGTTTCTGCCGGAGGACCGCGATGCCTTGCAGCATCATCTCCAAACCCGCTACGCCAGTCAGCGACGCAAGTTTCGCTTCGAGATCCGAGGCTTTCACGCTTCGAACGAGGTGCGCTGGTTCCTTGTGCGTGGCCTCATTCTCTATGCCCAGGGTTCCCCGTGCCGGCTTGTCGGCTCGATCGGCGACATCACCGAGCACAAGAGAGTTCAGGAGGAGGTCGTCCGCCAGCGCGAGGTGCTGTTCCAGAACGAGAAGATGGCGATGCTGGGGTCGCTTCTTGCGGGCGTTGCGCACGAGCTGAACAACCCGCTGTCGGTCGTCATCGGGCAGGTCGTCCTGCTGCAGGAGATGACCAAGGATCCGGCCCTGGTCGGCCGGGCCGAGCGCATCCAGATTGCCGCCGAGCGCTGCGCGCGAATTGTGCGGTCCTTCCTGGCGATGGCGCGCCAACGACAGGCCGAGCGCATTCCCGTCGCGCTGAACGGCATCGTCGAGACCGCCGTCGAGCTTCTCTCATATCAGCTTCGCGCTGCCGACATCCGGGTCGAGCTCGATCTTGACGAGACGCTTCCGAAGATCATCGCCGATCCCGACCAGATCCATCAGGTCCTCACCAATCTCATCGACAACGCTCGACAGGCTCTGACTTCCGTTGCACCACGCCGCGTCATTCGCATTGCAACGCACGCTGACCGCAAGGACGGCATCGTCGAAGTTTCGATTTCCGACAATGGCCCCGGCGTGCCGCTGAACATCCGGGAGCGAATCTTCGAGCCGTTCTTCACGACGAAGTCCGTCGGCGAAGGCACCGGGATCGGGCTGTCTCTCTGCCTGAGCATCGTTCGCTCGCATGCCGGCGCAATTGCGGTCTCCGACAGGCCGGGCGGCGGCGCGACATTCACGGTCAGGTTGCCCTTGCAGCACATTGCGTCGGACGAGCGGGCGGAAGCGTTGCAAAGGCGAGCGCGGCAGGGCCTGCGCGTCCTGATCATCGAGGACGAACCGCAGATTCTCGATACATTGCGCGAGATCCTCATGTGCCAGGGTCACCGGGTCGACACGGCTCCCGACGGCTGGCGAGGCCTCGAAATGGCATTGAAGCACGACTACAATGTCGTTCTGAGCGATTTCAGAATGCCGTATCTCGATGGCCTTGGCCTTTACCGGGCCCTGCAGCGAAAGCGTCCGACAATGATCAACCGACTGGCCTTCATCACCGGCGACACGCTGGCAGCCGAGATCCAGTCCTTCATCGCGGACACGCGGCTGCCCTATCTGGAGAAGCCGTTCCTGCCAACTGACGTCCTGCGGTTGCTGAGCCAGATCGAGGAACGCGAGCAGACCGGCACCACCCATGGCAGATAAGGGGCGAATTCTGGTCGTCGACGACGACAAGGATGTTCGCGACACGATCAGGGAATATTTCGAGTTTTGCGGCTTCGACGTGTCGGTCGCCGGCGACGGCGATGCCATGCGAAAGGTCCTCGCAAGCCGGCCGATCGAGATCGTCCTGATGGATGTCAATCTTCCCGGTGAGGACGGGCTGGCGCTCACCCGCGATCTGCGAGCCTCCCACTCCGTCGGCGTCATCATGCTGACGGCGGCCGGTCAGATCATAGACCGCATCATCGGCCTGGAAATGGGTGCCGACGATTACGTTCCAAAGCCGTTCGACCCGCGCGAGCTCCTTGCCCGCGTGAAGAGCGTGTTGCGACGGTTGCGCGAGCGGCCGAAAGAGAACGCCTCTTCCGGCGAGGAGAAACCGCAGGTCATCAGAATGGGTTCGTGCACCCTCGATCTGGCCGCGCATCGCCTCTATGACGCGTCCGGCGCAGACATTCCGCTGACCAGCATGGAGTTCGACCTTCTCCAGGCCTTTGCCAGGCATCCCGACCGGGTGCTCAGCCGCGAGCAGCTTTTGGAGCTTGCTCATAACCGCGATGCCGAGGTGTTCGACCGCAGTATCGATCTGCGCATCGCCAGGATCAGGAAGAAGATCGAGCAGGACGCGACCAAGCCGCAGGTGCTGAAGACCGTGCGCGGCGCCGGTTACATATTCGCCAGCGGTTGCAAGAGATAGCGATCTCCGCCGAAACAATTGAAACACGAAAGAGCTCGAAGCGAGGCGCGCGTGAAACCGCAAGCGCGTAGCAAGGATGTCGTCCAGCAACAGGAGGGCATCGGCGATGTTGAATCCCGCATTCAGGCGAAATCTCATGACGGCGGCCTCGATCCTGGCCCTGGCGGGCCTCATCGCGGCGGTTCCCGCAGCAAGGGCCGACGAGACATGTCAGTCGCCCTACATGGCCAAGATCACCGGCGAGGAGGAGTTCGTCTATGTGTGGACGCTCGGCATCGAAGGCGTCGGCGATGGTTCCGACAAATTGGTCACGGTGGACGTCCGAAAGGACTCGGCCACCTTCGGCAAGGTGATCGACACGGACTCGGTCGGTGGCCGCAATGAGGCGCACCATGGCGGATTGACCGACGACCGGCGTCAATATTGGGTGGCCGGGCTCGATTCCAGCAAGATCTTCATCTTCGATATCGCCAGCGATCCTGCGAACCCCAAGCTGGTGAAAACCATCGATGACTTCGTGGCGAAATCGGGCGGTGTGGTTGGTCCGCATGGCGCCTATGCGCTGCCCGGCCGCATGCTGATCTCGGCTCTGTCCAACAAGGACAAATCCGGTGCCACCGCGCTGGTCGAATATTCCAATGACGGCGATTATATCGCAACCCACTGGATGCCGACCGCCGCCAATCCGCAAGGCGCCCTGAATGGCGAGAAAGCCGATGGCTACGGCTACGACGCGCGTGTTCTGCCGCGCCGCAATGTCATGCTGTCATCTTCATTCACAGGCTGGCAGAACTACATGCGCCCGCTCGGCGAGCTCGTGAAGGACGCCGACGCCATGAAGGCTTTCGGCGGCACCATGGTCCTTTGGGACTTCCATGCCCGCAAACCCCGCCAGGTCTTCGAGGTCCCCGGTGTCCCGCTCGAGGTGCGTTGGGCATGGGGCGAGGATCACAATTATGCATTCACCAGCACTGCGCTCACCTCCAAGATCTGGCTCGTCAGGGAGGACAAGGACGGCCAATGGCACGCCGAGCCGGTAGCCGATATCGGCGACCCCTCGAAGATGCCGCTGCCGGTCGATCTCAGTCTCAGCGCCGACGACAAGACGCTGTTCGTCGACAGCTTCATGGACGGTACGACCCGCGTCTATGACGTGGCGGATCCCGGCCATCCCAAGCAGATCTATGAAAAGCAGATCGGCAAGCAGCTGAACATGGTCTCGCAAAGCTGGGATGGCAAGCGCGTCTACTACACGAGCTCGCTCCTCGCCAACTGGGACAAGACCGGTGACGCCAATGAGCAGTTCCTCAGAGCCTATGACTGGGACGGCAAGGCACTGAGCGAACGATTCGCGATCGATTTCGTGAAGGAAGGCTTGGGCCGGGCGCATCTGATGAACTTCGGCTCGAAGGTTCTCTACACGAACTGATGCGGCATCGGAGGTCTCGACCGAGGTCCTCCACAGCACCAGGGAGAAGTGTCATGATCTCAGCGAAGCTGGGCCTCGCCTTCGGACTCGTGGCTGCCATGTCATTGGACGCGGCAGCCCATGACGGCCGCCAGCACGTCGTGGGGCCGGCCGACAACTATGTCTACCAGCTGGCAACGCCGGGCAGCTATCGCCTGCCGGTGATCAAGGATGCCGCCGGCGGCATCGTGATCGATCAGACCGGTGCCCGCCATGAGATGCGTGACCTCCTCGCCGGCCATGTGACACTTCTCGCCTTCATCTATACCCGCTGCGGCGACATCTGTCCGCTCGCAACAATGCGTCTGGCGCAGTTGCGCGACCTTGCCGGATCGGCTGGAGGGGAGAAGCTGCGCCTCATCACCATGAGCTTCGACCCTGACCATGACACGCCGGAAAGAATGGCGGAGTTTGCCAAGCCATGGCTCGACGCCGATGACCACAAGCACGCGCCTTGGCTGTTTCTCACGGCCCCTAGCCGCGAAGGCATCGAGCCGCTGCTTGCCGGTTACAACCAACCGCTGGCGCCAACAGCGGACAAGAACGGAGCGTTTCAGCGGATAAGCCACCTGATGCGAGTGTTCCTCATCGACGAAAAGGCACGCATACGCAATATCTACAGCCCCGATTTCCTCGACCCGCGCCTGCTGTTCAATGACTTGCTGACTCTTGAAGAATCCGACAGTTGACGGACAGCGTTGTCAGGCAGCTCCTCGTGTCCCGCCGAGCCGCCTCTCCAAGCGCCTCGCCCCTGCCGAGAGGGGGTAGCACATGGCGAAATAGATGATCGCGACGAGTCCGTAGATCGTGAACGGCTCGAAGGTGGCATTGGCGACGATCTGGCCGGTGCGGGTGAGCTCGTCGAAGCCCACGATCGATGCCAAGGCCGTGCTCTTCACAAGTTGGACGAGAAAGCCGACCGTTGGCGGCACAGCCACTCGCAGCGCCTGGGGAAGAATGACCAGCCGCATCTGCATGACAAAGCGCAGTCCAAGGCTGGCGCTGGCGTCCCACTGCCCCCGTGGAATCGAATCGACGCAACCACGCCAGATCTCGACCAGGAAGGCACTGGCATAGAGCGTGAGGGCGGTACCGGCCGCCAGCAATGGGGACACCTCAATGCCGATGAGCGGCAAACCGAAAAACACCAGAAACAGCTGGAGCAGCAGCGGCGTCCCCTGGAAAAGATCGACGAAGAGACGCACGGACCGCTCGCCCAGGCGCGGCCACGAATAGCGAAAGAGCAAAAGCAACAACGCCCCGACCCCGCCCCCGGCGAAGGCGATGCCGGCCAGCAGGAGCGTCCATCGTGCAGCAGGCAGAAGGAAGACGACGATATCGAACAGCGACAGCGTGATCATCGGCTCCGCCCTGCGAACAATCGGCGTCCGGCTCGGTCGAGCAGCCATCGCAAGGACACCGCCATCATCAGGTAGACCAGCGTGATGACAAAATAGGTTTCGAACGCGCGATAGGTGCGCGATTGGATGAAGTCGGCGACATGCGTCAGATCGGTGACGGCAATCTGCGACACGACGGCGGATTCCAGCATCGTGATGATGATCTGGCTGACCAGGGCCGGATAGATGTTCGCCAATGCCTGCGGAAGGACGATCTTGAGAAAGATGAAAACCGGCCTCAGGCCAAGTGCGAGGCCCGCCTCACGCTGGCCGGCCGGCACCGCTTCGATCCCCGCCCTGACGATTTCAATGGCGTAGGCCGTCAGGTTGACAGTCATCGCCAGGACTGCCGCTTGCAGCGCACTCAGTCGCAGGCCAAGGCTGGGCAGGCCAAAGAAGATGAAGAACAGTTGAACGATGAATGGCGTGTTGCGAATGAGCTCGACATAGGCTGTGATGGCTTTGCGAGCCCAGCCAATCCCCCAGCGCGACGTCGCCGCCCCGGCAATGCTGAGGGCCACTCCGCATGTCGCGGCGATCGCCGTCAAAGCGAGCGTGACGCCAGCGCCATGCAGGAGCAGACCCAGATTGTCGGCAATCGCGCCAAAGTCGAACTCATATCCCACGGGAAGGGTCAGAAATTCTTCGGAAGCGGCTGCTTGAGCCACTTCAACGCCAATTCATTCAGGCTTCCATCCTTCTTCATTCCGGCAATGACTTTGTTGAGCTCGTCCCGCAGACGCGTCTCGCCCTTTTTCGCGCCCATATGCGAGGGCGACGTCAGGAGCTGAAATTTTTCGACCGGTTTGATCGTGGGGTTCTTGGCAAGGATCGTCGCTCCAACGTCATTGCCAACCACCATCAGCTGGGCCTGCCCCGACAGGAAAGCCGAAATGACGCCATTGTAATCATTATAGCGTTGAATGTCGGCGCCCTCGGGCGCGACCTTGGTCGCCTCGGTATCCTCCAGCGTACCGCGATTGACCGCAATCGTCTTGCCCTTCAAGTCTCCCGGACCTTTCACGTCGATCTCGCTGGGTCCCATGACGGAGATATAGTAGGGCGCATAGGGATCGGTGAATTCCACGACCTTTGCCCGCTCATCGCTGAAGCCGATGCTGAGCAACATGTCGACCTTGCCCTCGGTGAGATAGGGTATGCGGTTCTGACCAGTGATGCCAACGAGCTCGGCCTTGGCGCCGACCGCCTGAGCGATCTTGTCGGCGATCTCGGTATCATAGCCCTGGACCTTCAAATCCGCTCCCAAGGAAGCGAACGGCGGAAAATCCTGAAATATTCCGATTTTGATGACACCCTTCTTGGCGATGTCATCGAGCACATCGGCGCTGGCCATCCCCGACCACAGGCTCGTCATCAAGCAACCAGCCAATAGCACGGCTCGACCAAACCACGCCGCACATAACACCAGAGATTTCATTGCAACCTCCCACTTTCCAGGCGGTCTTCCGACGCGCTCCACCTCTGCTCCCGACGATCTTGACGTTAGCACGAATTATTTTTGCCGTGAGTAGATCAAATGACCATTTTGCCTGTCATCCTGGCGAGGTCTGCTCTTGCAAACGTCATCGTCCGGTAGCAACCTCGCTGGCGGGACGGTCATCCCTGGATTGCTGGATCGAACCAATTCGGGACAGGAAGTTTGGCGATGACTTCACCAACTCCGATCAGCCGCCGAGGCCTGCTTTCTCTGGCTGGAGCCGTACTGACGTTCTCCTTGGTCCTTCCATCGATCGCCCGAAGCGATGATCAGGAGATCGTAAGCACAGTCGCCAATGCGACACTGGCGGTGGCGCGGGCCGGCGGATCGCCTTCCGCCTACAAGCAGCTGCTTGTCCGTTATGCAGCCGTTCAAGGAGTCGCACTTTTCGCATTGGGCCGCTATCGCTCGCAGCTGCCGTCCGGGCAGAGGAGCCAGTATGTGGCGCTGGCGACCGACTATGCCGCCAAGATGCTTTCGCGCTATTCCAAGAGCTTCGCAGGTGAGCGCTTCGTGGTAAAAAGCGCTCAGGATGGGATCGTGCGCGGCCGCATCGTCTTTGCCAACGGCCGGACATCGGCCCTCGACTGGCGGGTGATCAATGGGCGCATCATCGACGTGAACTTTGAGGGCAAGTGGCTGACGGTCCAAATGAGAGATCAGTTTGCGAGGATTCTGGCGAGCAGCAATGACTTCGCGGTGCTTTTCCGTTTCCTTAAGACTGGTCCAAGATAGTTCCGCCACAGTCGATCTTCACGACGCCCGCCAGCCTTCCTTGCCTTCGAAGGAGTTTCAATCATGAGCAACCCACGATCCGATCTCGGACCAGCGAGGCAACTCAGCCCTCTCAGAAACTCGACGAGGGCGGAGACGATCGACAAGCTCGTGAGTCAGCAACTGGATCATTTCGCGATCGATCCGACGAGCCCCTATGGACATGCGATGAGCGACCTCGCCCACAACCTTTATGGCGCGAGCCTTGCGGTCGATGATCTTTGGCACGTCACCATGGACACACTCCAGAGTCTCGACCGCTCGGACCGCATTGCCTATTTCAATGCCAAGCGCTTCGCCTGCTTCCAATTGGCCAAGATCTTGGACAATCTCCAAAACCCGATGCGGGCGACCTATCAATCCCTTGCCAGCGCCTGGGAGACGCAGAGCCTGAAGGGCCCCTACCCCATCTTCGACAATGTCGCCGCGATCTTCAGCGCGACACCAGTGATCACCCGAACGGCAACCTATCTTTATGCCTGCATCGAGTGGGTCGAGGACGCTTTCAAGGGAAAGGAGTTGATGCACGACATATACTCCCGGCTTCTGAACCCGACCTCGATCAGCCTGGCCAACCATATCGTCGACCTCGAAGCCGGACAGCTGGCACGGGAATACATGGCCTGGAACTTCAATTCCGGCATGGCTGCAGTGGATGCCACGCTGGCGCATCTTGTCGGCTATCAGGACATTGTGCTCTCGAGCCGCAATGTCTATGGCGGCACCTATCAATTGCTGCATGACTGGTACGGCAAACGGGGCAACATGGATGTCGCGGTCGAATGGTTCGACGGATTTACCTCGACCGATTTCAGCGCTGCGTTGACCGAGACGCGGACCAGGCATGCCGATCGATTGTCCAGGGGCAGGCACATCTACGTCTATGTCGAGTCACCCTGCAACCCGCATGGCTACACTCTGGACGTTCCTGGGATCTCGCGAGCTGCCCATGAAGCAGGCTGCGATGTCATTTGCGACGCGACGATCGGGACACCCTTTCTCCAAAGGCTGCTGCAAAACGCCGATGCCATGGCGCGCCCGGATTTCGTCATTCACTCTTATACCAAGGACATCGCCGGATCCGGCGCCACCACCGCCGGCGTCTGCATCGGCCGCAACGAGCGCATGTTCATTCCCAAGGGCCAGTCCGTTGAATCAACCGGGCCCAATGGAATGAAACGTCGATGGAACTGGGACGAAACGCTGTTTTGGAACGTCTATTATGTGAAGGGCGCCTTTCTCGACGCCGACAAGGCGTTCGAGGTCTTGAACGGCATGCGAACGCTGCCGCTTCGACTCCTCGCCAAATCCATCAACACGCAGGTTCTCGCCAATATCCTCAGCCGACATCCAGGCATCAATGTCAACTGCTCTGGCGTTGCCGGCAATCCCAACGCCTCGATGCGCGAACAGCATCTCTTTCTTGGTTTGCCGCCGCCACTTTTCACGATCGATTTCGAACCCAAACCCCAAAATCCATTCAAGATCGGACGAGAGCACGTCAAGCGGCTGTTCGACTGCCTGGAGCCGGCGTTCGGACTGCAGGTCAGCCTGGGGCAGACCAGCACGATCGTGCTTTGCCCCGCTCTGACCAGCCATTCCGAACTCTCCGATACCGCCCTCAAGGAAGCCGGCATCGCCCCGACAACAATACGGATCGCAGTTGGAGACGAGGACCCGCGCGGCCTTGTCGCCCATCTCATCAAGGCTTCAACGATTGCCCTGGAGCCGGACAATCCCGGCTTTGTCGCTGCTTTCCCGGCGGTGGACGAGATCGATCGGCTATACAGAGAGACCTACACCGACATTCACCGACGGTATATCGACTCGCAGCCTGGATTTGAGGTTCTCATGAGTTGATTGGAGTCCCGGCAGCGCGCAATGCCAAAACCTGGCGCCAGGCTATCCATAGCGCATGACGCGCTCGCAGGCCTCGATAATGCGGCGCCTGTCGGGGAAGTAGGCCTTCTCGAGTCGCGGCATGGGCACCACCGTATCGTAGCCGGTGACCCGCTCGACCGGAGCGAGGAGAGCGGGGAAAGCACGCTCGGATAGAATCGCGGCGATTTCGGCCCCGAAGCCGCAGGTGCGCGCCGCCTCGTGCACGATCACGCACCGCCCCGTCTTCTCGACCGAGGCAAGAAGCGTGTCGGCGTCGAACGGTTTGAGGGTCGCGACATCGATCACCTCAGCAGATATTCCCCGCTCCGAAAGCTCCTCGCGAGCTGCCCGGACATCGGCATGCATGGCACCCCAGGCGACAAGAGTCAGATCCGCACCCTCGTCCGTCACGATCAAGCGGTCGAGCGCTGCGGCCATTCCGTCATCCTCCACCTCCTCGCGGAACGCGCGGTAAAGCCGCGTCGGCTCGAGGAACACCACCGGATCCGGATCGCGTATCGCAGCAAGCAGCAATCCATAGGCCTGCCGCGGCGATGACGGGATCACGACGCGCAGACCCGGCATGTGGGCGAGCAGGGCTTCGACGCTGTCCGAGTGATGCTCGGGGGCGCGCACGAGCCCGCCATGAGTGGTCCGAACCACCAGCGGACAGGAAAGTCGGCCGCGTGTGCGCGTACGCATCCGCCCTGCGTGATTGGCAAGGTTGTCGAGCACCGGATAGATGAAGCCGATGAATTGGATCTCGCACACCGGCTTGAGACCCTGCGTCGCCATGCCGACGGCAAGCCCGCCGATCGTCATCTCGTCGAGCGGCGTATCGATCACGCGCTTTCCACCGAAGCGCTGGTAGAGCCCTTCCGTCGCGCGGAACACGCCGCCATGGATGCCGATGTCCTGGCCGAAGAGCACGACATCAGGATCATCCGAGAGCGCGCGTGCGAGCGCCAGGTTGACTGCCTGCACCAGGTTCAGCTCAGCCATGGCCTGACCGCACCGCCTCGGCACGCTGGTCTTCATAGGCAGCAGGAAGTTCGGCATAGAGATTGTCGAACATCGCTTGCGGCCCCTCGGCGGCGGCATCGAGATGACGTTCGACAGCGCCGTCGATCTCCTTTGCGATCTGTTGCGCCAATGCCTGCTCCTCCTCATCGCTCCACATGCCACTCCGCTGCATGAAGGCGCGCAGCCGGCGCAGCGGACAGCGGGCGCGGTGTTGCTCGACTTCCGTGGGATCGCGATAGCGGGTCGAATCGTCTGCCGTGTTGTGATCCTGCAGACGATAGGTGACGCATTCGATGAATGTCGCGCCGCCTCCGGCGCGCGCTCGCGCGAGCGCCTCCGATACTGCATCGTGCACCGCCAGCACATCGTTGCCGTCGGTCTGAAGCACGGCTATCCCGCCCGCCAGTCCCTTCTGCGCGAGCGTTTCGGCTGCCGACTGGCGGGTGCGCGGCGTCGATATGGCCCATTGATTGTTGGTGACGATGAAGACCAGGGGAAGGGTCCAGGCGCCCGCAATGTTGATGGCCGCATACACATCGCCCTTGGAGGTCGCGCCGTCGCCGAATACACAGACGGCTGCGGCGTCTTCCCCGCGATATTTAAGGGCGGCAGCAACGCCGGCTGCGTGCAGCGCCTGGTTGCCGACGGTAATGCAAATCGGCAGGTCGCGCCGCACCGATGGCGCCGACCACGCCTGCCCGCTCTCGCTGCCGGAGAAATACCGCAAGAGCTCGCCAATCTCGACACCGCGCCAGATCTGCGCCGAGCCTTCGCGATAGGACGGCACGAGCACATCCGTCTCCCGCATCGCGGATGCAAGGCCGATCGGCACGGCTTCCTGCCCATAGGCAGGCGCATAGGTGCCGGAACGGCCGGTGCGCTGCAGGCTCACGAACTTCGCGTCAAGGGCGCGGGACAACGCCATGAACCGATAGATCTTGCGCAGAAGATCGTGATCGCGTGCGACTTCAGGCAATCCCGCGACGGCGTATCCCTCCTCGTCGAGAAAACGCCGCAGGCGCACTTCGAAGGTTGCGACCACGGCGTCTTTCTCAACGTTTGCCGGCATTTGACGTCCCTTCTCTCAGTCTGACCTCTCGAGACTGGCGATCACCGCCCGGAGGAACCGCGCAGCCTCACCGCCGGTGACGCAACGGTGGTCGTAGGTGAGCGAGAGCGGCAGGATCCTTGCGGCATTCGGGCCGGCGCTGCCCGACCTCAGGCGATCCCCGATGCGGCCGCTGCCCAGAATGGCAATCTGTGGCGGTATCACGACCGGTGTCGCGTGCAATCCGGCGATCATGCCATAGTTCGTGAGCGTCATCGTGGCACCCGAAAGTTCTGCCGGCGCCAGTGTTCGTTGCCGCGCCCCTTCGATGAGGCGATCGAGCTCTGACCTCAGCCCTTCCGCGTCGTGAGCTCCGGCATCCCGCAGCACCGGCACGACCAGGCCATCGACGATATCGACAGCAATGCCGAGGTGAAGCTCCTTCTGAAGCTTTCGACCGCGGGCGCCATCGAACCAGCCGTTAAGGGCAGGCTCCGCTGCAATGCCGGCAAGAATTGCTCGGACGAGCCGTGCAGTCACGTCACGACTATGCGCCCAGGCGCTCACATCCGCCTCTTCGTGAACGGTCGCGGGGACCACCTCGGCCCTCGATCGTTCCATATTGCGGGCCATGCTGCGGCGCACCCCGGACAGAGGTTGCCAACCGGCCTCGTCCCAATCCGCCGGCACGCTCGACGACAGGCCGGTCGCTCCGCCCTTTCGGCTACGCAGCGGCCCTGCGAGATCCCGTGCAAGGACGGTGCCATTCGGCCCGCTTCCGATTATTCCGGCAAGATCTACGCCAAGTTCCGCGGCGAGGATGCGTACCGCCGGCATGGCGCGAACCCGCTTGGCGGGAGCCGAAAGCGGCGGCGGCGCTTCGGTTGGCATCGCACGATTTCGCTGCGCTGCAACAGGTCTGGGCTGCTCCTCGCCCTCGTAGCGCACCAGCTCATCGCCAACATGGATTGTCTCGCCGACGGCGGCACAAAGCTTCGCGATCCGACCCTTCCAGGGGGCCGGCACCTCCGTCACCGCCTTGTCGGTCTCGACGGAAAGCAGGGGATCATCGGCGGCAACCTCGTCTCCCTCGACGACGTGCCATTCCACGACCTGCGCTTCATGCAGCCCTTCGCCGAGATCGGGAAAATGGAACGCCTTCATGCCACTTCCGTCAAACGCCACCATTGCAATGCTACACGCGCCAAGCCGGCCGCGCTACCTCTGGGGTCCCTCCGAACGGTGCATTCGATATTTCTGCGGTGTCAACTGCACGATCTTGCGAAACTGACGTGAAAAGGCCGTCTGGTCGGAATAGCCGCATTCAAGCGCGATTTCGCTGATCGAGGCGGAGCTGTGGCGGAGGCGTTCGCGAGCATGATCGATCCGCAGGCGGGTCACGTACTGTCCTGGCGACACGCCGAACAGGAACCGGATGCGCTGGTCGAACTGGAAGACCGAAAGACCGGCGCGGCTGGCGAGGTCACTGATCCTTAGCGATTGGTCCAGGTGATGACGGGCGAAGGACAACGCGTCTGATAGCGCCCTGCCCTCGTCGGACGCCTCATTGCCCAGCTTGACGTCGCGCGACATGCCGAAGAGACCGGCAACCGCTCCCGCAGCATCGGTGAGTGGCGACTTCCAGGTGAGGCACCAGCCCTCCCTGCCATCCGCATAGAGATGCAGCTCGAGTTCGGCTGCGAGCATGCGCCCGCTGTCCATGATCGCACGGTCCTGCTCGGCGATCCGCCTTCCCAGGTCACCCGGGAAGATCTCTTCGGCCGTGCGCCCGAGGAGCTCACTCTTGCTTCTGCGCCCGGTTCGCTCGACCAGAGTCTGATTGACCGCTCTATAGCGACCGTCACGATCCTTGAGAAAGTAGACCGTGTCGGGAACGGTATCGAACAGGCCATCGCCGGAAAGGGTCTGCGCCAGAGCCTGAGTGAGCGAGGGCGAACGGTCCATGCCACCCTTTATCGCGCGCAACCATGCCGTTTGCCAAGTTCGGACTGGGCTTTCAGCCAAGACCGAACCACGGAGTTTTGGCATTATGCTCATGGATGCGCGCGGCAGGGCATCAGTGGAAAACGAGGAAGGGTGAAATGGCTTCGACGGTCTTTTCCGGAACGATACCGGCGCTGATGACGCCCTGCACCAAGGGTCGCCAGCCCGACTTCGATTCATTGGTCCGCAAGGGCAAGCAGTTGATCGCTGTCGGAATGTCGGCCGTGGTCTATTGCGGCTCCATGGGTGACTGGCCCCTTCTCGCAGACGAGGAGCGCATGACGGGCGTCGAGCGTCTGGTGACAGCCGGGATTCCTGTCATCGTTGGCACTGGCGCCCAGAACTCCGCCCGCGCTGCGGCGCTTGCATCGCACGCCAGAAAGCATGGCGCCAAGGGATTGATGATCATTCCGCGCGTGCTCTCGCGAGGTTCGTCCGTCGCCGCGCAACGGGCCCATTTCGACGATATCCTGTCGGCAGCGGTCGACCTCCCATCCGTGATCTACAACAGCCCGTATTATGGTTATGAGACGAAGGCAGAGCTGTTCTTCGAGCTACGTGCCCGCCATCCCCATCTGGTCGGATTCAAGGAGTTCGGAGGGGCGGCAGCGCTGCGCTACGCTGCCGAGCATATCACCGGCCGCGACACGAGCCTGATGCTGCTGGTTGGTGTCGACACCCAGGTCTTTCATGGCTTCGTCAATTGCGGCGCGACGGGTGCGATCACCGGCATCGGCAATGTGCTGCCGCGCGAGGTCCTGCACCTTGTCGAGTTGTGCAAGGCCGCGGCGAGGGGTGATGTCGTGGCACGGCGGAAGGCGCGGGAGCTCGATGCGGCACTCGCCGTGCTTTCCTCCTTCGATGAAGGTCCCGACCTCGTGCTCTACTACAAATATCTGATGTCGCTGCAAGGCGACGAGGGATACGAGCTCCACTTCAATCGGAGCGACGCGCTCACACCCTCGCAGCAGCAATATGCAGCGGCGCAACTCGAGCTCTTCGATGCCTGGTACGAGAGCTGGACCAAGAAGGGCTGAGATGAGGGT
This sequence comes from Aestuariivirgaceae bacterium, assembly GCA_044870245.1. Taxonomy (GTDB): domain Bacteria; phylum Pseudomonadota; class Alphaproteobacteria; order Rhizobiales; family Aestuariivirgaceae; genus DATAFF01. The sequence goes on along the minus strand of JBIOYR010000010.1, from coordinate 5,504 downwards.
CATCGATTCCCATACCGAGGGTGAACCGACGCGGCTCGTGGTGGAGAGCGATTTGGATCTGGGCAAGGGGTCGCTGCTCAGACGGCAGCAGATCTTCGCCGAACGCGCCGACCATGTTCGCCGGTTCTGTCTCAACGAGCCGCGCGGTTTCGAGGCAATGGTGGGTGCGCTTCTGTGCAAACCTGCCGATCCGACGTGCACCGCCGGGCTGATCTTCTTCAACAACGCCGGATTTCTCGGCATGTGCGGCCATGCCACGATCGGCGCGGTGGTGACGCTCGCGTATCTTGGCCGGATCGATAGAGGCAGGCACCGAATTGAAACGCCGGTCGGAATCGTCATGGCGAAGCTCGACGGCCGCAACATGGTGACGATCGAGAACGTGCCGGCCTATGTCCACCAAAGGGATGTAACGGTCATGGTGGAGGGAATGGGCGCCGTGACCGGCGATGTCGCCTGGGGCGGGAACTGGTTCTTCCTGACCGAGAATGTGCCCTGCACGCTTGCATGCTCGAATATTCCGAGGCTGACCATGGTGGCAAAGGCCTTGAGAGCCGCGCTATTCGCCGAAGGCATCACCGGCGCCAACGGCGCAGAGATCGATCATATCGAGCTTTGCGGCCCTGGAACCGAAGGGGCGGACAGCCGCAACTTCGTGCTCTGTCCCGGCGGCGCCTATGACCGCTCCCCATGCGGCACCGGCACGAGCGCCAAGCTCGCCTGCCTCGCGGACCGCGGCCAGCTCGACCCCGGCGAGAGCTGGGTGCAGGAGAGCATCATTGGCACTCGTTTCACCGGGACCTATTCGCTCAGCAACAATGGCGGGATCGTGCCGCGCATCACCGGACGCGCCTGGATCACGGCCGAGACGACGCTCATTCTCGACAGTGACGACCCCTTTCCAAGCGGCATTGACCGACCCGCGAAGGATGGCGAGCCGGTCTGGTGAGCGCGTCTCACCCCGATCCCGGTGCCTTCTTGGACTTTCTCGTTTGAGCCTGTTCCAATGCCAGAAAAAGCTCGGTGGTCGCACGCAGATAGGTCTTCATCGGGTTTTTCTGGCAGTACCCTCGGATCCAGCTCAGTTGGGCGGCAGACGGGATGGCGGTGAAATCGACTGCCGTGCCGTTCTGCATTTTCCGATTGAAATTGATGGAGCTCATAAATCCTTGCGTCCATGAAAAATACAGCGTTTCGGTTTTTGCCGGACTTTCCTTGTAGGAATTGGTGAACTTTCCACAGCTCGAGGTCCCGACCCCGGACACGACAATCGGCTCCTCGGCCAAGGCAGGCGAGGCGACCAGGAACGACAAGAAGACAACCGCCGATGTGCTTGGAATTCTCATGAAAGTTCCGCCTCATGTTCTCATTTCGGCAAACGAACTGACGCGAATCTGCCGCTCCAGTCAGGCGCACATTAGCCCAAATCTTGGCCATACACTGACCGGAACAGCCAGAGATCCCCGGACTGGCTGGGACTATCCTGGCGTTCGTCGAGACGCCCGCCATTTGTCGAATTCGGCCTGCATCTCCGGCCCAGGCGGATAAAGACCGAAGATCGACTGCCCGCCCCTGACGCGCTCGGTAACGAACTCCTCGAACAGGGTCTGCCGATAGCCATCCTTGGCAATCTCATCGGCAAAATGCCGGGGGACGACGACCACCCCCTCGCGATCCCCGACGATGACATCGCCTGGAAACACCGGCACCTCGCCGCAGCCGATCGGCACATTGATGTCCATGGCGTGGTGGCGGGTCAGATTGGTCGGCGCGCTGCGGGCGGCACAATAGACCGGGAAGTCGAGCTCCTCGATGGCCGGCGTGTCGCGCAATCCGCCGTCCGTCACCACCCCGGCGGCGCCCCGCACCATCATCCGGGTAATGAGAATGCTGCCGGCGCTCGCCGCCCGTTTGTCCTGCCGGCAGTCCATCACCAGCACATGGCCAGGCGGGATGGTTTCGACCGCCTTGCGCTGCGGATGCTCGCGACTCTCGAAGACGCTCATGACGTCGAGGTCCTCTCGCGAGGGAATGTAGCGCAAGGTGAATGCCTCGCCGACCATGCTCCCACTGTTGGTGGTCAGCCGGTACACATTCTGCATGAAGGTGTTGCGCAAGCCTCGCGCCATCAGCTGGGAGGTGAGCGTCGCCGTGCTGATGCGCGACAGAAGTGTCTTCGTTTCGTCGGAAATCGGCTGGACGGACATGTGGACTGGACCCTTCGCAAATTTCACAGCACCTGGTCGCCGAGCTTGGGAAACACCTCGTGGCCCAGGATCTGCCGCTCACGGATGATCGCCATCGGCCGCTCCGGATTGGCGCTTTCGAACTCGCGGGCAATGCGGTGACCATCGAAGATTGCGTCTGCCAGATAGCGCGGCGCCAGGCAATCGCCGGAGCGAACCACCAGCTCGACGCCACTCTCCTTCCAGTCGCTGCGGCGCGCGACCAAGCCGTCATAAAGCGCCGTGTTGGACTCGCGCGCCGTGCACAGAACGACCGTGTCGCATTCGAGCGTCTCGACGGCAGTGCCAAGCCGGCGCGGAAACGCGCCCTTCCGCGGCTCGGTGGTGCGCCGCGAGCCATCGCGATAATGATCGTAGAGAGCGATCTCGACGCCATGATTGGTGGCCGCGACCTTCTCCACCCAACGCCCGGTCCGCTCGCGAATCCCCTTCTCGCGCATCAGCCGCTTGAAGTTCATGCCCTCGAGCGTCAGGTCCATCATCGGTGCGACCGTGTCCAACGGTGTCACGATCGTCACCGACTTTCCCTGATCGGCGAGGACCTCGGCAATGCTTGATGCCATGAAATATCCGTCGGAATCGAGGATGACCACACGGTCTCCGACCGCCTTGCCGGCGAACAGCTGGTCCGGCGTGACGCAATGGTTGAGGGCCATGTCGACACCAGGCAGCGGGTCCGGCCCGGACGCGCCGAGACCGTTTCCCACCCATCGCGCACCCGTCGCCAGCACCACGCGCGGCGCGCCATAGTCGAGGATCTCCTCCGCCGAGACCTTGCCGGTGCCGCGCATGATCCGCACATTCCTCATGCGGGCAAGCTGCGTCTCCCGGTAGGTGATCACCCGGTTCCACTCGGCAAGCCCCGGCAGCTTGACGACATCGCGCAGATGTCCCCCGAGCGTTTCGTCAGCCTCGACCAGATCGACCTCATAGCCCCTGAGAGCCAGCACCCGGGCGCATTCCATGCCGGAGGGACCGGCGCCGACGACAAGCACCTGCGACGGCCGCGAGGTCATGGTGAACTTCTCGGGATGCCAGCCGCGACGATACTCCTCCATGGCGGTGGGGTTCTGGGTGCAGATGATCGTGCTGTTCAGATTGAAGCGCGAGATGCACACATTGCAGCCGATGCACTCGCAAATGTCATCGACGCGGCCCTCGTCGATCTTGCGCGGCAGCCAGGGATCGGCGATGGACGGCCGCGCGCATCCGATGATGTCGAGCTGACCCGACCTGATCACCCTGACCATCTCGTCGGGGTCGGTGAAGCGGCCGACGCCCACCACCGGCACCTTCGCAATGCGCTTGACCTCGCGGTTCCACGGCGCCTGATGATTGCTCTTGTAGAACCGCGATGGCCCTGAGTCCTCGCCCCAGGCATCATGTCCGGCGCCCCCGAGGATGACGTCCCAGAGATCGACGAGCCCGAGCCGGTCGGCGAGCTCGACCCATCTCAGGCCTTCGTCGAGCATCTCGATGCCCCATTGTCCGGCTATGTCGTCGATCGCAAAGCGGGTGGCGATAGCGCAGTGATCGCCGGCAACGCGACGGAGGGTTTCCAGCGCCTCGATCCAGAACCGCGCCCGGTTCTCGAACGATCCGCCATATTTGTCGGCGCGGCGGTTGAAATGCCGCGACAGGGCATGGGCGGGAAACACCCCGGCGGCACCATGGATGTAGAGAATGTCGAAACCGGCATCGATGGCGCGTTGAGCCGCCTCGGCATACATCTGCATCAGCCGCTTGATGTCGTCCTCGCTCGCTTCATAGGTATAGACCTTGGGAATCCCCGAGGAGGGAAAGCGGTCGAATGCCGCCGCCACATAGCGCGTCGCGAGATTGTCCTTGACCCCGCCGGCTCCGAGCTCCACGCCGGCAAGGGCCCCCCAGCGATGCACCTCGTCGGTCATGTAGCGGTGGTTGATGACATCGCCCTCGTCCCAGATCGTGGTGCAGGTCGAAGTCGATTGATTGACCTCGGGATGGATCGAGCACGATTCGGTGCAGATGCCGGCCCAGCCGCCTTCTGCCTTCACCGCCCGATGGCCGAGATTGGCGCCCGGCTTCAACACGCCGGCACCGGTGCATTGCGGCACCTGGTAGAAGCGGTTCTTCAGAACTTTCGGTCCGATGCGGATCGGCTCGAAGAGCAGGTCGTGTCGAGGGTCGCGCGGCATGATCAGAAGAAGGTGCGAACGGCCGAGACGATATCGTAATCGTCATTGACGATGCACAGCACCTGCCATTTGTCGAAGGTCGTGCAGGGATGCGAGATGCCGAGCGCCACCATGTCGCCCACCGCCAGCGGGCTGCTGCGCGGCACCTCCAGGTGACAATGCTGGTCGTTGAGCCCCGTCACCACATGGTCGGGACCGAGCGGTTTGATGTCGGCGGCAGTGGCGCCGGTTGCCGGCCTGAACCATTTCAGTGGATGCGGCATCTTCGAGTCGAACGAGATGTCGCGCTTTCCCGCCGTCAGCAGCACCTTCTCCGGCTCGGGCCGCGACTGCACATAGGCCCACACTTCGAGCGCTGCCTCGAGGCCGGGGCCAAGCTCATCGACCTCCGGCGAGCGCTGTCGCAGCTCCTTGAACCTGACGGCATATTCGCCGGAATCGTGGGTGAGATAACAGCCGCTGCGGGTCAGCACCATGAACGGCCGGTCGACCTCGGTCTTGGCAAAGCGGCTCGCGACCAGGTCGTAGAAAGTGGAGCCTCCGGCCGTCAACAGGACGATGCCCGGGCCGAAATAATTCTCCCGATCGCAGGCCACGGCGATAGCCGCCAGATAATCGAGAAAGCGATCGACCAGCCGCTCGCCCTCCTCCGGCGTATCGCCTCTGATCAGGCCCTCATAGCCGCCGACGCCGCGAAGCGACAGGAATGGCTCGTTCGCCTTGACCGCGGCGGCAACTGCCAAAGCCTCCTCGAGCTGCCGGCAGCCGGTTCGGCCGCCGACGAACCCGCCCTCGACGATCAGCTGAAGTGGACGTTTGAGCTCGACCCGGCGCGCCGCCTCCGCCAGCCGATCCACCAACGCCACCGAGTCGACGAGGCTGTAGAAATCGAATGCCGGGTCGCGGTTGAGCTCGTCGAGCACATAGCCGATGGCGCGGGCGCCGACCAGCTGATTGGCCATCACCACCCGATCGAAGCCATAATGGCGCGCCACCTGCAGTTGCTGCACCGTCCCGATGGTGATGGCGTAGGCGCCGTCGTCGATCTGGCGACCGAACAGCTGCGGGCTCATCGTCGTCT
>JBIOYR010000009.1:0-5828 GCA_044870245.1 Aestuariivirgaceae bacterium | reverse complement strand
CAACTACTCACTACTCACCACTCACTATTCGCTACTCACTCTCCCCGCTGCCACCACAGACAAGATCATGATCAAAATCAATCGCCGAGCCGCAGCCCTGGCCCTGACTGCGTCGCTCATCACTGGCTTGCAGGGCAGAGCGGGACGTGCCGCGACGGCGTTTCCCGGCATCCGGCTGCGCGAGCCGCAACCGTTCAACTTCGATCTGCTGACAGCCGAAGCCCAGAAGCGCGCCCAATCGCCCTATGTGCCGGAGCCGCCGCGCGCCCAGGCGCTGCTCGAGCGCATCGATTTCGAGCAGCATATCGAGATCACCTACCGGCCGGACCACACGCTCTATCAAGGCCAGCCCTTTCCGGTGCGGCTGTTCCATCCCGGCAAGTTCTTCCAGGAACCGGTTCACATCGCGGTGGTCGAAGCCGGCCAGGCGCGCGAGATCGTCTATTCGCCCGACCTCTTCACCTTCGGTCCGAAGGCCGCCTTCGCCCGCAACCTGCCGGACGATCTTGGCTTTGCCGGCTTTCGCATCATGAACGCCGATCTCCATGGCGACTGGCTCGCCTATCTCGGCGCGAGCTATTTCCGCTCCGCCGGCGAGCTTCAGCAATATGGCCTGTCGGCGCGCGGCGTGGCGATCGACACGGCACTGCCGACGCCGGAGGAGTTTCCCCGCTTCTCGCGCTTCTATCTCGAGCCGGGCCGCGACGCGATCACGGTCTACGCGCTGCTCGAAGGGGCGAGCGTCACCGGCGCCTATCGCTTCATCTGGCACAATGGCAGGGGCGTGTGGGGCGATGTAGAAGCGCGCCTGTTCATGCGCCGCACGGTGTCGCGGCTCGGCATTGCGCCGCTCACCAGCATGTTCTGGTACTCCGAGACCAATCGCGCCAATGCTCCCGACTGGCGTCCGGAGATCCATGACTCGGACGGTCTCGCCATCGCCACCGGCAGCGGCGAGCGGCTGTGGCGCCCGCTCAACAATCCGCCGCGGGTGATGACGTCGACCTTCCTCGATCGCTCGCCCAAGGGCTTCGGCCTGCTGCAGCGCGACCGCCAGTTCGACAGCTATGAGGATGACGGGGTCTTCTACAATCGCCGCCCCTCGGTGTGGGTCGAACCCTTGAGCGACTGGGGGCAGGGAGCGGTGCAGCTCGTCGAGATCCCGACGGATGTCGAGATCCACGACAATATCGTCGCCTATTGGGTGCCGACCGAGCCGGCCCGCGCCGGCTCGGCCTTCACATTCGCCTATCGCATCTATTGGACGGCCGCGGAGCCGAAGCCGCCGACCGCGGCGCAGGTGGTGGCAACGCGGCGCGGCCGCGGCGGGCGGCCGGCCGAGAAGGGCAAGCTCGGCTTCACCAAATATGCCATCGACTTTGCCGGCGGCGGTCTCGAGAAGTTCGAGACCGTCGACGGGCTCATTCCGGTGGTCGAGGCATCGCGCGGTGTCGTTGCCGACGCTTACGCGCTGAGGGTCAACGGCACGCCGAAATGGCGGCTGGTGTTCGACCTCAAGGCGTCGGGCAGCGAGCCGGTCGAGCTGCGCGCCTATCTCAAGGATCCGCGCGGGCGGGCGCTGACCGAAACCTGGCTGTTTCAGCATTTTCCGAGTGGGTAGGCATTGGGCAGTAGGCAAGAGCTCGCTTCACTGCCTACTGCCTAACGACTACTGCCTATTCCCTTCCAGCCTTGTCGCCGATGTCGACCACCTTGATCGGCACATTGACGGTGCCTGACTCGCGCTGCACCTTGAGCGACACGGTATCGCCGATCTTGGCCTTCTCGAGCGCCTCGGTGAAATCCGACAGCCGGCTCACCGGCTGGTCATTGACCGCAACGATGACGTCGCCCAGGCGTCCTCCCTGCTCGTCGATCCCCTGGAGTCCGGCGCGCTCGGCCGGCGATCCGGGCACCACCTGCTCGACGATCAGGCCGTGAACGCCGGCCTGGGTGGCGAGCTGCTCGTCGCCCACCGTGATGCCGATGCCGGGGGTCGGGACGCGACCCTTGGCGATGAGTTCGGGAACGATCCGGTTCACCACCTTGGTCGGTATCGCAAAACCGATGCCGGCATTGGCGCCGGAGGGCGAGAAGATCGCCGTGTTGACGCCGATGAGTCGGCCCGCCGAGTCGAGGAGCGGTCCGCCGGAATTGCCCGGATTGATCGCCGCATCGGTCTGGATGACATCGGCGAGCTCACGACCCTCGGCGGTCGGCAGGCGCCGCTTCAGCGCGCTGATGATGCCGGTGGTGAGGGTCTGGTCGAGCCCGAACGGATTGCCGATGGCAAAGGCCCATTGCCCGACCTTGAGATCGTCGGAGTCGCCAAGCGTGATCGGCGGCGGCAGCCGCGAGCCGCCGCCGACGCGCAGCACCGCCAGATCGTAATTGGGGGCGCGGCCGATCAGCTCGGCGCGATAGACGTCGCCGCTCGCCATGCGCACCGCGATGCGGCTGGCACCCTGCACCACGTGATTGTTGGTGACGATATGGCCGGCATCGTCCCAGATGAAGCCGGTGCCAGTGCCGCCCTGACCGCCACGGTTGCCGGCGACGACCTGCACAACCGAGGGCGCAACGGTCTGGAACAGCGTGACGGCGGTCTGCTCGGCGGGTGCAAGCTCACCGCGCGGCGTGATGACCCGCGGCTCGCCCCTGGTGAACACCAGGCGGTCGAACCAGGGCTCTGCAACATAGAGCGCGATCAGGCCGATCAGCACGACCAGGAGAATTCGCATGAGACGGTCGGACATGGAGAGCTCCAAAAACCGCAATGTAGGAAGCGAGCCGGCGCTGCGCCACCACATGCTCAGAGCATGTCGGCCTTCCAGATGCGGTCGGCATATTCGCGAATTGCCCGGTCGGCGGAGAAACGCGACATTGCGGCGACATTGCGCACCGCTTTCTCGGCCCATACCGTCGGCTCGAGCCACAGCTGGTCGGCGCGGATATTGGCCGAACGATAGGCGGGGAAATCGGCCAGCACCATGTAGTGGTCGCCGCCGCGCAGCAGCGAGTCGACGATCGGCCGGAAGCGCCCGGGATCGTCGGGCGAGAACTCGCCGATGGTGATCTGGTCGAGCGCCCGGCGGATCGGCTCGTGCTGGAGATAATATTCATAGGGCACATAGCCCTGGCGCCTGAGCTCCTTCACCTCCTCGACGGTCAGGCCGAAGATGAACAGGTCCTGCTCGCCGACCGCAGAGGCGATCTCGATGTTGGCGCCGTCATAGGTGCCGACGGTGAGCGCCCCGTTGAGGGCGAGCTTCATGTTGCCGGTGCCCGAGGCCTCGGTGCCGGCCAGCGAGATCTGCTGCGACAGGTCGGCGGCCGGCATCAGCATCTCGGCGAGCGACACATTGTAGTTCGGCAGGAAGACGAATTTCAGGTAGCGATTGGTGAGGGGATCGGCATTGACCCGGGTCGCCACGTCGCAGGCAAGCTTGATGATGAGCTTGGCGAACTGGTAGGCGCTGGCCGCCTTGCCGGCCATGAAGACGGTGCGCGGGGCATAGAAGCGGTGGGGATCGTCGCGCAGCATGTTCCACCTGGCGACGACGCCGAGGATGTTGAGCAGCTGCCGTTTATATTCGTGGATCCGCTTGACCTGCATGTCGAACATGGTCGCGGGATCGATGGCGAGGCCGGTGCGCTCGCTCACCAGCCGAGCCAGCCGCTCCTTGTTGGCGCGCTTCACTGCGAGGAAGCGGTCGCGAAAACCGGCATCCTCGGCGAAGCCCTTGAGATCGGCGATCTCGTCGAAATTGCCGCGCCAGCTCTCGCCGATCGCCTCGTCGATCAGCGACGACAGGCGCGGATTGGCCTGCATCAGCCAGAGCCGCGGCGAGATGCCGTTGGTGACATTCTCGAAGCGGTCGGGCCACAAGGCGGCATAGTCGGGGAACAGCCGCTCGGCGATGAGCGCGCTGTGCAGCGCCGACACGCCATTGACCTTGTGGCTCGCCACCACCGACAAGCGGCCCATATTGACCCGCGGCATGACATTGCGCTCGACGATGCGGGTGCGGTCGAGGAAGCTCTCGTCGGCCTGCCGGTTGCGCCTGAGATCGGCGACGAAGCGCCGGTCGATCTCCTCGATGATCTCGAGATGGCGCGGCACGATCCGCTGCAGCGTGTCACAGGCCCACACTTCCAGCGCCTCGGGCATCAAAGTGTGGTTGGTGTAGCTGAAGGTTCGCTGGGTGATCCTCCAGGCATCGTCCCACTCGATGCCGTGCTCATCGACCAGGAGGCGCATCAGCTCGGCCGGCGCCAGCGCCGGATGGGTGTCGTTGAGGTGAATGGCCACCCGCTCCGGCATGTCGTTCAGGCTCTCCTTGCCGGCAATGAGGTCGCGCACGATGTCCTGCAGCGAGGCCGAGACGAAGAAGTGCTCCTGCTTGAGCCTAAGCTCGCGCCCTTCCTGCGATGAATCGTCGGGGTAGAGGATCCGGGTCAGGGTCTCGGCCCTGACCCGCTCGGCCGAGGCGTCGAGATAGCGCCCGGCATTGAAGGCGGCGAGATCGAATGGCTGCTCGGCCTTGGCATCCCACAGGCGGAGCGTGTCGACGGCGACATGGCCCTGGCCGGCGACCAGCAGGTCATGGGCGACCGCGATCACGTCCTCGGTGTCCACCCAATGGGCGCGATAGCCGCGATGATGCACCTTGCCGCCGAAGCGGATGCGATAGCGGCGGTCGTCGCGCACCACCTCCCAAACCTTGGCCTCGCGCGACCAGTCCTCGGGCAGCTCGAGCTGCCAGCCGGCGCGCAGCTCCTGCTTGAACATCCCATAAGCGAAGCGGATGCCGTAGCCGGTGGCCGGCACGCCGAGCGATGCCATGGAATCGAGGAAGCAGGCGGCGAGCCGCCCCAATCCGCCATTGCCCAGGGCCGGGTCCTGCTCATGACGGATGACATCATCGAGATCGACCCCGAGCGCGGCAAGGGCCGCCCGGCACTCGCCTTCGAGTCCGGTCGCCGCCAGGGCGGAAGCGAGATTGCGGGCGATCAGGAACTCCATCGACATATAGGCGACATGCTTGAGGCGCTGGCGCCTGGCAAGGGCGTTGCTCTCGTGCCAGCGTTGCATCAGCACCTCGCGCACGACCTGGCTGGTCGCCGAGAACCAGTCCTCCGGCTTGGCGTTCTCCGGCAGGACGCCGAGCCCAAGCTTCAACCGTTCGAGAATGGTCTGCTTGAGCCCGGGGCGGGTGGTGAGACGCGGATCGCTGGTCATGGCTGAACCGTCGAGACCAGCGCCACCGGGAATTTGTCGAGCAGAGCGGCGAGCGAAATGCGGCCGCCGGTTCCCAGAGCCTCGCCTGTCAAGCGATTGACGAAGGAAGCGCCGGCAAGGGTGGGCAGGACGATGGCGGTATCATGCCAGCGGCTCCCGGGAATCTCCGGGCGGTCATTGCCGGCAGTCAGGCGGAGGGTACGGCACGGGGCGACGGCAATGGCCCAATGCTCGCCCAAGCGCCGCGCAAAGGCGACAACGCTCGCCTGCTCCGGTCCCTCGACGGCGAGCGGCAGATACTCGCCCTCGGCCATCAGAGAAGGTGCCCGCTGGCGCAGCGTCAGCCCGCAGCGCAGGAGATGCAGCTTCATGGCACCGCTTTTCCAGCCCTCGGTCATGGCACCGAGTTCGGTAATTCCGATGGATCCCACCATTGCCGCTCGTGATTCGAAGTCTATTGGCCGTCGATTGTCCGGATCGACGAAGCTCAAGTCAAAACCTTCCGAGCCCTGGTAGATATCAGGTATTCCCGGTGCGGCAAGCTTGACGAGTGTCTGGGTCAGGCCGGTCAGTGCTCCGGCGACCA
>JBIOYR010000008.1:0-4686 GCA_044870245.1 Aestuariivirgaceae bacterium | reverse complement strand
CGCCGGGGTGCCCGGCGCTCCGTTGGTGGTGGTGGTGATGCCGCTCATTCGGCCGCATCCTTCTTGCCGGTGTAAGTCTCCGGGAAGTCGTCATTGAGCTCTTCGTCAATGATCGGCTTCGGCGCGGGCTTGGCCTTGGCCGCCTTACCCTTGGCCGCGGGCTTGGCGGCCGGCGATGGCGCGGGCTCAGGCTCCTCCGCTGGCGGCTTAGGCCGCGGCGCGGTGAACTCGCGGTACTCCTCGGAATCGAGGATCTTGTCGATCACCCATTCTGGAAACTGGCCGCCCTGCCGATCGAGAGCTTTCCGAGAAAAGCCGTCACTATCCATCCAGAAGTAAGCCGTCTTTTTCGGCGGATCGGGGATCTCCACGCCCCGCGGCACCCGGGTCATCGGGCCGACATTGGCGTAGACAATGCCCTCCTTTTCCTTGTGGATGATCTCGAGGTAGAGCGGCAGCCCGAGGAGATCCCGAGCATTCGGGACGCCCTCTTCGTCGGTCGCCACGCCGGTCGCCTTGATCAGCGACGACATGCCGGACTTCGGGTGCGCCTTGATCGCGATGGTTTTCCAGATCTGGAAATTCTGCCCGGAGGACATCTGCTCAGCCAACTCGAGAGCAACGACGAATTGCTCAACAAGGTCACCGTTAAAGTCCTCCTGCGTGCCGACGTGGGCCAGCTTGGCAATATACGCGACGACCCACCCCTCGCTGGGGATCTCGCGACCGCGTCTTGGTTTCATGTTTCCCATTTTGTGCTCCTTGCACCTGTGGGGTTGACGTTAGGGGTTGCGTTCAGTCCCGCTGGGGGCGGGTTGATCCCCGCCGGAATCGCCCTCGATCGGGCAAGCTGAAAAACACTTCAGGTGAAAGACTGCGCCGGTCAGGCTGTCAGGTGGGCAGCTGGCCATCGGGTTATCATCGCTGCCCGGCTCGCCGCACACGGCGCACGGGCCGTCCATTCGCTGCTCGAGATCCGCATCGCGAAAGGTCCGCCACTCCGGCCAGCAGGCCATGTGGACAAGGTGCTCACCGTCATCGGTGGTGAAGATTCCAAGCTTGTTGTCGAAATCGCTCTGCTTCGGCGATGAGACATCGCGGCAGTGCTCGCAGCGGCGGGAGAGCCAGGCGAGGGTTTCGGGATCGGTCATGCCCGCCCTCGCACACTTTTTACAAAACGCACATTTCGCACATTTGTGCGCTTGCCCGAGGCATCGGGGGTGGCCGCACAAAACGCACACCCCTCTATAAGAGGGTGTGTGTGTATTTGTGCGCCCGGTGCAGGGTGCGTTTTCATCGCTCGGGTCTCCATGCATATCCGTCAAAACGTGTGGCCATGCCTTCCGCCACGAGCCAATCGGCCCCGCGGTTGAAAGCCATGCGCCGGGTGTTGGCCGGGGTGTCTTTCTGCAGCAGCGTGCTATGCGCCCGCCGCCACTCCAGCTCGGTCACGGCGTGGGGCGGCACGCCCTCGGGCGGCTGATCGCGGGCTGGTGCCTTCCTGGCATCGGCCAGGGCCCTGTCCAGCGCCCTCAGCACCAGCTTGATGCCCTTCGGCATCTTCGGGGCCGCCGCCTGTGCCTGCTGCGGAATCTCCGCCGGCACGACGACACACGAACTCATCTCGTCGCCGTCCTCGTCACGGCCCAGCGGCACCTGCTCGAGGTTGAAGCCGAGTTGGACAGCATCGGCACCATCGCGTTGCTTTGTGACCCTGAACACGCCCGGCTGACCGGCGGCGCGCTCGAGCTCGATCTCGGTATTGACTGCGGCGACCATGCTGGAGTGCCCGCGCATGCCCCGGCTCGCGTCCTTGCCGCTGTGGGCAACGAATAACAGCGCGGCTCCGAGCTCATTGGCGAGCCAATCGGCATTGCCGATCACCGCCCCCATGTCCTCGGAGTTGTTCTCGTTGCCGCCGCCAAGGGCCCGCGCCAACGTGTCGACGATGATCAGGCCGATCGGCCAGCCATGGGTGCGGGCCGTCTCAACGAACTGCTCGGCTTGCTCCCGCTCGAGTAGACTGAACAGCCCCGCCGACATGCGGAACAGCGGCGGCCACGGGATCTTGTGATGCTGGATCGCCGCGACGACGCGATTCACGCCGTGGCCGCCCGCCTCCATGCTGAAATAGTAGACCCCGGCCTGGCGTGTCCGGTATCGGCGCCACGGTATTCCGTGGGCGATGTGGAGCCCCAGCGAGATCGCGACGAAAGACTTGCCGCAGCCTGGTCGGCCATAGAGACTCGCCAGCCCGCTGTCACCCAGCACGTGTTTAATGAGCCAGGGGACGGTCCTAATCGGCCCTGTGACGTCGCCGGCCGAGATAGTCCGGAACGGATCCTGCGGCAGCGCTGAGCCCCCTGGGGGCGGCGGCGGGTGTTTCCCGTTCGCCTTCTTTCGGCCCGCGGCTGGCTCGTCAGGATCCCAATCAAAAGCGAACTCGGCTTCAGCCCGCTCGAAGTCCTCTTTGGTCCGGTCAGCCATTGGCTGCCACCCCCTTCAGCCAGTCGACGATGTCGCCCTTTTCGGGAAGGTCGGGGAGCTTCAGCAGGCGGATTCGCGCAGCTACACCCTTGAGCGATCGCGCGACGGCGGTCGCATAGCCCATGCCGGCCTCGTCATTGTCCGGCACGATGATGATGTCGGCGCCCTTGAAGTAGCGCGCCCAATTGGCGTCCCAGCTGCTCTCCCAGCTCTTGCACCCCAGGGCGCAACAGGTGGCGACCTTGCCCATGTGGCTGAGCGCGTCGGCCTTGCCCTCGCCCTCGACGATATAGACGGGCACGCCATCGGCGACCGCGGCCATCACGCCACGCAGATTGAACGGCACCCGGCGGGCGACCTCATCGAGCCCGGGCTTCCAACCACCGCGGCCATTCGGCTGATATTGGCGGAAGGTCTTTCTCGGCTTGCCGCCGCCTTCCCGCGGCATCTCATAGCGGCGCGTCTGATAGAGCTTGGCGCCCAGCTCGTCGACATAGATCCAGCGGGCGACCTCGCGCCAGCCCTCGGCGTCGGTCGTGAACATGCCGTCGCCGTCGACAGCGCGCCGCTTCTTTTTCGGCCGCGGCTTCTTTTGTCCTGACGCCAGGCCGGGCCCGAATCGCGTCCAGTAATCGACATCGATGTGCGGCGGAGGATTGGCCCGATCGGCATGCGAGAAATGCTGCAGCAGCCAGGCGGCGTGGTTCTTGATTCCACGCCAGCGGAGAAACTCTTTGAGCCCGCCGCCTACATATGTGCCGGCCGCCGTCGTTTCCTCGAAGGAGCACCATGCACCCGAACTAAGCGCCAAGCTGAATGAACCGTTGGTCCCCCAGCGGCGTTCATCCGGGCCCGAGAGGGTGAGATTCTCCGGGCCCATGAGCAGCAGCGCGGCGGGGTAGAGCAGATGTCCATACCGCTTGTTGAAGTCGCGCACGCGCATAGGAGCGAATTCCTTTGACGTTCGCCCCTATCGCTGATACAGCGGAGGAGCATTCCCCATTGACTTCGCGGTCGCCCCGAACGGCGGCCGCAATTCTTTTCAGCGGAAGCTGTTCAGCAGTTCTCGAGCGGCCGCGGTGAGCCGCAGAGACGGCGAGCCCTCGACCGGCTCGAGCAAGTCGTCCTCAGCGAATTTCAAGATCCAGTGATCGGCGATCGGAGCAGTGTCGGCGAAGTAGCGAAACGTGCCGGGCCTGGTCCTCGCGGTGACGATGCCGCCGGCAATGTCGATTAGCTGCAGCACCATTGTCTCGGTACGGTTCAGGATCAGGCCGGACATGGATCAGCACCCCTGATCGGACGTGCTGGTGCGGCGGCGCGCGGCGATGTAGGCGGCGAGCTCGGCGCGCGAGTAGAGAACCCGGCGCCCGATCTTCACATAGGGCGGGCCGTTGCCCTTGAGCCGGAAGCCCTGCAGCGAGCGGACCGACAGGCCAAGAATCTTCCCGGCCTCATCTTCATCGATCAGTCCGTCGCCGATGATGTCGTTGATCGAGAGCTCGGCATCGCGCTCCACGGCCACCTGGCCGGCGGCGGCGAGCATTGCGGCGTGAGAAGGTGCCATCTGCTAGGTGCTCCACGGTTCCCGTTCGTCCGTGGATGCACCTATGACAGGGGTCAGCGCAGTCTGCCGATACCTATTGGATAGGCTCGAATAGGCCTATTGATAGGTTCCGCTACTTCTTTCTGTCCCTGTCCCGACGGGCCGCCGCGCGCTGCACGTCGACATAATCCTCGGCATTGCCCTTCTTGGCGCCCGCCGCGACGGCCCTCTTGATGAGTATCTGCCTCGAGTCGTTGGCCAGCAGATCGCCACCCTCGGCCAAGAAAGCGTCGATGACGCTCATCACCCGGGCCTTGTCCGTCAGTTTCTCGCTCTCGTCAGCGGACGGGAACACCAGCGCGTCATAGTAGAGGCGATTGCCTACCGTGATTTCGTTGAGCCGGTAACGGACGCTGAACTCGATCGAAGCGCAAGCGGATGCCGAGACCGGCTTGTGGTCGTCGGTTATGCTCTCCCGCACCTGGAGCACCGCCACCCCCGCGACCAGCTTCTCCCGCAGATCATTGAGCAGCATCTCGACGGGCTTGCTGAGGACGCGTTCTATGTCGAGAGGGCTACCGTTCGCATCCCGCACAATGCGCACGCTCTCCAGATCGCGCTCGGTGATATACTTCCAGGTTTCCGGGCACAGC
>JBIOYR010000007.1:0-29786 GCA_044870245.1 Aestuariivirgaceae bacterium | reverse complement strand
TCCAAATACCTCGTGAGAAACCGCAGCAGCTCACTGTCTCTCGGTACCAGCCGCATCGCGCCGAACTCGAGTCCCGTAACGAAGGTGGTAAGCGCGACGTTTGGAATCGACAAAGCAACCCAGTCAGAGCGGGCCAGCTGCATGATCGTCGACTCGGCGTACAGCACACCCGGTGCTTCGATGACGGGCGGCGGGTTGCGCACGATACGCACCGGCGAATGGCCTGCCCAGATAACACGCAGCCCCGACCATGCGAGAAGCGTTGCGGCGGACGCGAATGGAAGTCGGGCAACCGCCTCGATCTCGACGTGAATCTTGTCGCGGGTGAATACCTCTCGCCAAAACGGAAGACGACCGTGTTCTGGCAAGTCGTTCGTGGAGAAGCGCAACAGTGCACAATCGGCCTTGTCCGAGCTCATATGCTCTTACCAGGCGCCCAGCTCGCACTCACTGGTCGATAACCTTAACGAACGCCTCAAAAATTGATAGGTCCACTGCATCCAGCTGCACGGTGCCAAGTACCGAGTTCTTTCCTGTACTAGCCGGCTTCCTTCCTAACCAAGCCCCGAGGAAACGCCCGGCCTAGATTGACTTGCAAGGCGGGGCGATCGCTCCAACTCCATCCGAACGGTGATGCGATGTCAAAGTACATCTTCCTTGCAGTCCCCTTGTTGCTGACGACTCCACCCATGCATGCGGCCGAACTTTCGGTTTTGCAGGGCGGCAGCATCGACATCGGCAGCTATCATGGCGTTGTCTTCTTCACTGAGGGCGGAGACGGCTACCGGGTAGTCGCCACAGTTGCGAATGGCGACGCCGGCCTGCCAATTCGTTTTGAGGCCACGCTGACCGAGAGTCAGAAGATGTCAATCATCGTGCCCGGAAGATTGGGCGAACAGAGCCATGTGGTCGTCATTTCGAGGTCGGGGAACGGATTGGTCATCGCCCCGCTTCCAGCCTCTGGCGGTGAGCTCACCCTTGCCGCGCCTTCAAGCGCCAGCCCCTAGGGCTGAGCGATGACGAGCGTCTTCGATGCACTCGGCGATGGACCGACGATCAACTTGCTGTTGGACCGCTTCATCTCGAAAGCATGTCCGGGCTCTCCCAGCTTGCCGGGAACAGAGACGATGATTTTCTGACCCTCGAGAAGGGTCGCCTCGAACCGGACCGGCAACCCGTTCTCGCCTTCGGAGATGGTGGTCACGACATGATAGCCACTGTCTTCGCTGGTGTAATAGACAACGCCGCGAAATCCACCCAGATCGATGCTCGATCCCTGGATCTCGCCTATTTCTGCGGCATATCCGGGGCTTGTCACGGCGCATAGTGCTGCAAGCATCATGTAGCGGTACATTGTGGTGCTCCGCATGAGGAAAGACCGTTGAACATGCGGCGCAAGATGAAGAAGCAACGCTCGATTGTCTGTGTGAAACCGCACAGTTCGAGAAATCATTTCTGTTTCCGAGGTCGACCGCGACCGATCGCACCATCAGCTCGCCCCTGAAGGTAGGAATAGATGTCGTCGACATAGGGGGCGATGTTCGGGTCGTCGGCGAAGCCCTGCATCACGGACTCGCCCGTCGCCTTGCCATAGCGCACGACGAGACGAAACTCGGCTATATCCGGCAGCCGTTCGACCAGCGAGGGCCCGAAGGTCGACCCCAGGCCGTCGGAACCGTGGCAGTGATTGCATGAAGCGTGGTAGCGCCTGAACCCGTTATAGGTCTTCGCGTCGACCGCCCCATCGATGATCCGATAGTATTTCGGACCGGCGGATTGCTGATCTGATGCCAGGAGCAGCCCGGGACAGAGCAGGCCATAGGGGATTGCGAGCGCCAAAACCAGATGAGTCCTCGAAGCCTGCATGGCATCCCAGCCGCAAAGACTTGAGCGTCTGCCTCGACAATGAATACCAGATCGCCCGGCTGCTCAATGAGAAAGGCCCTCGCGGGGGAGAGGGCCTTTCAAGTCCGGCTCGCTTGTCGAGAGGGGATGGGGGGGAGCCGGGTGGGGACGGTTCGCTCAAATGTCGATGCAGAAGGCGGCAGCGCAAGGGTCGCGCATCAGCTCGATCTTGAGCGGGTAGATCTGGTTCTTCGCGATCGAGGTCACGTTTCGGCTGTCGGCATTGCTGAAATGCAGGGGGACGTTCGAGGCCCTGGTGGCTGGAGCAACACCGAAGGGCGAAATGCCGAGCAGCAAAGCCGCAATCGCAACGATCCTGAACAAACTGGCCTCCCTTCCACTGTTCCGGTCGGGTGGGAGACTAGAAGGCGACGGGGAATGGAGACAGTGTACTTGGGTATCGGATCATCATCGCTAGAGATAAAATTCTATACCTAGGTATAAGTCGAGCGATCAGGGAGATGCCTCGAGCGCATCGTTGAGGCACCCGATGAAGCTCTCCTCATCGAAGGGCTTGGCAAAAAACCCGCGGGCTCCCGCCCTTTCGACGCGCAGCCGCACGCGCTCGGCAGGATAGGCGGTGATGAATATGATCGGAAAGCGGCGACCCTGGGCCGTCAGAAGACTCTGCAGCTCCACGCCGTTGAGGCCGGGCATCTCCACATCGGTGATGAGGCAGGACGTGTCGTCGACATGGCCGGAGCCCAAATACTCCTCGGCGGATGCGAATGTCATCGCTCGATAGCCCAGCGATCTGATCAGATCCTTGGTAGCCTCACGCACGGATTCATTGTCGTCGACGATTGCGATCTTCGGAGCTTGCGCCAATCCACTTCCCTCAAGGCAAGATGCTCGGCGAATCGTTTCCGCCGACAGCACGGAAAGTTGGATGCTTGCGACCGGTCCTGAAATTATACTTGGGTATAGGAGTTGTCTTCGCTCTCGTCGTTGATGCCGAGCGTCTCGGCCATCTTGACAAGCTCGGCCAGGGATCGCGCGCCCATCTTGCGCGTGACATTCCCCCGGTGCACCTTCACCGTGATCTCGCTCAGTCCGATCCTGGCGGCGATCTGCTTGTTCATCAGGCCGGCGGTCACCAGCGCCATCACCTCTTTCTCACGCTTGGTCAATCCAGCGAACCTTGACTTCAGGTCGATATTGGCCTGCTCGTTCTCGCAACGAATGCGATCCTTGGCGAGAGCAAGCTGGACGGCATCCAGCATATCCTGGTCACGAAAGGGCTTGGTGAGAAACTCGACGGCGCCGGCCTTCATCGCGCGCACGCTCATCGGAATGTCGCCGTGGCCGGTCATGAAGATGATCGGGACGCGAACATTGGCGCGGATCAGCTCGGACTGAAAATCGAGCCCGCTCAGACCGGGGAGCCTGACATCGAGAACGAGGCAGCTCGGCACGTCCGGCAGGACCGTGCTCAGAAACTCCGGTGCCGTTCCGAACAGCGCCACCTTCAGGCCTACCGAGCGGAAAAGGCTGCCGAGCGACTCCCGCAATGACTCATCGTCATCGACGATGAACACCATCGGCACCGCCTTGGAATGGCCCTCAATCATGCATTTCCATCCTTAGGCAGCAAAATCGAGAAGGTCGAGCCGTAGGGTGTGGCCGAGGCGGCCGAGAGCTGCCCGCCATGCGCCTGGACGATCGATCGGCAGATCGAAAGACCCATGCCCATGCCGCTCGATTTCGTGGTGAAGAAAGCTTCGAAGATGCGATCCTTGTGCTCCGGATCGATTCCGGTTCCCGAATCCGTGACGGTGATCAGGACGTTGTCCGAGTCCTGAAGGCTCGAGGCGATCCGCAACACGCCTCGACGATCGTCGAGCGCTGCCATGGCATCGATGGCATTGGAGATCAGATTGAGGAGAACCTGCTGCAGCTGGACCGGGTCGCCCATGATCCGGGGAAGCCCTCCAGCCAGATCGGTTCGGATCTCGATCGCGTGCTTCTGAATGTCGCGGTGAAGGAGCGCCAGGACGTCGCCGATCAGCTCGTTCACATCGAGGCTGACCTTGGCGCTCGAGTCCTTGAACATGCTGCGGACGCTCTTCATCACCTGGCCCGCGCGATGGCCGTCGGCGACGATCCGCTTCAGGGCGGCACGCGCTTCGTCAAGATCGGGAATCGAATTGGCAAGCCAGCGCAGACCGGCATTGGCGCTGGCGACGATCGCCGCTATCGGCTGATTGATCTCATGGGCGATCGACGCCGTCATTTCCCCCATGGTGGTCAAGCGCGAGACCCGGGCGAGCTCGGCATGGACCGCGGCGACGCGCGCCTGATCCAGGGACTCACGCTCGCGCGCGGCGGCGAGCTCGCTCATCATGTCGTTGAAGGCCAGAGAAAGGCGCCCGAGCTCATCATTGGCGCGATGATCCGTGCGCAGACTATGGTCGCCGGTTTCCCTGACGGTCCTGGCGACGCTCTCGAGCCTCTCCAACGGCTTGACGATGTGGCGATGGGTCATCAGCGCGATGACGATGCTGAGACAGGCGAGCGCACCGGTGATCAGCAGGCTGAACCAGAGTCGGCCGAGCAGCAAATCGATCCGGCCCGACAGGAGCCGCGCGAGCTCAGCCTCGGTGGCGGCCCAAAGGTCGAGGGTGCCCTGCACGGCAGCGATGAACCTTCGATTGCCATCGGCACGGGCGATCACCTGGAGAGGTTCGCCGTCAGCCCGCGGACCGAGGGCGCTGAGATAGGCGCGGATGGTGCTCGCCATTTCTTCAAGCTTCGGGCCAAGCAGCTCCTTGAGGTGACCGGCACCAAGCCGCGATCCGGCATCGAGATCGGCGCGCAAGTCGTCGAGAGCGGCGTAAATGAGACCGTCGAGCACAAGCAGCCTGATTCTGCGGTCGTCGATCGCGGCGATCGTGGTCGCGGATGCGGAAACGAGAGATTGTATCTCGCCGAGCCGGCCGAGGACCGCCGGCAGGCCTTTGACCACGACGTTCTGGAGATAGTAGGTGTCGAGATCGGGATCGAGGGTCAGGTTCGAGTCATCGCCGACCCGACTCGCCAGGCGCTGGGCGGCCGCGAGCGCCGCCAGGAACCGTGCGTCGACGCGTCCGCCTTCCGTCTCGCCGACCCGAAGCCGACGCAGCGCCGCGACGAGTTCCTGATGAAGTTCGGCCGTCTGCAGCTTCCCGGCGGCATCGGCCTCGGCCGAGGCGAGCGCGGCGAGCATCTGCTCCGGAGGCGCGGTGCGCCCATCGCTCAGCAAGGCTCCATAGACGCCGCGAATGGTCGCGAGATAGCGGGTGCCGACCAGCTCCTTGCGGGCAAACTCGATCGCGATCGTCTTCTCGGCCACAAGGCCATAAATTGCCACCGCAATGGCAATGACGAACGTCCCGCAAAGCAGCGCCAGCTTGGTACTGGTGGGCAGATTTCTGAACACGACCAGCTTTCGTGTGCAAAGGCATCAGCCGCCGCGCAAGGCGGGGTTGGCCAGTCCCCCTCGCCGATTCAGGCCACGGATTGTGTCATTCCCATGTCCTTCTAGAGTTCCGACTTTGTTCCTACCAGTAGAGAGCGCACCACCTCGTGAACAGTCGGGCATCCGGGAAAGAGGAAATTGCATCTCAACTTTGCTGGTTATCCAACAGAACTGTCCCGAGTCGCGTGACCCCGGTCCGCTCGATGAATGGACAATGAACGAGCCGTTCAAGTGAGGTTCGAGTGCTGCATTGCACAACCGACGGCGCAGACGTCAGTGGCAGGACCAGCCTGGTAAGTTAGGGAGTCGAGTGATGCAGTTCCGAGACTTACCCGAACCGGGAAGTTATCTGAGGTTTTTCGTCGAGATGGTCGCAATGTTTCTGCTCGTCACGGCCTTCGCCTTTTGGTTGATCGCCGCGGCCTATGCCGCAGACGCGGGCATGGGTCGGGTCGATGCAGGGCTGCGGCAGCAAATGTCCACCGCTTCGGCCCGGCGGTAGGCGCTTTGGTGACAGACGGAGCCCGCTTGCCTCAGCGGCGGCGATAGCTGCGCCGCGCCGGCCTGCGACACTTCATGCCCCAAGAGCAGGAAATGCCCTTGCCGGCGGTATAGCCGACGGCAGCACCGGCCACCGCGCCCACCGGCCCGAACACCACCAGACCCGACAGGGTGCCGAGAGCGGTGTTGACCGCGCGGCCGGCATGGGCGGGCGTCGCCGCACAGGTGAAGATGGCGGCCATGCCCAAAATGGCGATGATGGTTTTCATGGTGTCCCCTCCAAACGTCCCTCGACCAAAATGAGAAACATCAAAGTTTGTCCTGGTGACGGCGGCAGCGCGACGACGGCGGCGTCATCCCCGGAGAAAACGCGCCACCCTGTGGATAGAGCGTGAATTCCCGCCTCTTCAGTCTTGGCGGCTCGGGTCGGGGGAGGGCCTGGGCCGCAGCGAGCGGCGGAGCAGGCGGGACAGCAGCCGCGCGCCACGGCGCCTGCGGGTTGGTGCCTGTCGCCGGGCCTGGCTCGGATGGCGCTGCAGAGTGAGCTTGCGCTCGTGGAACTCTTCCAGCCCCGGCCGATGCCCGACACTGATCAGAGTGACGGCCGCGAGCTCATCGCGAAAGAGTGCCATCATCGAGGCCTGCGCGTCCTCGTCCAGCGCCGAGGTCGCCTCGTCCATGATGACGATGTCGGGCTTGAGCACCACGAGACGGGTGAAAGCGAGGCGCTGCTGCTCGCCGCCCGACAGCACCTTGTCCCAACGTTCCTCGGCATCGAGACGCGGCAGGAGATGACGCAGCCCGCAACGCCGCATGGCGTCCTTGACGGTCTGATCGCTCACGTCGCGCTTCTTCTTCCCGGTGGAATAGGTGATCGCGTTGCGCAGCGTGCCGAGCGGGATGTAGGGCCGCTGCGGCAGGAACGCGATCTCGGCGTCGGCCGGCACGAGAATCCTGCCCGAGCCCCACGGCCACAGCCCGGCAATGGCACGCACCAATGTCGATTTGCCCGTGCCCGACTCGCCGGTCAGCAGGACACGCTCGCCGCGATTGATCCTGGCATCGGCATCCTCGATGACGACCCGCCCGTCATGCTGCCCGACCCACACGCCGCTCAGATGGATGGCATCGTCCGGGCTGGTGTCGACGACGATGCGCTCGTCCGCCGTCTCCCCCACCGATTGATCGAGATCCTGCAGCGCGCCCCTCAGCCTTACCACGCGGCTGACCGAGGCCAGCCACTCGGCGACCCGGATATAGTTCTCGACGAGCCAGTTGAGCGCCAGCTGCACCTGAACGAAGGCGGCCGACGTCTGCATCAACGAGCCGAGCGTCATCTCGCCGGAGAGATATTTCGGTGCGGCAATGAGCAAAGGGAAAACGCCGGCAAGAACCGCATTGCCATTGATGAACCAGGTCAGATGGGCCTGCTGGTTGATGACCTCGTGCACGCGGTTGACGAGAAAGCGCAGCGTGCCCCTGAGCGATGATCGTTCGTCCTTCTCGCCGCCGATCAGGGCAATCTGCTCGGCATTCTCGCGCACCCGCCCGAGCTCGAAGCGCAGTCGGGCCTCAGCCTCGTTCCTGCGCTCGACCTTCTGCACCAGCGGCCGGCCGAGCCAGGCCATGAAGCCCGACATGAAGCAGGCATAGGCCAGGGACGCGAAAACCATGTAGCCGGGTATGGTGTAGCCGCGGATGGTGATCGAGCCACCGACGCTCCACAGCACGCCGAGGAAGGTGATGGCAAGAAGGCCGGCATTGGTGATGCCGATGACGAAGTCGACGACCGGCTCGGTGGCGATGCGGCCATCCTCGGCCATGCGGAACTCGGGCGCGTCGATCTCCGGCGCCGAGACGCTGAGCCGGTAAAAACGCTGCTCGGCAAGCCAGTTCGACACGAGCTCTTTGGTCAGCCATTGGCGCCACGCGACCTGCAGGCGCAGGCGGAACTGCACCATGCCAACCGCGACCCCTGCCGCCATGAGAGTGAGACCGATGTACAGGAGTGTCGCCATGCCCGCCGTCGCGACATCCTTCCTCTCCAGGGCGTTGAAGAAATAGGCGTTCCAGCGATTGATCCCGACCTGGACGATGAGGTTGAGAATGATGAAGGTCGCAACACCGCCGGTGAGCAGCCACGCCTTGCGTCGCGCCGATCCCTTCCAGAATCGTCCGGCGAAGCTCAAATAGCTGGAGAGGTCGCGCTCTTCCTGGCTCGACGGAACCAGGTCGACGTCGATCGCCGGATCGGGCTTCCCTTGCGACTTGGATTGCTGTTCGGGGCTGCCTTCGCGGGGCGTTTGCTGTGTTTTCGCGCGCACCATGGTCCTGCCCCGCGCGATTCAACGCTGCCGCGTCGAGCAAAGTTCCCGGCCAGGGCTACTGCTTTTTTGGTCCCAAGCGCCTCTCGAACCATTCGAACAGCACCAGAAGCAACATCGCGAGCACCGTCCCGGTCACGGCAGTTGTCCAGTCGCCCAATCCGCAGGCGATACCGAGCGCCGCGGCGATCCAGACGGTGGCGGCGGTCGTCAGGCCCTCGACCGTTCGGGCCCGCGGATCGCGCAGCACGACGCCGGCGCCGATGAAGCTGATCCCGGTCATGATGCCCTGGATCACGCCCTGCACGACGCGACTCAGCGCGTCGGGGTGCTCTCCCATTCCGGGAACCTGGATGGCGGCAACGGTGGCGATCGCTGCGCCGAGAGAAACGAGCGCCAGCGTCCTGAGGCCGATCGGCTTCTTGGCAATATCGCGATTGATGCCGATGATCCCGCCGGCCAGCGCTGCCCCGGCAAGCCGAAGCACCTCCTCGGTCAGCTCGAGTTTCACCCTGCCTTTCCTCCATTCCTGCCGGACGATCGCCGCGTCATGATACCGTCATCGGACGAGACCTTGGAGTCTCACAACCTGAAGCAAGAAGAGAGATCGGCCATGAGCTTTTCCGGGGCTTTCGCGCGACTTGTCGAGCTGATCGGGGGTGCCGCCATCGCCGTGCGGCGGCTTGACGGCGGGAGCCAGAGGCCAGCCTTCGGAGCGACACCGGAGATCCCGCCGGCACGCCCGCAAGGAAGCTTCCCAACGCTCAAAATGCCGACCGCGAGGGGCTGGCGAGAGGGCGAGAAGCCGGTCGCCGCAGCAGGTCTCGAGGTGAATGCGTTCGCGACCGGGCTCAAGCATCCCCGCTGGATCGAGGTGATGCCGAATGGCGATGTGCTGGTGGCCGAGGCGCTGTTCGAGCCGACGCCCGTCAGAAGCGTGTTCGACTATGCCATGTTGAGCACGATGCGACGCGCAGCGGCAATCGGCGTCAGCCCGAACCGAATCATGCTGCTGCGCGACGACGATGGCGATGGCGTTGCCGAGACGCAGTCGGTGTTCCTCGATGGCCTGAACCAGCCCTTCGGCATGGCGCTGATCGGCGACACGTTCTATGTCGGCAATACCGATGGGGTGTTTGCCTATCCCTACTCGCCCGGTGCAAACCGCATCGCGGCGGCGGGACGACGGCTCACGACGTTCAAGCCGGGCGGCCATTGGACGCGCAGCCTGCTGGCGAGCCGCGACGGGCGGAAGCTCTATGCCGGCGTCGGCTCGTTCAGCAATATCGGGGACAACGGCATGGACGCGGAGGAGGGTCGCGCCGCCATCCACGAGATCGATCTGGCGAGCGGCCGCAGCCGCATCTTTGCGGCGGGCCTGCGCAATCCGGTGGGACTCGCCTTCGAGCCGCGGACCGGAGCGCTGTGGACCGTCGTCAATGAGCGCGACGGCCTCGGCGACGAGACGCCGCCCGACTATCTGACCTCGGTGCGCGATGGCGGCTTCTATGGCTGGCCCTATTGCTATTGGGGGCAGATCGTCGACGAGCGGGTGCCGCAGGACAAGGCGGCGGTGGCGCGCGCCATCACGCCGGACTATGCGCTTGGCGGCCATACGGCATCGCTCGGACTCTGCTGGCTGCCAGCCGGCACGCTGCCGGACTTTCCCGAAGGCATGGCGATCGGTCAGCATGGCTCGTGGAACCGCAGCACGCTCAGCGGCTACAAGGTGATCTTCGTGCCGTTCAGCGAGGGTCGTCCGAGCGGGCCGCCACGCGATATCCTCACCGGCTTCCTGGCACCCGACGAGAGCTACTCCTATGGGCGCCCGGTCGGGGTGGCGATCGGCCCGGACGGTTCGCTGCTGGTGGCGGACGATGTCGGTGATGCGATCTGGCGGGTGACGGCGGCAGCGTGATCGGCAGGCATCTCACATCGCAGTGACGAATTTGGACTGCAGATAGGCCTCGAGCCCTTCAGCGCCGCTCTCATAGCCATAGCCGCTTTCCTTGACGCCGCCGAACGGGGTCTCGGGGCTCGAGATGACGCAGTGGTTGAGCGCGAGCATGCCGGTCTCCACCGCATCCATCAGCTGGGAAGCGCGCGACAGCGAGGCGGTGAAGGCGTAAGCCGCCAAGCCATATGGCAACCGGTTGGCCTTGGCCATGGCATCGTCAAAGCTGTCGAAGCGGGCGACTGGCGCGATCGGTCCGAACGGCTCGTCATTCATCACCAGCGCATCCTCGGGCACATCGGTCAAAACCGTCGGCGCGTAGAACCAACCGTCATTGCGCGAGCGCTTGCCGCCCATCGCAATCTTCGCGCCCTTCTCCCGCGCATCGGCAAGGAAGCGCTCCATCGCCTCGATCCGCCGCGGGTTGGCCATCGGGCCGACGCGGTTGCCGGGCTCGAGACCCGGGCCTTGCGGAAGCTTCTGCAATTCGGCGGTGAAGGCATCGACGAAATCGTCGTGCACCTTCTCCTGCACATAGAAGCGGGTCGGCGACACGCAGACCTGACCGGCATTGCGAAGCTTGGCAGCCGCGGCGAGCGTTGCGGTGCGCGCAATGTCGGCGTCCTCGAAAATCACCACCGGAGCATGGCCGCCGAGCTCCATGGTGGCGCGCTTGACGCCAGCGGCGGCGAGACGGGCGAGCTCCTTGCCGACCACGGTCGAACCGGTGAAGGAGATCTTGCGGATCACCGGCGAGGCAATCAGATAGGTCGAGATCTCGCTCGGCACGCCGAACACCACGCTCAGCACCCCCTTGGGCAGCCCGGCCTCTTCAAGGGCGCGGGCGATCGCAAGGGCGGTGCCGGGTGTTTCCTCGGCAGGCTTGGCGATGCAGCTGCAGCCGGCGGCGAGGGCGGCGGCGATCTTGCGTGCCGGGGTGAGCGCCGGGAAGTTCCAGGGCGAGAAAGCCGCCACCGGTCCGACCGGCTCCTTGAGCACGAGCTGGCGCTGGCCCGGAGCGCGCGCCGGGATGATCCGGCCATAGGCGCGCTTGCCCTCCTCGGCGAACCACTGGAAGGTATCGGCGGCGAAATTCACCTCGGTCAGCGCTTCGGCGAGAATCTTTCCCTCCTCGAGGGTCAGGATGGTGGCGATCTCCTGTCCGCGCTCGCGGATCAGATCGCCGGCGCGCTCGAGGATTCGCGCACGCTCGACCGGCGGCACGCGCTTCCAGGTGGCAAAGGACGAGGCGGCAGCGGCGAGCGCATCGTCGAGATCGCTGCGGGTCGCATGCGGCAACCTTGCAAGCTCGCTGCCGGTCGCGGGATTGTAGACCTTGCCCGATTGCCGGTCTCCGCCGGAGCGGCGCTCTCCGCCAATGAACAGATAGAGATCTGGATAGGAACCTGCGTTCATGCATCCTCGCCGCTCAGCATTCGCCTGTCACTTCGTCCCGGCCACCAGCACCGGGTTTGGCCGATAGACTTCCGGAAAGTCGTGCTTCAGATCCTGGATCTTGGGCAGATCGTTGATGACAATGTAGGGATAGGTCGGATTCCGCGCCAGGAAATCCTGATGATAGTCTTCCGCCGGGTAGAATTGTCGATTGGGCTCTATTCTGGTGGCGATGGCGGAGCGGAAGACATGCGCCCGATCAAGATCGGCGATGTAGGCCTTGGCAATCCGTTCCTGCTCGGCACTGGTCGGAAAGATTGCCGAGCGATATTGCGTGCCGACGTCGGGGCCTTGCCGATCGAGCTCGGTCGGGTCATGGGCCACCGAAAAATAGATCTGAAGCAGCCGGCCATAGCTGATCACCTTGGGATCGAAGGTGATGCGGACCGACTCGGCGTGACCGGTGGCGCCGCCGCTCACGGTCTCATATTGCGCTGTCCGCTCGTCGCCGCCGGCATAGCCCGAGACCGCACTGGTCACACCATTGACATGCTGAAACACCCCTTGCACACCCCAGAAGCATCCGCCGGCGAGAATCGCCACGTCCTCGGCGGCTGCCGGCGAGGACGCCTGCTGATCGATCGGCGGAGCCGGGATCGGCGCTGCCTTCGCCATGGTCGGCAGAGCAAGCGCGACGATCGTCGCGAGCAGCAGTCGAGACCGGTGTCGGAACAAGCTGGTCATGGAAAGGGCTCCGTGGTTGCAATCCTGCAGGCGATACGGCGCGCGCTGCGCCCATGTTACCGACATCCGCCGCTCTCACGGTTTTTTGAATGCTCTGCAATCGCTCCGGCGTGGCGGGAACCCGGCTCCCGGCCTGATCTTATTGCAATCAGGGAAAGTGACGGTGACGCCATGAGCACGAAGCACGGATCAATTCTGCTCCTCGCCTGCGCCATGCTCGCGGGGTTCTCTGCATCCTTCTCGACGGCGCGCGCCCAAGGCTTCGGCTTCTTCCTGCCGCCGCCCATGTACGCCCCGCCGCCGCCCCCGCCGTTCTATGGGCCAGATTTTTACGAAGAGCCCGAGCCTTACTACCAACGCGCCCCGCGACGCTACCGGCCGGCGCCGCCGAGCAGGCAATATGCGCCGGCGCCGCGCCGGAAGAAATCGGCACGCGCCGTGGAGCGCAAAGCTCCGTTGCGTAAGGATCGTCAAGTTGCCCTGACCGTTCCGACCGAGG
Organism: Aestuariivirgaceae bacterium; assembly: GCA_044870245.1. Taxonomy (GTDB): domain Bacteria; phylum Pseudomonadota; class Alphaproteobacteria; order Rhizobiales; family Aestuariivirgaceae; genus DATAFF01. The sequence continues at coordinate 17,007 of JBIOYR010000007.1, read as the reverse complement.
CTCCAACCAAGCGGGTGGCGACCTCGTCCGGTTGCGAGAAGGCGCAATCGAGCGTTGCCGAATTCGGCTTCACGGCGATCAAGCCGCAAGGCTGCACCGGCAAGATTGCGAGCTTCCGTGCCATGCGGGACGGCAAGAGCTTCGATATCCAGGTGCTGGCGGCAAGCGGCGAGCTCAGCAAGGTTCAGCGTCTCAAATAACGCTGCTACTCGGCCGCCTTCGGGAGCGAGACGACTTCCTCTTCGTCGGTCGTGACGCCGACCTCGTGCCGTGGCCCGCCGGACAGCCAGTTGGACAGCCTGTCGAGATAGATGTAGATCACCGGCGTGGTGAACAGGGTCAGGGCCTGGCTCAGGATCAAGCCGCCGATCATGGCGACGCCGAGCGGCTGGCGGAGCTCGGAGCCGGTACCGGTGCCCAGCATCAGCGGGACGCCGGCCAGCAGCGCCGCCATGGTGGTCATCATGATCGGGCGGAAGCGCAGGAGCGCAGCGCGGCGGATCGCCTCCTCGCTCGACAAATTCTGCTCGCGCTCGGCGACGATGGCGAAATCGACCAGCATGATGCCGTTCTTCTTGACGATGCCGATGAGCAGGATGATGCCGATCAGCCCGATGAGGTTGAACTCGTAGCCGGCAAGAAGCAGCAAAGCGAGCGCGCCGACCCCGGCCGACGGCAGGGTCGAGAGGATGGTGAGGGGATGGATGTAGCTCTCATAGAGAACGCCGAGGATCAGATAGACGACCACCAAGGCAGCGATGATGAGAAGCGGGACAGAGCTCAGCGAGTCCTGAAAGGCCTGGGCGGTGCCCTGGAAGGTGCCATTGAGCGTCGCCGGCAGGCCAAGCTCGGCCCTGGCACGGTTGATGGCATCGACGGCCTGGCCGAGCGCGACATTCGGCGCCAGGTTGAAGCTGATGGTGATGGCCGGGAACTGACCCTGATGGCTGATCGACAAGGGCGCGACCGGCACGGTCGACCAGCGTGAGAATGTCGCCATCGGCACCTGCTCGCCGGTGGTCGGCGATTTGATGTAGGTGCGATCGAGGCTCTCCGGCGTGCCCTGAAGCGCCGGCGTTATTTCCAATATGACGTGGTAGCTGTTGAGCTGGGTGAAATATTGCGCAACCTGGCGCTGGCCGATCGAGTCGTTGAGGGTGTCGTCGATCAGCTGCGGGGTGATGCCGAAGCGCGAGGCGCTGTCGCGATTGATGTCGAGGGTGAGGGTGGTGCCGAGCGACTGCTGGTCGGTGGCAACGTCGCGCAGCTCCGGCAGGGTCTTCAGCTTGTCGAGGAACTTCGGCGCCCAGGCATTCAACTCCTTCAGGTCGGAGTCCTGGAGGGTGTATTGGAACTGGGTCCTCGAGGCGCGCCCGCCGAGGCGCACATCCTGGGCGGCCTGCAGGAAAAGCCGCGCACCCTCGACCTTGTCGAGCTCGGGGCGCAGCCGATCGATGACCTGGAAAGCGTTGCTCCGGCGTTGATCGCGGGGCTTCAGCGTTATGTACATGCGCCCGGTGTTGAGGGCATTTCCCGATCCGCCGATCGCCATGGCGACGCTTGCGACATCGGGATCACGCTGGACGACGGCGCCGAGCTTCTCCTGAAATCTCTGCATCTTGGCAAAGGACACATCCTGGGCGGCCTCGGAGATGCCGGTGATGAGGCCGGTGTCCTGCTGGGGAAAGAAGCTTTTGGGAATGATGATGAACAGCCACACCGACAGGCCGGCGGTGGCGAAAAAGACGAGGAGGGTGATGAAGCGGTGGCGCAGGACGAGATCGAGACCGCGCTCATAGCCGTGCAGCAGGGCGTTGAAGCCCCGCTCGCTCAGCGCATAGAGGCGGCCGTGGCGCGTCTCGTCCGCCTGTTTGAGGAAGCGCGAGGCCATCACCGGCGTCAGGGTGAGCGACACCAGGGCGGAGACGGCGATGGTCATCGACAGCACCACGGCGAATTCGCGGAACAGCCGGCCGATGATGCCGCTCATCAAGAGCAGGGGTATCAACACTGCGACGAGGGAGATGCTGATCGAGATGATGGTGAAGCCGATCTCGCCGGCACCTTTCAGCGCGGCCTCCAGCGGCTTCATTCCCTTCTCGACATAGCGGGTGATGTTCTCGAGCATGACGATGGCATCGTCGACGACGAAGCCGACCGAGATGGTCATCGCCATGAGCGACAGGTTGTCGAGCGTGTAGCCGGCAAGCCACATGAGGCCGCAGGCGCCAAGCAGTGCCAGCGGCACGGCGACGCTCGGGATGAGGGTTGCCGACACGTTGCGCAGAAAGACGAAGATCACGCCGACCACCAGGGCGATGGTCAACAGCAGCGTGAATTGAACGTCCCTGACCGACGCGCGGATGGTCTGGGTGCGGTCGCTCAGAATGGAGATATGGATGCCCTTCGGCAGGGATGCGGTAAGGCGCGGCAGCGCCTGCATGATCTTGTCGACGGTGTCGATGACATTCGCCCCAGGCTGCTTGAAGACGACCAGGAAGACGCCGCGCTGGCCATTGGCCCAGGCCGCCTGCTTGGTGTCCTCGGGTCCGGCGACCGCGACACCGATATCGCGAATGCGCAGCGGCGCACCGTTCTTGTAGGCCAGGATGACATCGTTCCAATCCTCGGCTCTGGTCAGCTGGTCGTTGGCATAGACGGTGTAGCTGCGGGTCAGTCCGTCGAAGTTGCCTTTGGGGTTGTTGACGGTGGCAAGCGCCAGCTGGGTGCGGACATCCTCGAGCGACATGTCCTTCGCCACCAGCTTCTGGGGATCGATCTGGATGCGGATGGCAGGCTTCTGCTGGCCGCCGATGGTGACCTGCGCGACACCCGAGATCTGGCTGATCTGCTGGGCGAGCTGGATGTCGACCATGTCGTCGACCTGAATCAGCGGAATGCTGTCCGACACGGCGGAGAGCAGCAGGATCGGCGAGTCGGCCGGATTGACCTTTCGATATGTCGGGGGGCTCGGCAGGTCGGTCGGCAGCTGGCCGCTGGCGGCGTTGATGCCCGCCTGGATGTCGTTGGCGGCGGCATCGATGTTGCGCGCGAGGTCGAATTGGACAGTGATCGAGGTCGAGCCGAGAGAACTCGTCGAGGTGATCTGGGTGACGCCGGGGATCTGGGCAAATTGGCGCTCGAGCGGCTGGGCGACGGAGGAGGCCATGGTCTCGGGGCTGGCGCCGGGCAATTGCGCCGACACCTGAATGGTGGGGAAGTCGACCTGGGGAAGCGGCGCCACACCGAGCAACGGATAGGCGACGAGGCCGACAAAGAGAATGCCGACCATGATCAGCGAGGTCGCGATCGGATGGCGGATGAAGTAGCCCGATACACCGCCGGTCACGTCAGTCGACCTTTTCGGACCGAGTCTTTGCCGCCTGCGCCTCAGTGGCCACCATGGCGCCGGGCTGCACCCGATACTGCCCCTCCTTGATGACCTGCTGGCCGGGAACGAGACCCTTCGAGACGACCGAGCGGCCATCGGCCTCGTCGCTCACGACAATGTCCTGGCGCAGCGCCTTCCCCGAATCGACGACATAGACATAGAGCCCGTCCGGCCCGTGCTGGACAGCCTCATCGGGAATGACGACGGCATCGGGCAGGGTGCGCACCAGCATCCGGGTCGCGACCGACAGGCCTGGCCACAGGGCATGGTCACGATTGGCGAAGGTGGCCTTGAGGCGCACCGTGCCGCTGGCCGCGTCCACCTGGTTGTTGACGACGGTCAGCGTTCCTTCCGAGAGCTTTCTCTGGCCATCGGTGGTCAGGGCGATCACCGGCAGCGGCCCCGCCGCAATCGCGCGGTTGATATCCTGCAGCTGCTCCTCGGGTGCGGTGAAGATGACCGAGATCGGCTCGATCTGGGTGATCGTCACGATGCCGGTCTGGGCAGCGGCATTGACGATGTTGCCGATGTCGACCTGGCGGAAGCCGGTCAGGCCGGTGATGGGGGCGCGGATGGTGGTGTAGCTCAGCTGGGTCGCGGCATTGTCGATCGCCGCCTGATCGAGGGCGAGCTGGGAGGTGGTCTGGTTGACGGTCGTCTGCTGGGTATCGATCTGCTGACGGGTGGCGAATTTGCCGAGCGAGACGAAGCGCTGCAGGTCGGCCTTGTTGTTGGCGAGGGTTGCCTCGTCCTGCGCCTTCTTGGCATTGGCCTGGTCGAGCGCCGCCTGAAACGGCCGCGCATCGATCTGAACCAGAAGATCGCCCGCCTGCACCATCTGGCCTTCCTTGAACGCCACCTTCTCGATCTGCCCATCGACGCGGGTGCGGACGAAGACGGTATTGAAGGCCTGCACGGTGCCAAGACCGTTCTGGTAGACGGGAAATGCCGCCTTCTCGGCGGTCGCCAGGGTGACGGGAACGGGTGGCGGGGCGGCGCCGGCGCGGGCGGCATGCTGGGTCGACGCCGCCGCCTGCCAATGCTGCCACGCGTAATATCCGCCACCCCCTGCCAAGAGGATGCCGGCGAGCAATACGGCAAAAGTGGTTCTCCGCATGCCCATGAATATGATTGCGACCCTTGCGAAATTACACCGCCCGCATAAAGCGGAAATCGTGGCTTGCAGCGCCTTTCAGGACGATGGCCGGATTTTTACGAGCCTGTAATGGTGGGCGCGGGTTCCAACCCCGGGCTGGAAAGCATGGCAACCTCCGAAGGTTCCGGCCCGCCTTCAGGCGATGATGTGGGCCTTGCCGAGGATCCTGATCCTGACGAAGGATCCGAGTGCAAGCTCCTCCACCGAGGGCCGCCGCAGCACCAGCGGGGTGGCGCCGATGGCCGCGGCTGGCGCATCGGGAATGTTCAGCAACCTGAGCGAGATGGTGCAATAAGAGCCGGCGAATTCAGACTTCTTGACCTCGCCATAGGCGAAGGCCGGCAACGCCGCGCTGGCGGTGGCCTCGGCGGCCGAAACCGGCTCCAGCACGATCTGCTCCGGGCGCAGCATGATGCGGGCGGAGTCGCGGCGGTCGACACCCTCGACGCTGACCTGGCCGATGGCGCAGTCAGCCATTCCGCGGGACAGCCGGGCGGGAAGGAGGATGGCGTCGCCCAGGAACTGGGCCACCATGGTGTCGCTCGGGTGAAAATAGAGATCGCGGGGTGATCCGACCTGTGAAAATCGGCCCTCGCGCATGACCGCCACCTGGTCGGCGAAGGACAACGCCTCCGCCTGGTCGTGGGTGACCAGAATGGTGGTGATTCCCGCTGATTCGAGAAGCTCGGCCACCGCTTCGCGCATGCTGGCACGCAAGCCCATGTCGAGGGCGGAAAAGGGCTCGTCGAGCAGCATCAGGCCGGGCTTCCTCGCCATGGCCCTCGCCAACGCGACGCGCTGCTGCTGGCCGCCCGACAGCTGGTGCGGACGGCGGCGCAGGATCGAGGCATCGAGGCCGACCGTGTAGGCAAGATCGGCGATGCGGCGGGCACGGTCGGGCTCGCTGCGGTTCAGCCCGAAGCCGATATTGTCGGCGATGCTGAGATGGGGGAACAGCGCGCCGTCCTGCATCACCACGCCGATGCCCCGCTGGTGGGCGGGCACTGCCTGCACCTCGTCGACCAGGCGCTGGCCATTGAGCATGATGCGTCCCGAATCGGGGGCTTCGAAGCCGGCGATCAGGCGCAGCAGAGTGGTTTTGCCGCAGCCCGACGGGCCGACAATAGCGGTGCGGCTCACCAAGGGAACGCTCAGATCGATGCCGTCCAGCGCCGTCACCGCGCCGTAGCTCTTGCGCAAGCCCGTCACTTGCAGAAAGCTCATCGGCCGGCCAGCCGTTTCGATTGCAGGAAGAGCAGCCAGGTCAGCGGCAGCGAAATCACGATCATGATCAAGGCATAGGGCGCGGCGGCAGCATAGTCGAGCTCGCTCGAATATGACCAGAAGCCCATGGCGAGGGTGCGCGTGCCGTTCGGCGCCAGCATCTGGGTGGCGGTCAGCTCGTTCAGGATGCCGAGAGAGGCAAGCGTCATGCCGGCGGCCGCGCCGGGCGCCGACAGACGCACGGTCGTCGCCCAGAGGGCGCGGGCCGGTGACTTCCCGAGGCTGGCGGCCGCCTGCTCGAGCTCGACCGGCACCTGGGCCAGGCTCGCCCTCAGGCCGATGATGGCGCGCGGCAGGAACATGATGGCGTAGGCGGCGAGGATGGTGAACACCGTCTGGTAGAGCGGAAACAGCATCCGGGCGGTCACCGAGACGACGGCGAGCGCGACGACGACGCTCGGGAGCGAGCCGACGACATAGCCGCAAGCCTCGAGCAGCCGCGGCACGGGCCCCTGGCCGCGCACCGCCAGCCAAGCGATCGGCAAACCCGCCGCCATGGTCAGGAAGCCACCGGCCAACGCCAGCAGCAGCGTCTGCCAGAGCGCGGCGAGGATCTCACCCGTGTCCAACACCTCCAGGCCGCCGGCGGCAAGCCACCGGCCGATGGTGAGGATGGGAACCCCGAGAGCGAGGAGGACGGTGAGCGCCGGCAGGGCCAGGCAGGGAACCGTCAGTCGTCGAAGCCGCATCGGCGCTGCCCGACGCGGCGCGCCGGTGCCGACCCGGGCATAGCGCTCCTCGCCGCGAACAACGTTCTCGATGCCAAGCAGGCCAAGGCAACAGGCGACGAGGACGACCGCCAGCATGGTGCCGGCAGGGCCATCGAAGGTCGACTGGAACTGATCGACAATGGCGGTGGTGAAGGTCTCGAAGCGGATCATCGCGAAGAGGCCATATTCGGAAAGAAGGTGCAGCCCGACCAGCAGCGCACCGCCGCAGATGGCGAGGCGCAGCTGCGGCAGCGTCACTCGCAGAAAAACCTGCCAGGGGCCAAGGCCGAGCGAGGCGGCGCTGTCCTCGAGCGCCGGGTCGAGGCGGCGGAGGGTTGCGAAAATCGGCAGATACAGGAACGGGAAATAGGCGAGCACCGAGACCAGGACGCCGCCGAACAATCCCTGCAGCGAGGGCACAAGGCTGACCCAGGCATAGCTCTGGACGAAGGCAGGCACCGCAAGCGGCGCAACGAGGAGCCAGGCCCACATCCGCCCGCCCGGCAGGTCGCTGCGGACGGTCAGCCAGGCGAGCGACAAGGCGAGCGCGGCGGAGATGGGGACGGCCAGCAGGATCAACAGCAGCGAATTGGCAAGGAGATCACCGACGCGGGGTCGGAAGATCAGCGCCGAAGCTGTCGCCCAGCCGGTCTCAAAGGTGCTCCAGACGACGAAACCGAGCGGCAGCAGCGCGATCAGCGAGACCACCACCGCCGCGACGACCATCCAGGAGCGCGCCGGCAGGAGCAGGCGCTGACGGATGGGCGCGACGGTGGTGGCAAGGGGAATGCTGCGTGCAAGCGCCATGCGGATCAGAGCAGGCCGACCTCGGTCATCAGGTCGGTGACCTTCTTGCTGTTGAGTTTCGATGCTTCGACCTTGGGTGCCTGGAGGTCCTTGAGCGGCACCAAAGCGGGGTTGGAGTCGGCGCCCTTGCCCACGGCATATTCGTAGGAGGTGCCGGTCCTCAGGATGTCCTGGCCGCCCTTGCCGGTGAGCCATTTGAGGAAGGCCTGAGCTTCCTTCGGGCTCTTGCTCGACGCCAGCACGCCGCCGCCGGAAATGCTGACAAAGGCGCCAGGATCCTCATTCTTGAAATAATGCATTGCGACATTCTTGCTGTTCTCGCCGGTCTTCGCCTGATCGCCGTAATAATAGTAGTGATAGATCACGGCGCCCTCGACCTGGCCGGCATTGACCGCCTTCATGGCCGTGCTGTTGCCGCGGTAGACCTTGACGTTCTCCTTCATGGCCTTGAGCCAGGCGCGCGTCGCCTCCTCGCCCTTCAGCTCGAGCAAGGCGCTGACGATCGCCTGGAAATCGGCGCCGGTCGGCGATGCCGCCCAGCGCCCCTTCCAGCTCGGGTCGGCCAGGTCGAGCAGCGACTTCGGCAATTGCCCGGCGGCGAGCTTGCTCTTGTCATAGGCGAAGACCGTGCTCCTGGCGGCGATACCGACCCAGCTGCCATCGGCCGGGCGATAGTCCTCCGGAATCTGTGCCAGGGTCTCGGGATCGACCGGCGCGAGCAGCCCGGCCGCGTCGACGAGAGCCATTGCCGGCGAGTTCTCGGTCAGGAAGACGTCGGCCGGCGAGTTCGCGCCCTCGGCGACGATCTGATTGCCCATCTCGCTGTCGCCGCCATTTCTCAAGATCACCCCGATGCCGGTTTCCTTGGTGAAGGCTTCGGCCCATTCCTTGCCCAGGCTGGCATGCTGGGCATTGTAGACGGTGATGGACTTCGCCGGGCTGTCGCTCAATGCGGGCGGCGGCAGCGAAATCATGGCGAGGATGAGTGCGGCGGCGGAGAGGGCGGAAATCACGAATTTCATCAATGACTCCAGTGGTCGGAAGGATGGCCGAGCAGGGACTAGCAATTCCTGACCACGTTAGTCAACTTTCTGGGGCGCCGGCAAGCACCCGACGGACGGCTGCGGCAATCAGTTCCGGTTCCGATGGCTGGAGGCAGGCGGGATTGAAGGTCACGATACCGTCGTCGCACAAGGTCGGGTCGGCAGCGATCGGCGGCGTGCCGTTCTGCAGCGCAATCACCAGATCGAGGGCGGCGATGGGCGAGCCCCTGGCCATGGTCAGCGCCACCGTCGGAACCTCCTCGATATTGTCCATCGCGGTGACGGCAAGGGTCGTGCCGGGCAACCCGTCAAGGCCGGCTGCCAAGGCTTCGGCCAGCACCTTCCAACGGTGATGGCGGGCCGCATCGCCCTCACCGACGAACAGCTCGAGCGCGGTCAGGAGACCGATGATCTGCTCCTTGCCGACCTTGGCGGTGCGACCGATGCCGTGCTGCGGCACGCCTTTCAGCCGCGCCTTGTCGATCAGCCGCGGCGGCGGCGCCCATTGCTGCCAAGAGATGTCGAGGTCGAGATGCTGGAGGGCGGCTGCCATGACGAGATCGCGGCGGCCGCAGAGAATGCCGGTCGCCTGCGGCCCGTTGATCGCCTTGCCGCCGGAGAAGGCGACGAGATCGGCGCCGTCGGCAATGAAGCGCCGGAGATTGGCCTGAGGCGGCAACTGCGCCGCGGCGTCGACGATGACCGGGACGCAAGCGGCGTGCGCCACCGCGATGACCTCGCCGAGCGGCGGCCGCGCCTGCCGATCGGCGACGTAGAACACGGCGGCGGTCCGCTCGGTGATCGCATCGGCAATCTCCCAGGCTTCGGCATCGCGCAGGCCGGCACCGGCATAGCGATCCGGCAGGCCGACCTCGACCAGGCGGATGCCGGCGGCGCGCACCGCGTGGTCGTAGAAATTGCGCTGGCTGCGGACAATGACAATCTCGTTGCGCATGCCGGCCGTGTCGGGCAGGCGCGCCATGCGGCCGGGATCGAGCCCGGTGACGCAGGCGGCGGTGCCAAGGAGCAGGCAGGCCGCAGCACCCGAAGCGACATAGCCGGCCTCGGCGCCGGTGATCTCGGCAATCACCTCGGAGGCATGGGCCTCGAGCTCCGCCATGTCGACGCAATGGCCGGCAGCCGTCGCCATGGCGGCGATCACCTCGGGGCGCATGATGCCGCCCGACAGCCGCGTCGCCGGGCCCTTGGCGTTGATCACCGTCCGCAGGCCGCGCTGCCGATAGGGGTTGGAGTCGGTCATCGGCTTCATCAATAGGTGCAGGTCAGGCCGCCATCGACCACCAGCACATGGCCGGTGACATAGCGGCTGTCGTCGCTTGCAAGGAACAGGATCGGGCCGGCGACGTCCTCGGGCTTGCCGGGTCGGCGCAGCGGCAGGCGGCCATGTTTGATGAAGACGTCCTTGAACCAGTCGGTCTGATGCTCATGGATGCTGCCATGCATGAGCGCCATGCGGGTGTCGATGAAGCCGGGCGCAACGGCATTGGCGCGGATGCCGAGCGGCCCGAGATCCACCGCCATGCAGCGGGTGAGATTGACGACCCCCGCCTTCGCCGTCGCATAGGCCATCGCGTCGGGCTGGCCGCGCAGCCCCTGGATCGAGGCGATGTTGATGATCGAGCCATTAACGCTGTGGCGCAGATGCGGCACGGCAGCCTGGGCACAGAACAGCACCCCGTCGAGATTGACGGCGAGCACGCGCCGCCATTGCTCGGGAGATATCGCTGCGAGCGGCGTGTCGTCGGTGATCGCGGCATTGGCCACCAGGATGTCGAGCTGTCCCCAGGCGGCAATTGTCGCCGCGACCGCGCTCACGATGCTGCCGCGATCAGCGACGTCGACAGGGACCGCCTGAACCGGCAGGCGCGAGCGCAGCAGGTCGGCGACGACGGCCTGGAGAGGTGCCTCGTCGACATCGCAGAGGGTGACGCGCGCTCCTTCCTCGAGAAAGACGCGCGCCGCCGCAAGACCGATGCCGCGGGCCGCCCCGGTGATGAGGGCGACGCGACCCTCGAGGCGTCCCTGGCGTGCCATCATGCGAGCTTCTGCCGGATCTGGAGCTTCAAGGTGTCGATGAGGACGGCGGCCAGGACCAGGGCGCCGAGGATCATCTGGGTGTAATGCGCCGGCAGGCCCATGAGGTTGATCGCGGTGTGGATCGAGGAGAGCAGCAGCACGCCAGCATAGACGCCGGGCAGACGACCGATGCCGCCCTTGAGGCTGACGCCGCCGATCACCACCGCCGCGAAAGCGTTGAACAGCATGCCGACGCCGAGATTGGCGGTGGCGCCCGAGGTGCGGATGGCGAGGAGCCAACCGGCGAGCCCGGAGATCGCGCCGGCGAGGATGAAGGTGATGAGCACCAGGCGGTCCACCTTGATGCCGGCGCGGAAGGTCGCGACCGGATTGCCGCCGATCATCGTGACATGGCGGCCGAAGGGCGTCTTCGCCATGACGAAGGAGAAGGCCACGTAGCAGGCGATGGCGAGCCAGGCGATCAGCGGCACATAGGCGATGGTCTCGACGCCCATCACGCGCAGCGACGGCGCGAGATCCTGGGCCGAGCGCCCGCCCGAGATCGCGACGACCAGCCCGCGCACCCAGATGTAGGCGGCAAGCGTCACGATGAAGGCGTTCATGCCGAGGCGCACCACCAGGAGGCCGTTGAGCAGGCCGACGATCCCGCCGATGACCAGGCACAAAGCAAGCGAGACCGGAATGACCAGCCACTCCGGCGAAAGGGTGATGCCAAGCCCGATGCCGCGCGAGCAGAACAGGATGCCGGTGACCATGGCGGTGAGCGCGGCAACGGATTCGACCGACAGGTCCATGTTGCCGGCAATGATGACGATGGCGAGACCGATCGCCATGACGCCGACGAAGGTCGACTGCTCGACGATGTTGGCGAAGATGCCGATCTGGAAAAAATTGGGAATGGCGATCGAGAAGACCGCGAGCACGATGATCAGCATGAGCCAGACCAGATTGTCGAGCAGGAACTCGACGATCGCCCGGTAGTCGCGGATGCGCGTAGTCACCTCTTCCGAAGCGGCCCCCCCGGAGCGCGCGGCTCCGGGGGCTGTCTGATCCTGGCTCATGCAAGAGCGCTTATTCGACCGGCTTGACCGGCTCGGATGGGGCCTTCAGGTTGCCCCAGAAGCGCGACTCATCGACATTGTCCTTGGTGATCGCCGCGCCGGGGATCTTGAGATTGGGTCCCCAGGACTCGTTCGTCATCTCGGAGTCGAGGCCGAGCACCTTGTACTTTCCGGGCTTGATCTCCTGCTTGTTGGCGACTTTGTCGGCGAACATGCCGATGGCGGCGGCCTGCGCGTAAAGCGGCTGCTCGACCTCGACCTGCTCCCAACCCCTGCGGATGAGATCGAGACCGACCGGCGCGCCGTTCGAAGAGACGAGCAGCACGTCGCCGGGCTTCTTGCCCTTGGCCTCGAGCGAGGCCACGGCCGCCACCGCGAGATGGGCGGCGTGCACGAAGATCAGGTCGATATCGGGATTGGCGATCAACTGATCGGCAACGATGGTGCCGGCATTGGAGGCCTCCCACTGCATGGCCGGCAGCGAGATGATCTTGACGTCTGGAAACGCCTTCATCTTCTCCTCGAATCCCTTCTGGATGTCGAGCGTGTAGGGGTCGGCCGGATCGCCCAGCACCTGCAGCACCTTGCCCTTGACGGCGCCATTCTTCTCCTTGAGCAGACGCTGGATCTCATCGCCAGCGATGCGGCCGATCTCGACGGTGCCGGCAACCGAGGTGAGATCGCTCTTGGTCGCGGTGATCTGCCGGTCGAAGATCATGACCGGGATGTCGGCGGCGCGTGCCTTCTCGATCGAGGGCTGGAGCGCGTTGAAGTCGACCGCCGCCAGCACGATCGCCTTCGGCTTGAGCGCGATGACGTCGTTCATCTGGCTTTGCTGCAGATCGGTCTTGTTGTCGGCATTGAGCGTCACCGGCTCGTAGCCGACATCCTTCAGGAATTTCTCGATCGCCTTGACCGACTCCGTCTGGAACTCGTCGAGCAAGGTCGGCACGAGATAGTAGATCTTGCCTTTCGATTCGGCGAAGGCGGGTGAACCCAAGGCGACCATCAGGACCGCCAGGGCGCCAATCATCAAACTCCACAAACGCTGCATGATGCTTCCTCCGTTCTCATCAAGTCGCTCGCCTCACGCCGAGGCTTGTTGGGCTTGGCCGTTGACCGCCTCGCCAGTAATCATCTGCACGATCTGATCGGCGGTGGCGCCAGCGCGCGGCACATTGCCGGCCACCCTGCCCTGCCGGATCACCACGATGCGGTCCGCCACCTGGAACGCCTGGGCAATGATGTGGGTGATAATGATGACGCCGATGCCCTGGGCGGCAATGCGCTTGATCATCTCGAGACCGCGCCGCGTCTGCTCGACACCGAGGGCCGCGAAAGGCTCGTCCAGCAGCACCAGCTTGCCGCCCCAATGGACGAAGCGGTTGAGCTCGATCGCCTGGCGCTGGCCGCCGGAGAGGTGCTCGACATTGAGGCGCAACGAGGGGATGCGAGTGCCGGCATTGGCCATCGCCCGCGCGACGGCGGCCTCCATCTCGGCCTCCTGCAGGATCGGAATGCCGAAGCGGCGCTTGACGATCTCGCGGCCCATGAAGAAGTTGGCGACGACATCGACATTGGTGCAGAGCGACAGGTCCTGATAGACGGTCTCGATGCCGGCCTGCTTGGCCTCGGCGGGGGAGGCAAATTTTCGCTCCTCACCCTCGAACAGGATCCGCCCGGAACTCTGCTCGAGCCCGCCGGAGATGATCTTGACCAGGGTGGACTTCCCGGCGCCGTTGTCGCCGAGCAGCGCCACCACCTCGCCGCGCTCGATCTCGAAGCTGATGCCGCGCAGTGCTTTGATCGCGCCGAAGCTCTTGGTGATTTCCTCGAGCTGGAGCAAGGGCGCCTTGGCAATCACGCTTCCTCTCTCCCGACGGCTCGACCGCGAAACAACGACGGCACGCTAGTACCGCCGAAAGGAATATGTCAAATGGACTTCACCGATACAGCGCGGGACTTGGTGCTTCGTGCAACCGAACCAGGAATTCGCCAGCCATATGGCGGAGGAAACAGTTGACGCCCCGGCAGCAGTGCGGCGGGCGCTGACCGGCAGCCGCGACGCGCTCCGGCAGTTCGCCAGGGAATACCGGACACGCCGACCGGCCTATCTCCTGACCTGCGCGCGCGGCTCCTCCGACCATGCCGCCGGCTATTTCAAATATCTCTCGGAGATCGTTCTCGGCCTGCCCTGCTGCTCGATCGGTCCGTCGGTGGTCTCGATCTACCGCGCGCCTCTCGCCTTGCGCGACAGCATGCTGATCACGGTGTCGCAATCCGGCCGAAGCCCCGACATCCTGTCCTGCCAGGCGGAGGCGAAGCGGGCCGGCATCCCGACGATCGCGGTGACCAATGATGAAACGTCACCGCTCGCCCGCGATGCCGATCTCTGCCTGCCGCTCATCGCCGGGCCCGAGCTCAGCGTCGCGGCGACCAAGACCTTCATCGGCTCGGCGGCTTTGCTTGCCGCGATGATCGCCGCATGCGCCGATAATCGCGCGCTCGAGGATGCCGTCGCAAGGCTGCCTGACGATCTCGAGCAGGCACTCGGCTGTCGGTGGGACGGCGTCGAGGACGCACTCGCCGTGGCGCAGTCGCTTTATGTGCTGGGGCGCGGACCGTCGCTTGCGATGGCGCGCGAGGCTGCCCTCAAGCTCAAGGAGATCTGCCGGCTTCACGCCGAGGCGTATTCGGCCGCGGAGGTTATGCATGGGCCGATGGAGCTCGTCGGGACAGGCTTTCCGGTGCTGGTGTTCGCGCCGGCGGATGCGGCACGGGCGACCACGGAAGCCAGTGCCGCGGCATTGGCCAGGGCCGAGGCGCAAGTGCTCATGCCTGCCTATCACCCGACGCTCGATCCGCTGCTCGATCCGATCTCGATCATCGCGACCTTCTATGTCAGCGCCGAGCGCCTGTCGCGCCGGCTCGGCCTTGACCCCGATGCCCCACGACTGCTCAGCAAGGTGACGCGGACGCGGTGAAGGGTGCTACCCGGCAAACAGCGGTTCCGGGAGACCCGTGACGCCGGCGCCTTCGACCGCGAACAGGCTGCCGGCAAGCGGCTGGTTCGACAGATCGACATTGGCCGGCCTGATCGAGGTGACATAGATCGTGTCGAGCCGCTCGCCGCCGAAGGCAAGCATGCTCGGCTTGGAAACGGGAAGCGCGATGCGTCGGTCGACCTTGCCTGCCGGAGTGAAGCGGACAAGCTCCCAGCCGTCGGTGGCGGCGGACCAGTAGCAGCCATCGGCATCGACCGCACCACCATCGGGTCGCCCGGGCATGCCATGGGTGTCGACGAACAGGCGGCGGTTGGCGATCGCGCCGCTCGCAACATCGAGATCCCAGGCCCAGATCGCGCGGATGGCGGGAAAGGAGTCCGAGTGATACATGATCCGGCCATCGGGGCTGAAAGCCAGGCCGTTCGAGACATAGAGCCCGGCGACCATCGTCGTGCAGCGACCAGACGGGTCGAAACGGTAGAGGCTGCCGGTCGGCGCCACAGGGTCGGGGGGATCGCGCATGCTGCCGACCCAGAAGCGCCCCTGGCGATCGCAGCGGCCATCATTCATCCGGTTGTGCGGCAGATCGGGCTCGGGGGCGACCAGCGGCGTCAATGCGTTGCGATCGAGGTCGAACCGGCTCAAGCCCGATTTGAGCGCGACCAGCACGGTGCCTTGATCCTGGCAGAGGGCAAAGGAGCCGATCGGCTCGGGCAACATCCAGACGCGGTTCTCGCCGGTCGCGGGATCGAAGCGGTTGAGGCTCGGCGCATGGATGTCGATCCAATAAAGGCTGCCGGTGCGCCGGCACCAGACGGGGCATTCGCCGAGCCTGGCCTTGATGTCGAGAACGCATTCAACCCTCAAGCCCATCGCTCGCTCCTGTCACATTGCCAAGCACTGCCTATGCCTACCGCCATCAGCGTGCGGGTGCTATAGTCCGGCCGATTTTCGACATCTCCCAGGAACTTTCGACCCGTCCGGGAATGGAGGCAGCGATCTCGCAACGCTCGGCCAGCTTCGATCCCCAGCACGACGGCGACGCGGCGCGCACCGCCAATATGGTGTGGATCCCCGGCGGCACCTTCCGCATGGGGTCGGACCGCCATTATCCCGAGGAGGCGCCGGTCCATCAGGTCGCCGTCGACGGCTTCTGGATGGACCGCACGCCGGTCACCAATCGGGAGTTCCGCGATTTCGTGGCGGCGACCGGCCATGTGACATTTGCCGAGAAGGCTCCTGACCCGCAGGATTATCCGGGGGCGCTGCCAAGGATGCTCAGGCCGGGCTCGCTGGTGTTCACGCAGCCGAGCAAGCCGGTCGATCTGCGCAACATCGCCAATTGGTGGCGCTACACCTTTGGCGCAGACTGGCGGCATCCTTATGGACCGAAGAGCTCGATCAGCGGGCTCGACAATCATCCGGTGGTGCATGTCGCCTATAGCGATGCCGAGGCCTATGCCAAATGGGCCGGCAAGGCGTTGCCGAGCGAGGCGGAATGGGAGTTTGCGGCTCGCGGCGGGCTCGATGGTGCCGAATATGCCTGGGGCGACGAGTTCACGCCGGGCGGTCGGCACATGGCCAACACCTGGCAAGGCGCCTTCCCGCACGAGCATCTGACGCGGGACGGCTATCGGCGCACGTCACCGGTCGGCGCCTTCCCGCCGAATGGCTACGGCCTCAGCGACATGACCGGCAATGTGTGGGAATGGACGACCGACTGGTATTCGCAAAAGCACGAAGGCGATGCCGCGAAGGCCTGCTGCGTTCCACAAAATCCGCGGGGCGGCGGGGAAGAGGCGAGCTACGATCCGCTGCAGCCCGATTTCCGGATTCCGCGCAAGGTGCTGAAGGGCGGCTCGCATCTCTGCGCGCCGAATTATTGCCGCCGCTATCGCCCGGCGGCCCGCCACCCCGAGCCGGTCGACACCTCGACCAGCCATGTCGGCTTCCGATGCATCGTCAGAGGCAGATAGGCAGTTAGCGGCAGGCCTACTCCACCCGGCTCACATCGCGGGCATCGATGAGGAGCGGCTCTTTGCCCTCATCGGCAAGGCGGTGGACGGTGAGATCGAG
This sequence comes from Aestuariivirgaceae bacterium, assembly GCA_044870245.1. Lineage (GTDB taxonomy): Bacteria > Pseudomonadota > Alphaproteobacteria > Rhizobiales > Aestuariivirgaceae > DATAFF01. The sequence goes on along the minus strand of JBIOYR010000007.1, from coordinate 416 downwards.
GCCATCGGCCGCGATCACCACGAAGCGGTTGCGCTGCCAGGGCGTCTCGACGATGTCGCCCGTGCGAAAGGCCGCCGAACTGGCTGCGCGGCTTATGCCCGTTCTTGCCTTGGTCTTGGCAGGCTCGGGCGGGCTGGGTGCCCGTTTTGGTCGGCTCATGAGCGTCTCTCCATCGATGCGGCGATCAGGCGCCGGTTCGGTTTGTCGCACATCTTCGTGTGATTCGTCGCGGCCTGTCGCACATCTATCGCCAACTCTCGAAAGGCCATGGCGGGTCTTGTTCCAGCGGTGAGGAGTGCGCAGGAACTGCCACAGGGCGATCCAGGCGGCGGCGGAGATCAGCAACCAATAAAGTGGCATGGACGGGAGCGACCAGTGCAACCGGCCAAGATCGCGGGTTCTGATGCCCTTGAGCC
>JBIOYR010000006.1:0-53322 GCA_044870245.1 Aestuariivirgaceae bacterium | reverse complement strand
CGTCAAGCCTCAGTCGGCGGCCAGCTTGCCCTTCGGCAGCGCCACCGCCTTTGCCGGGTCATAAGCAAGGACGATCTCCTCGCCCGCCGAATGGCTGCGCGCATGCCCCTGATTGACCAGCGAGACCTTGATCGGACGAGCGCGCTCCCGGCCGACGAACAGGTGGTAGATCGGTCCCTCGAATTCTTCGCCCGAGACCGTCCCGATCACCCTGCCCCCGGCGCCGGCGCCGTTGGCAATGCGGAACGACTCCGGTCGAATGAAGACCATGGCGTCGTCGCCCTGCTTGAGAGAGCCGCGGGCCGCCGTGCCGACACGCGCGGTCAAGGGTCCGCTCGCGGTGTCGACCAGCACCTCGTTGCCGGTCGCGCCGGCCACCTTGCCGGTGAAGCAGTTGTTCTCGCCGACAAAGGAGGCGACGAAGGGCGTGGCCGGGTCGTCATAGATGGTGCGACCATCGGCCACCTGCTCGATCACGCCCTCCCGCATCACCGCGACGTGGTCCGACATGGTGAGCGCCTCGCCCTGATCATGCGTGATGTAGATGAAGGTGATCCCGACGCGCTGCTGGATGGTCCTGAGCTCGGTGCGCATATGCTGGCGCAGCTTGAGGTCGAGCGCCGACAGCGGCTCGTCGAGCAGCAGCACATGCGGCTCGGCGCAAAGCGCCCGCGCCACCGCCACCCGCTGCTTCTGGCCGCCGGAAAGCTCATGGGGATATTTCTCGCCCTGGCGCGGCAGGGCGATGAGCTCGAGCAGCTCGTTGGCGCGACGACGCCGCTCGGTCTTGCCCTTGCCCTTCACCTCCATGGCAAAGGTGATGTTCTCCCATACCCGCATCAGCGGAAACAACGCGAGATTCTGGAAGATCAGCGCGGTCGGGCGCTTGTTCGGGCCGATGCCGGCCATGTCCTGGCCGCCGATCCTGACCCGGCCGGCGCTCGGCTCCTGAAAGCCCGACACGGTGCGCAGGATCGTGGTCTTGCCGCAACCGGAGGGGCCGAGAAACGAAAAGAACTCGCCGCCCTCGATCGTCACCGTGGCATCATGCACGGCAACGAAATCACCAAAGCTCACAGTCAAATTTTGGAGCTCGATGCCGACTCCCGCGCTCATCCCTGCTCCCGTTCCGGCACGATCAGCCCTCCGAAGCGGAACAAGCCTCGGAGGGGCAAGGAAAAGCTCAGCTGGCGCTTTCGAACCTGTTGACGAATTGCGCCCTGAGATCGGTGTACCATGCCGGCTCGGCCGGCCAGGGATTGAGCTTGGACAACGCGTCGCCAGGATAGGCGTCGGCAAAGTTCTTGGCATATTTGTCGCCGGCGAACTTGTCGGCGCCGATCACCGGCGAATTGTAGCCGTGCTTCTCGATCGCCTTGCCTGCCGGCTCCGGCGTGTAATCATAGTCGAGGAAGGCGTAGACCTGCTCGATGTTCTTGGCCCCGGTCGGCATCGACATGCCGTCGACCCATGCCATCGCGCCCTCCTTCGGCGCCCGGTACATCACCGGCTGGCCGTCATTCTTGAGCGCGATCGGCGGGCCGTCCCAGGTCTGAGCGCAAACGATGCCCTCGTTCAGCAAACCGTTCTTCTGGGTATCGGCATCGTTCCACAGCACCTTGATGTTCTTCTTCTTGCTGACGCAGAAGTCGCTCACCTTCTGCCAAATCGGTTTCATCTTGTCTCCCGACTCGTAGGCGGCCTTGAGCATCGAGCCCGGCTCGAGCTTGCCTTCGCCTTCCATCCACAGGCCGGCGCCGAAGATCAAGGAATGAGTCCGGCCCATGGTCTTGCCGGCATTGGCGTCGTCCCAGATGTCGCCATAGCTCGGGAAGTCGCCCTTCGGCTGCCATTTGTCGGTGCGCCAGGAAATCCCTTCGGTGCCCCAGACATGGGGAAGCCAATGCTGGCCCTTGCCGTCGAGGTTCCAGATGTCGCCGGCCTTGACCATCGCGGGGTTGAGGCGGTCGACGGGAACCTTGTTCATGTCCCAGGCCTGGGTGACGGCGAGGTCCTTCCACTGCAAGACCCGATTGAGCGTCGGGCTGATCAGATCAAAACCTTCGCCCTTGGTGGCCTTCATCTTGTTCTGGAGCTCCTCGTTGGAGCCGAACCCGGTGAAGTTGACCTTGATGCCTGTCTTCTCGGTGAACTTCTTGAGGAAATCCTCCGGCAGCTCGTCGGACCAGAACATCACATTGATCTCGCCCGAGCTCGAAAGGGCGTTCCTGATATAGGCCGGTGCGAAGAGCACGGCGGCGCCGGCCGCGGCGCTGCCTTTGACAAGGCGGCGACGGCTGATGGGTCGAGTGAACTTCATCTCTGACATCTCCCTGGGTGACGGATGGATACGGTGTCCGTCCGGTTTTGCTAACTGTCACAGCGGCATGACGGTCTGATAAATGTCCGGTATTCCCGGCTTCTGGCCTCCGCGCAATGCCGGCAGTATGACGAAGCCGAAGCAACGTCGCAATGCCTAGGCAGTAGACAAATAGGCAGTAGGCAGTAGGGACGTGCGCTGCCCACGACCTACTGCCTAATGCCGACTGCCTCGAACTGCCTCAAGACTGGATGGCCAGTTCCTCACCGAAAATGTAGCGGGTCGGATGCATCTGGAAGCCCTGCACCCGCTTGTCGTAGTAGGTGAAGAGCGCCCGCCAGAGCGGCTGCACGATCGGCCCATCCTCCTGCATGATCTTCTCGAGCTGACCGATGATCTCGGCGCGCGCCGCGACATCGAGCGTGCCCTCGGCCTTGGTCAGCAGGTCGTCGAATTCCTTGTTGGAATATTTCGACTCGTTCCACGGCACGCCGGTGCGATAGGCGAGCGCGAGAACCATGAAGCCGAGCGGGCGGTGGGCCCAGATCGTGAAGCCGAATGGGACGGTGGTCCAGATATCCCAGTACTTGGCCGAGGGAAGAATGTTGATCTTGGCCCTGATCCCGGCCGGCTTCCACTGCTCGACCATCGCCTCGATCGCCGCACCTTCCCAGGTCGGATCCGACTTGCCGAAGATCTCGATGTCGATCCCGTCCTTGTAGCCGGCCTCCTCGAGCAGCTTCTTGGCCGCCTCGATGTTCTGCGTCACCATCTCGAGCTTCTTGTAGTCGGGGTGAACCGGCGAGACGTGGTGATGCTCGGCGACCGCGCCGAGGTTGCGATGAGCGAGCTCCAGTATCTTGGCCTGGTCGGTGGCGAGCCGCATGGCCTTGCGCACCTTCGGGTCGTCGAACGGCTTGACCGGCTGCATGCGGGCGACGCAGGTGTCGGCGGTGACCGCGTCGTAGCGGTTGACGTGATCCATGCTCTGATAGAGCTCGAGCTGCTCGACATTCGTTTCATAAAGGCCATGGACCTGCTTGGAGGCAAGGGCCGCCGCCTGGGCGGAAGGGTTGTCGCCGAGATCGATGAACTCGATGGCATCGAGATGGGCGCCGCGTCCTTCGACCGCCTTGAGGACGGCCTTGCGGCCGACCTCGATCTCGGCCGCTGTAAAGGCGCCGGTGCCATTGGATTTGACGCCCCACACGCCATTCTCCTTGGGATCGAGCATCGGGAAGGGATAGTGGAAGAAATGCTCGGGCACCGCGACCTGCGGCTCCTTGAGATGCAGGATCAGGGTCTTCGGATCCTTCACCTCGATGGCATTGGCGTCCCACAGCTCGGTCGACATGGCGGGGTTGCCCTTGTCGTCCTTCTTGCCCTTGTCGACCTCCTTGAGCATGTAGCCCTTCATCAGGCCGAGCACCGAGGAACCGGTCGCTTCATCGAGGCAGCGCTTGATGTTCCAGGCGGCGTCCTCGGCGGTAAGGGGGCGGCCGTCATGCCAGTTGATGTCGGCAATGGTGAAGGTCCAGGTCTTCAGGTCCTCGGAGGCTTCCCATTTCGAGGCGAGCGCCGGCCGGGTGACATTGTCGATGCCGGTGCGGGTCAGATAGCCATTGACCTGACGGACCACGTTCGCATCGTAGATCCAAGAAAAGGTATGAGGGCTGTCGAGCTTGGGAACCCGCATCGCGACCTTGAGAACACCACCCTTGGGCAGCTCGGCGGCGCGGGCCGGCGGGGCGATCGGCTGGCCGGTGATCTTGCCGGCCCACATATAGGCCGCGCCCGCCGACATTCCGAGCAAGGCCGAATAGCGGATGAACTCGCGCCGGCCGATCAGGCGATCGGCCAGCTGCTGCTTCAACCGCGGAATCCAAATGTGTTCCTTGTTGGACATTCCATTTCCTCCCATGGGCATATTGGCCCAATCGCTAATGCTCCGAGTGCGCCAGGGCCTGGGGCTGTCTCGGGCGCGAATGTTGCAGACGGTAGCACCGCGGCAAACTCGCGCAAAGTGAACAGGTTGCAATCAATCGACAGTTCACGGACTGCCATCGGGTCAGGCCACGCTGTCCGGCAGCACCGCCTTGCGCTTGGCAATGAAGGCCTGGAGCGCCTCGTCGAGGGCCGGATCGAGCGGCGGGGCCTCATACTCGCGGAGCTGGCGCTTCCACAGCCCGTTCGCGCGAACCGCGATGTCCTTCGAGCCGCTGTCGCGCCACTGCTCGAAGGAGTTGTTGTCGGCGAGGCTCGAGCGCCAGAACGCCGTTTCGAAATTCGCCTGGGTATGGGCACAGCCGAGAAAGTGGCTGCCGGGGCCGACCTCGCGAATGGCATCGAGCGCCTGGCCGTTCTCGCTCAGATCGACGCCGTCGGCGAAGCGCTGGAGCATCGAAAGCTGGTCGACATCGATCATCAGCTTCTCGTAGCCCGATACGAGACCCCCCTCGAGCCAGCCGGCGGCATGGAGGACGAAATTCACCCCGCCGAGCAGGGTCGGCCAGAGGGTGTTCGAGCTCTCGCTTGCCGCTTGCGCATCGGGCAGCTTGGAGGCGCACAGCGCGCCGCCGGAGCGGAAGGGGACGCCGAGGCGGCGGGCCAGCTGGGCGGCGCCGAACAGCACATGCGCCGGCTCCGGGGTGCCGAAGGTCGGAGCGCCGGACTGCATCGACACCGAGCTGGCGAAGGTGCCGAAAATGACGGGAGCGCCCTTGCGGCAGAGCTGGGCAAAGGCCATGCCGACCGAGGCTTCGGCCAGGATCTGGGTCAGCGTCCCGATCACCGTCACCGCCGACATGGCGCCCGAGAGGATGAAGGGCGAGATGATCGTTCCCTGGTTGGCCCTGGCATAGACCTTGAGCGCGCCGACCATCGTCGCATCGAACACCAGCGGCGAGTTGGCGTTGATGAGATTGACCATCACGCAGTTCTCGTCGACGAATTTGTCGCCGAACACGATGCGGGCCATGGCGACCGAGTCGTCGGCCCGCTCCGGCGCCGTCACCGAGCCCATGAACGGCTTGTCGGAATAGCGGATATGGCTGTAGACCATGTCGAGGTGGCGCTTGGCGACGGGGATGTCGACCGGCTCGCAGACTGTCCCGCCGGAATGGTGAAGCGGCGGCGCGAGATAGGCGAGCTTCACGAAGTTACGGAAGTCCTCGATCGTCGCATAGCGTCGCCCCTCATCGAGATTGCGGATGAAGGGCGGGCCGTAGACCGGCGCGAAAACCAGGTTGCGCCCGCCGATCTCGACGTTCCTTGCCGGGTTCCTGGCGCGCTGGGTGAAGGTGGTCGGCGCCGTCTTGATCAATGCGCGCACGAGCCCTCTGGGAAAGCGGACGCGCTCGCCCTTGACCTCGGCGCCGGCCTGGCGCCACAGGTCGAGCGCTTCCGGATCGTCGCGGAAGTCGATGCCGATCTCCTGAAGGATGGTCTCGGCATTGTTCTCGATGAGGGTCAGACCTTCCTCGGTCAGCACCTCATAGAGCGGGATCTGCCGCTTGATGTAGGTGAGCTGGGGGCCCGGCCCGGCGCCCGAGCGTTGGGCCCGCCGCGCTTCGGCACCGCCACCGGATCGTCGCGCGCGTCGGGAGCCGGCATCGGCTGAAGCTTCGGGGTCGGACATCGGGACGGTCCTCGGGGACATTGAGCGATTGCCGAGCGATAGAGCAAGGAAAAGGGCTCAGCCCCGGTCCAAACGTCCAGAATCCGATCAGATGCGACAACCACGAAGCGAGAGAAGGCGCCGGCCGGCCGCTACTTCTTCATTTCATCGAACAGCTTGCCGAAATTGCCGTCGTTCTTGTCGAGAATGCCGGTGATATTGGTGCGCAGGAGCTGGGCCAGCCAGACGTTCTGGACGTTGACGTCGGCCACCTTCGAGCCCTTGACCCGCCAGATGACCGGCTGGTTGCCCTTGCCGCCCAGGAAGAAGATGACGCTCTTGATGGTCTCGCCGTCGCAGTCCTTGATGGTGATGGACTCGGCCCGGAACTTCAGCCGGAAGTCGTTCAGCGTGCGCGACACATAGTCGGTGGTCAGGGCAACGAACTCGGCCTGCTTGCCGGCCGGCAGGTTCTTGCGGTACTTGCCGAGGGCGAACATGGCGATCGAGCCCATATCGGCGTAGCTCCGCAACGCCCCGGAGAAAGCCGCCGGGGAGCCGGATTTCGCCGCCTGGATCATCGCGTTGCCCGCCCGCTCGGCGATGCCGGACTGCGGGCAGGTCGCCGCCAATGACGGCGCGATCAATGAGGGGGCCAGGAAACCAGCCACAAGCGCGACCGCAGGTAGTCGGGTGATTGCAACGCTCGAGATGACCCTCTTTCGATCCATTTCCCACCTCTTGTTGAATGCTGGACGGTCGCATTTCGACCCATGGTGGTCGGCCGCGACGGCGTGACATATACGCATGACACATATAAAGCTGCATTCGAACAATGACCACGTCAAGACGAGCCCGGCCCCGATGGCGCAGCTGACAATCCTCTACTGGCGCGACATTCCCTCCCAGGTGATCGTGAAGGCGGGCCGGTCCAATGAAAAACGCCTCCTTCCTGCCGTTTTTCAGGAAGCGATCGACATGGCGGCGATGCGGGGCGACGCTGCCGCCACCGACGATTACCTAGAGGAATGGCGCCGCGAGAGCCCGACCGAGGTGTCCGACGACCTCGCCAAGGAGGCCGACATGGCCGAGCGCGACCTTTGCGATCGCTATGATCGGGACCGTTTGAAGCGGCTCATTGCCAATGGTGGCTGGGCGGAGCCGAGATCAGGAAGAGGGGGAGTGTCATGACCCACACGTTGGTTGCATCCGCGCGCAAGCAGGTGATCATCGGCTTCGACAAGCCGTTCACCATCATCGGAGAGCGGATCAACCCGACCGGTCGCAAGAAGCTTGCCGCCGAGATGATCGCCGGCAATTTCGAAACGATCAGGGCCGACGCGCTGGCGCAGGCCAAGGCCGGTGCCCATATTCTCGACGTCAATGCCGGCGTCACCGCCGTCAATCCCAATGAGAGCGAACCGCCGCTGTTGAAACAGACGCTCGAGATCGTGCAGGAGGCCGTTGACATCCCGATCTGCATCGATTCCTCGGTTCCGGCGGCGCTCAAGGTCGGGCTGGAGACGGTCAAGGGCCGGCCGCTCGTCAACTCGGTCACCGGCGAGGAAGACCGGCTCGAGACGATCCTGCCGCTGGTCGCCAAGTACAATGTGCCGGTGGTTGCGATCTCCAATGACGAGACCGGCATCAGCGAGGATCCTGACGTGCGTTTCGCGGTCGCCAAGAAGATCGTCGAGCGCGCCGCCGATTACGGCATCAAGCCGCATGACATCGTCGTCGACCCGCTGGTCATGCCGATCGGCGCCATGGGCACTGCCGGCCAGCAGGTCTTCCGGCTGGTGCGCCGGCTGCGCGAGGAGCTCAAGGTCAACACCACCTGCGGCGCCTCCAACATCTCCTTCGGCATGCCCAACCGGCGGTCCCTCACCGGCTATTTCCTGGCGATGGCCGCATCGCATGGGATGACCTCGGCGATCATGAACCCGCTGCATGATGAAGACATGCACGCCATCATGGGTGCCAACGTGCTGAACGGCGTCGATGCCAACTGCCTCGGCTGGATTCGCAAATTCCGCGAGCCGGTGGGCGGCGCGGCACCGGGCGCGGCGGCGGCCGGCTCGGGCGACAGCTGCCAGCCGAGCGCCGGCGGAAGCGATATCGACGCGAGGCGGCGCGAACGCGAGGAGCGCCGCCGTCGGCGCAGCTGACTGATCTCATGGCCGGACCCGGTCGCGACGCACTGATCGTCTTCACGCCCTCCGGCAAACGGGGGCGTTTCGAGATCGGCACGCCGGTGCTCCAGGCGGCACGCTCGCTCGGCGTCGACATCGACAGCGTGTGCGGCGGCCGCGCCATTTGCGGGCGTTGCCAGGTGACGCTGTCGGAGGGCGAGTTCGCCAAGCACGGCATCATGTCGCGCGCCGATCACCTCAGCCCGGTCAATCGCGTCGAGCTGCGCTACGAGGAGAAGCGCGGATTACGCCCCGGTCGCCGCCTGTCCTGCCAGGCTGAGCTCCTCGGCGATGTGGTGATCGACGTGCCGCCCGACTCGCAGGTGCACAAGCAGGTCGTCCGCAAGCGCGCCGATGCGCGCGTCATCGCGATGAATCCGGCGACCAGGCTCTATTATGTCGAGGTCGACGAGCCCGACATGCACCACCCCTCCTCCGATCTCGAGCGGGTCCATGCGGCGCTCGGGCGACAATGGGGGCTCGAGGGGCTGACGACGGATCTCGCGATCATTCGCGATCTCCAGAAGACGCTGCGGCAGGGCGAATGGAAGATCACCTGCGCCGTCCACCATCGGCTGCCCGGCGGCGTGGCCGGCATCACCGCCATCTGGCCGGGATTCCATGACCGCATCCATGGGCTCGCCATCGACATCGGCTCGACCACGGTCGCGGCCCATCTCTGCTCATTGTCCACCGGCGAGGTGCTTGCCTCGGCCGGGGCGATGAACCCGCAGATCCGCTTCGGCGAGGACCTGATGAGCCGGGTCTCCTATGTCATGATGAATCCGGGCGGCGACCGCGAGATGACGAGCGCGATCCGCGAGGCCATCAACGCGCTGGCCCGCGAGGTCGCGGCGCTCGCCGAGACCGAGGTGACCGACATTGTCGAGCTCGCGGTGGTGGGCAATCCGGTGATGCACCATCTGTTCCTCGGCATCGATCCGACCGAGCTCGGCGGTGCGCCCTTTGCGCTTGCCAGCGGCCTGCCGATCACCACCCGCGCGGCTGAGCTCGACCTCGAGCTCAATCCCGGCGCGCGGCTTTACGTGCTGCCCTGCATCGCCGGCCATGTCGGCGCCGACACCGCCGGCGTCGTGCTTTCGGAATCGCCTCATCTGTCGGATGAGCTGATGCTGGTCGTCGATGTCGGCACCAATGCCGAGATCGTCCTCGGCAATCGCCAGCGGCTGCTCGCCTGCTCCTCGCCGACCGGCCCGGCTTTCGAGGGGGCGCAGATCTCCTGCGGCCAGCGCGCCGCGCCGGGAGCCATCGAGCGGGTGCGGATCGATCGCGACACGCTCGAGCCGCGCTACAAGGTGATCGGCAGCGATCTGTGGTCGAACGAGCCGGGCTTCGAGGAAGCGGCCGCGGCAACCGGCGTCACCGGCATATGCGGCTCCGGCATCATCGAGGTGATCGCCGAGATGTATTTGAGCGGCATCATCAATCAGGACGGGCTGATCGACGGAACGCAGGCGGCGCGCTCGCCGCGGGTCCGGCCGAGCGGTCGGACCTTTTCCTACGCCATTCGCGACGGCGAGCCGGCAATCACCATCACCCAGAACGATGTCCGCGCCATCCAGCTCGCCAAGGCGGCCCTCTATGCCGGCACCCGGCTGCTGATGGACAAGCTTGGGGTGGATGCGGTCGATACCATCCGGCTGGCCGGCGCCTTCGGCAGCCATATCGACACCACCTACGCGATGGTCCTCGGGCTGATCCCCGATTGCCCGCTCGAGCGGGTGCAGTCGGCCGGGAATGCTGCCGGAACGGGGGCTCGCATCGCCCTCCTCAACACCGAGGGGCGCGACGAGATCGAGCAGGTGGTGCGCCGCATCGAGAAGATCGAAACGGCAGTCGAGCCGCTGTTCCAGCACCATTTCGTCGAAGCCATGGCGATCCCGCACAAGAGTGCCGCCTATCCTAATCTCGGCAAGGCGGTGACGCTCCCCGCGCCGAAGCCGGCCCAGGCTCCCGAGGACGGCGGCGAACGTCGGCGCCGGCGGCGCAGCTGAGCCGCCCCGTTACCACCCTCTCCCACGCTGACGCGGGGAGAGGGGAGTAAGAAGAGCCTTCATCGGGTGAGCCGTGGTGCTGAAGTGAGCATCTGCAGCAGCGCCTTGACGGCGAGCGCGCTGGCGCTGAGATCGCCAAAGCCGCGATTGAGGGGCGGCAGGCCGCGCATGACTGCCAGGAACAGCGAGGCCAGTGCCTCCGTGTCGGTGTCGGGCGGCAGCTCGCCGTCGCGCACCGCCCGGTCGCAGCGGGCCCGCAAGGCCGCGGCCCATTGCTGGAGATTGCTGCGAATGATCGTGCCGATCGCCCCCTCGGTCCCGCCCAGCTCCAGCGCCGCCATGGTCATCAGGCAGCCGCGCGGTGACGCGACATCGTTCATCCGCCGCACCATGCCCTCGAAGAAGCTGGCAATGGCATCGGCGAAATCCGGACGTTCGAGAGTGGCCATCTCCGGCGCCCCGACGGTCTCGGAAAAGCGCTCCAGGCATTTGATGTAGAGCGCCTGCTTGTCGCCAAAGGCGTTGTAGAGGCTCGACTTGTTGAGCCCGGTCGCGCTCGTCAGCTCGGAGTAGGAGGCGCCCTCGAATCCGCGCTCCCAGAATACGCGCACTGCCCGATCCAGAGCCTCTGATGGCTCGAACCGCTTCGTCCCTGCCACTATCCGCTCCCGCCAGGTCGCCGTCTGTTCCTGCCCCAATTAAGCCTAAATCATGCTTGCCCCGGCTGCAATGCTGGACTGAATGGTTTGCCATGTTTTGGCGTAGATGAAACAGAGGGCGTGCCCCGAACGTTAGAATTTCAGCCCGTCGTTCTGGCTAAACGTTAAGGAGTTCAGCAATGATGTCGTCTGCCAGAATATCCTTGCTTGCGGCGGCAATGGCCGTTGGAGGCTTCTTTGCCTCGCCGGCCAATGCCCTCACGCCGATGGCTCAGCCTGCCCTGCTCACCGATCACGGTGTGGCAAAGCCGGCCGAGGAAGTGGCGTATCGCCGCAAATATTACCGAAATCGCTATGGCTACGGCTATCGACGATACCCTCACCGTCGCTTCTATGGCGGCTATTATCGTCCATACCGGCCTTATTACCGGTCCTATGGCTACGGCTACGGCTATCCATACGCCTATGACTATGACTATCCCTACGGCGGCTATGGCTATGGCTACCCCTACGCCTATGGCGCGCCGGCGATCAGCTTCGGCATCGGCGTTCCGTTTGGCGGTTGGGGCTGGGGCGGCGGCTGGGGCCATCGCCATTGGGGCTGGCGAGGCGGAGGCCATTGGCGGCGCTGGTAAGCGTTAGGCATTAGGCAGTAGGCAGTAGGCAAGAGCATCACTCACGACCTACTGCCTATCTGCCAACTGCCTAAAAATCAGTCTTCTCCCCACCTTCACCGATCCGGCGCTCGACGAAGGCGACGAGCTCCTCCCTGATCGCCGGCTCGATCGCCGGCTCGCGATATTCGGCAAGCGCCTGCTTCCAGATGGCATTGGCCTTCTGATCGGCGAGCGGCCGGCCGGCGGCGTCCCATTGCTGGAAGTTCCGCCAGTCCGACACCATCGGCGCATAGAAAGCGGTGGCATAGCGCTGAAGCGTGTGGGCCGCGCCGAAGAAGTGACCGCCCGGACCAACCTCGCGAATGGCGTCGAGACCCAGCGCTTCTTCGCTGGTGTCGAGCGGCACGAGGAAGCTTTCGAGCATCTGCAGGAGATCACAGTCGAGGGCGAATTTCTCATAGGCGCCGACCAGACCGCCCTCCATCCAGCCGGCCGCGTGCATGATGAGATTGCCGCCGCCCATGATGGCGCCCCACAGCGAGAAGACCGACTCATAGGCGGCCTGGGCATCGACCGCATTGGCGGCACAGGTGTTGGAGGTGCGATAGGGCAGCCGGTAGCGGCGCGCCATCTGGCCACCGGCAATCGCCGCCTTCATGTATTCCGGCGTCCCGAAGGCGGGGGCGCCGGACTTCATGTCGACATTGGAGGTGAAGCCGCCATAGATGAAGGGAGCGCCCGGCCGCGCCAGCTGGTTGAGCGCAAGGCCGGCCAGCGCCTCGGCATTCTGCTCGGCAAGGGCGCCGGCGAGCGTGACCGGCGCCATGGCGCCGGCGAGCGTGAACGGGGTCACGCAGGTGATCTGGCCGTGGCGGGCCATCTCGATCACGCCCATCGCCATCGGGCCATCGAGCTTCAGCGGCGAGTTGGTGTTGATCATGGTGAAGACCGACGGCTCGCTCTCGAACTGCTCGGGCGGCACGCCGCGGGCGATCCGCGCCATCTCCATGCCGTCGAACAGCCTGGCGCGGCCGGTCGAGGCGGTGAACAGGACCTTGTCGGAGAGCAGCACCTTGTTCAGGCCGATCCGCAGGTGCCGCACCGAGGCATGAACATCGAGGGCGTCCGTCGAGCCGCCGCCGGCGGTGTGGATGCAGTTGAAATGCTGCGCCAGCCTGATGAAGTTGGCATTGTCCTCGAAGGTGCCGGGGCGCCGGCCATGATCGGCGTCGGAGACGTTCGGCGGCCCGCCGACCGGCGCGAAGGCAATCCAATTGCCGCCGATGCGGATCGACCGGTCCGGGTTGCGCGCATGGAAGGTGAATTCCTCGGGCGCCGTTCCGATGGCGGCCTCGACGATGTCGCGGCCGATGCGGACGCGCTCGCCATCGACCTTGGCGCCGGCCCTCGAAAAGATCTGCCGCGCCTCGGGATTGAGAATGTCCATGCCGATCTCCTCGAGGAGATCGAGCGATGCCTTGTGGATGGTCTCGATCTGATCGTCGGAGAGGAGGCGCAACGGCGCGAAATGCCGGCGCGGCTGCTTCCATGGCAGCTGCGCCAGCGGCGGCTTCTCACCGCTGCTTCGCCGCTGCCGCCTCTCGCGCCGTTCCATCATCAGCTCCTGTAATGATTGATCGACGACCAGCATAGACCCGGCCACAATCGTGTCACAAGAAGGCGGCAGCTTCCCGCGCCATGACCGACCTCACACTGTTCCATGCCAGCCCGTCGCGTTCCTCCATCACGCTGTGGATGATGGAGGAGCTTGGCCAACCCTATGACCTCAAGCTCATCGACCTCGCCAAGGGCGATCAGCTGACGGCCGACTATGCCGCCGTCAATCCGATGGGCAAGGTCCCGGCCCTCGGCCACAAGGGCGTGATGGTGACCGAGGTGGCGGCGATCTGCACCTATCTCGCCGACGAGTTCCCCAAGGCCGGCCTCAGCATTCCGATCGGCCGGCCGGAGCGCGGCGTTTATCTCAAATGGCTGTTCTTCGGCCCGAGCGGGCTCGAGCCGGCGATAACCGACCAGAATCATCCGCGCGCCACCCCGCCGCGGCCGCAGGCGGTCGGCTGGCGGCCGCTGCCGCAGGTGCTCGACGTCATCGAGAGCGGCCTGAAGCCCGGACCCCATCTCATGGGCAAGCAGTTCACCGCCGCCGATGTGGTGATCGGCTCGGGCCTGCGCTGGGGCATGATGTTCGGCCTGATCGAGCCACGGCCGCGGTTCAAGGAGTATGTGGCCGAGCTCGAGGAGCGCCCGGCGCTCAGACGCGCCAATGAGCGCGATGCGGCGCTGCGGCAGCCGGGGTAGCCGCCACCATACTCAGAATTCGAATCCTCCAACGATCCAAGGGCGCGCGAGCGATGGCGCGCCTTTTCGCTTTGCGGCCATTCGTAAAGAAAGCTGCGCATCGCTGGCACTCACTATTTGCATTCATCCACTGGTTGCAGTAGACGGGATACTATCTAAATGATAGGAAATATCCCCGATGCGGGACAAGTTTCGGAAGTCGAAGGCTGCCGAGAAGCGGCCTTCGCTCGCGGAAATCAGGGCCATCGCGAGTGTGAGCGGGAATATCGTCGTTCTCGACTCTCCTCGCAAGAAAGGAAGGCGGCGCGGCATCACCAGAAGGCAGATCGAGAGATGTTGCCAAATGGGAACGATAGAGGAAGGACCGTTCAAGAACGAACGGCTGGAATGGCAAGTGACGCTGGTTCGTCACGCAGCCGGAGAACGGATCCGGTGTGTTGTGATCGTGCGGGATGGCAAGCTCATTGTGAGATCGAACCACTGAACTGAATTCCCTCAAGGGAGTATCAAAATGTATCACTACTTGGAATGCGGACTGGATAACGTGTTCCTGTTCAATGGTTACACGATCCACGAAACCGACTACGGCACGGGCGTGTCGATCGAAAATTCAGATCAGCTTCACGAATTGATCGCGTCCTCTCTCATCAAGCAGGCGCACGCACTCAATGGAGCGGAGTTCCGTTTTCTGAGACTGGAAATGGATCTGTCGCAAGCTCGCATGGCAGTGCTTCTGGGTGTCAAGGAACTGACCGTTCTGCGGTGGGAACGCGCGCGGTCAAAGCCGCTGCCAGGAATGGCCGATCGACTCATTCGCGTGATTTATGCCGACTTTGCAATCGGCGAGGAGCCGATCAGATCCATCGTCGAAAAGTTTGCTCAGCTTGAAAGCGTCGAACATCAAAAGATTGTCGAGTGGGAACATGGATGGCGCGTGAAGGACGAGACCTGCTCGGAGCTGGCGGTGGCATGATGCGGAGAGTTGCAGTGCCCATCAGAAATCCGTCGGCACGCCGCCCTCCTCCTTGCGCCTGCTGACGAAGGCCGCGAGCTCCTCGGCGATCGCCTGGTCGATCGGCGGCGCTTCATATTGGGCGAGCGCCTGGCGATAGAGCTGGTTCGCCTTGTGGTGCGCCTCCGGCCTGCCGGCCGCGACCCATTGCTGGAAGTTCCGCCAATCGGAGATCAGCGGCGCATAAAAGGCGTGCTCGTAGCGCGCCAGCGTGTGGGCGGCGCCGAAGAAATGCCCGCCGGGACCGACCTCGCGGATGGCGTCGAGCCCGAGCGCCTCGCTGTCGACCGCGAGCGGCGCCAGGAACGCCTCGACCATCTGGATGAGATCGCAATCGAGCACGAATTTCTCGAAGGAGGCGACGAGCCCGCCCTCCATCCAGCCGGCGCCATGCATCACGATGTTGCCGCCGCCCATCACCGCGCCCCATAGCGAGAACACCGATTCATAGGCCGACTGGGCATCGACCGCATTGGCGGCGCAGGTGTTGGAGGTGCGATAGGGGAGATCGTAGCGCCGCGCCAGCTGACCGCCGATGATCGCCGCCTTCATATATTCGGGCGTCCCGAAGGCGGGCGCTCCCGACTTCATGTCGACATTGGAGGTGAAGCCGCCATAGATGAAGGGCGCGCCCTGGCGCACCACCTGCGTCATCACCAGGCCGGCGAGCGCCTCGGCATTCTGCTCGACCAAGGCGCCGGCGAGCGTGACCGGCGCCATGGCGCCGGCAAGGGTGAACGGCGTGACGCAGATGATCTGGTTCCGCGCCGACATCTCGATGATGCCCTGGAGCATCGGCACATCGAGCTTCAACGGCGAGTTGGTGTTGATGATGGAGAAGAGCGAGGGCTCGCGCTCGAGCTGATCGGGCGAGATGCCCCGCGCGATGCGGGCGATCTCGATGCCGTCGGTGATGCGCTCGCGCCCCAGCGAATAGGCGTGAAACGGCTTGTCGGTCATGACCGCCATGGCTTGAAGCGCATCGAGATGGCGGACCGAGGGATGAAGGTCGATCGGCTCGACCGGGTAGCCGGAGATGAAGTCGATGCAGTTGAAGAGCTGGGCGAGCTTCAGGAAATTCTCGTAATCGGCGAAGGTGCCGGTGCGCCGCCCGCCTTCGAGATCGGAGCAGTTGGGGGCGCTCGCCACGGTGCCGAAGCTGATCGATGCGCCGCCGATGTCGAGATCGTTCGCCGGATTGCGGGCGTGGAAGACGAAGCTTTGCGGCGCCGTTCGCAGCGCGCTCTCGACCAGCTCGCGCGGGAAGGTCACCCGGCTCGAGCGCACCTCGGCGCCAGCCGCCTTCAGGCGGTCGCGCGCCTCGGGCAGCATCACCTCCATGCCGATCTCCCGCAGGACCTCGAGCGAGGTCTCGTGGATGCTCTCGATCTCGTCGGCCGACAAGAGATCGAGCGGGGGAAACGGCAGCTTCGAGCGCCGCTTCGGGCTCTGGGCCAGCCTGAGCGCTGCGGCGGACTGGCCGGAGCGGCCGCCGCGCCGGCGGTCGGCGCGTCCATGCCGGTGGTCGGTTGTCGTCGGATCGGCCATGTCGCTCCTTTCAGCGATAGTCGCGAAGCCCGGGATCCTCGGCGACCTGCTCGGCAAGCCAGGCCTCGAAGCGCCGGATCTTCGGCATGAGACGGTTTGCCGCGTCGCAGGCAAACACCCAGGAATGGCGGTGGGGCACCTTGAGGTCGAAGGGCTGAACGAGGCGGCCGAGCGCGATCTCCTCGCGGGCGAAGGGGCCGATGGTCATCGCCACGCCGCGCCCTTCGATCGCCGCCTCCTGCGCGAGGATGTAGCTGTCGAAGGCCAGCCGGTCGGAGAGCTCGATCCCCTTGACGCCGGCCGCCTCGAGCCAGATCCGCCAGTCCTCCTCGGCGGTGTAGACATAGAGCAGCTTGTGGCGCCTGAGGTCCTCGGGCGCTGTCAGCGCATCCCTGCCCTCGAGGAGCGCCGGCGCGCAGATCGGGGTGAGGAGCGAGGAGAAGAGCGTGCGATAGTGATGCGCCGGCGCCCGGTTGCGGGCCAGGATCAGGCCGCAATCGACATGGGCTTCATCGAGATCCCAGTCGAAATAGGCGGTCGACAGCTTGACCTTCATGTCGGGGAACCGCCGCTCGAAATCATGGAGCCGCGGGATCAGCCATTTGAGCGCCACCGTGACATAGACCTGGACGGTCAGGGCATTGTCGGCCTTGCCGGGCCGGAGCAGCCGGGTCTGGGTTTCGATCTGGTCGAAGGCGTCGCGAACCGGCGGATAATAGAGATGGCCGGCCTTCGACAGGAGCGCGCGCCTGGCATCGCGGTGGAAGAGCTCGAGGCCGAGCGTCTCCTCCAGGACCCGGATCTGGTGGCTCACCGCCGAGCGGGTGATGCCGAGCTCGTCGGCCGCCATGCGGAAGCTGCCGAGCCGTGCCGCCGCCTCGAAGGCGGTGAGGGCACGGAGCGGCGGCAGCAGACGTCTGGGCAATTCTCTTCACCTCCGGGATTGCTACCCGCCCTATAGCACAACGGGTTAGCTGCCGGTTAGCGGTGAACGGGGGCTATAGTGGTGAGATTAATTCAACAATTATTGAACAGGCAGGGACTTCCCGGCGAAGATCGAGACGTGAGAGATCTAGCCAGCATAACAGAGGTGAGATCATGTCGACTGTCGAGGATCTGTCGCGCCGACGCGGCGGCCGCGAGGCGCGCCGGGCGCTCAGGGCGCGGGCGATCCCCACCGAGGAGGCAGCCGTCCGGCCCGGCATGGAAGGCGGTCGGTACCAGCTGTTGTCGCGGCGCGACATGGAGCGCATCCATGAGGCGGCGCTCGAGCTCCTCGAAACGGTCGGCTTCGCCAATGCCATCCCCTCCTGCATCGAGGCGATGACGGCGCGCGGCTGCGTCCTCGGCGAGGACGGGCGCCTGCGCATTCCCCGCGGCCTCGTGGATGACACGATCGCACGCGCCGCACGGCGGTTTCCGCTGTGCGGCCGAGACCCGAAGCACGATCTCGAGCCATGGGGCAACAAGGTCCATTTCGGCACCGCCGGCGCTGCCGTCCACATTGTCGAGCCGGCCACCCGCTCCTATCGCGAGTCGCTGCTGATCGACCTCTATGATGCCGGGCGCATCGTCGATTGCTGCGAGCACATCCACTTCTATCAGCGCCCGGTGGTGCCGCGAGACATGGTCTCGGGGCACGATCTCGACATCAACACGCTCTATGCCTGCCTCGCCGCCACCGCGAAGCATGTCGGCACCAGCATGGTTGCCGCCGAGCATGTCAGCGAATGCCTCGAGATCCTTCATGCAGTGGCCGGCAGCGAAGAGGCGTGGCGGGCGCGGCCCTTCGTGTCGCAGTCCAACTGCTTCGTGGTGCCGCCGATGAAATGGGCCGAGGATGCCTGCCGCTGCCTCGAAGTGGCGGCGCGCGGCGGCATGCCGGTGCTGCTGCTGTCGGCGGCCCAGGCCGGCGCCACCTCGCCCGCCGCACTCGCCGGAACGGTGGTCCAGGCGGTCGCCGAAGGCCTGGCCGGCCTCGTCTACATCAACGCCGTGGTGCCGGGAGCGCCGGCGATCTGGGGCCCATGGCCGTTCGTCTCCGACCTCAGGACCGGCGCCATGTCGGGCGGCTCGGGCGAGCAGGCGCTGATCACCTCGGCATGCGCCCAGATGGGCCATTTCTACGACCTGACGGTCGGCTCCGCCGCCGGCATGAGCGACAGCAAGCTGCCCGACATGCAGGCCGGCGGCGAGAAGGGCGTGACCGCGGCGCTGGCGGCCGCCACCGGGCTCAACCTTCTCTATGAAGCGGCCGGCATGCATGCCTCGCTGCTCGGCTTCTGCCTGGAAAGCCTGATCATCGACAACGACATGCTGGGCTCGATCAACCGCAATGTGCGCGGCATCGAGGTCAATGACGATACGCTGTCGGTCGAGGTGATCCGCGACGTGTGCCTCAACGGCCCCGGCCATTATCTCGGTCATGGCCAGACGCTCACGCTCATGCAGAAGGAATATATCTATCCCGGAGTCGGCAACCGCATGTCGCCCAAGGAATGGAACGAGGCCGGCAAGCCCGACATCGTCGAGCGCGCCGCCGCCCGCAAGCGCGAGATCCTGTCGACGCACTATCCCGACCATATTCCGCGCGACATCGATGAAAGGATCCGGGCCAGGCACGATATCAAGCTGCCGCGCGAGGTCATGGAACCCGGCGATCCGCGCTGGACGAGCGTGTTGTGATTAGCGTCCGGACCATTCAATTCGCATGTCGCGCGCCGCCACCTATTCCCTTCTCCCCCGCGAAGCGGTGGGAGAAGGTGCCCCGGAGGGGCGGATGAGGGGGCTTTTTGGATGTCGGCGCTCCCAGTCGGTCGTGAACAGAGCATCTAGGCCTGATGCAAAAGACCCCTCACCCGGCGCTTCGCGCCACCCTCTCCCACGCTGACGCGGGGAGAGGGGAGTCATAGAGGTGGACGTGACCGGACATCCGATCATTGAACGCGTCGGCGATGCCGGTTTCGTGGTGCTGGGCTGGTTCAAGCCCGGCGCCGATGACGGGGTGCCGCAAATCGAAGGCGCAAGCCCGGCGGTGGTGCTGCTGATCGGCAATGCCGGCCCCCGCATGTTCGCCCGCTTTGCCGGCGAGCGCGATCCGCTCGAGGACAGCCTCGACGACTGGACCCGTGCCGTCGTCGACAAGCTGGCGGAGCGCTGCCGGGCATTGGCGCTCTACCCGTTCGACAAGCCGCCGCTCCCCTTCCTGACCTGGGCGCGGCGGGCCGAATGCGGCCATGTCTCGCCGCTTGGCCTCAATATTCACCCGGTCTATGGGCTGTGGCATGCCTTTCGCGCCGCCTTGCTGTTCGACCGGGACCCCGGTCTTCCGGCCATCGCCGCCGGTCCGAGCCCCTGCGACAGCTGCATCGGCAAGCCCTGCCTGACCGCCTGCCCGGTCGGCGCCTTCTCGCCTGATGGCTATGATGTTGCCGCCTGTGCGGAGCATCTGATGGCGCCCGCCGGGGGCGAATGCATGGATGGCGGCTGCCTTGCCAGGCGGGCCTGCCCGGTCGGGACGGCCTATCGCTATGGCCCCGACCAGATGCGGTTTCACATGGCGGCATTCCGCCGGGCGCGCGGTTTTTCTCTCGAACACTTAGAGAAAATCTGAGAAAATCTTAGGAATACCGAGAGTTTTAAGGATCTCCAGCAACCAAATGTACGCCTTCGTGGAACAGAAGCTGATGGCCGGCGACGACGTCATTCTCGATGGCGGAACCGGCACGGAGATCCAGCGCCGCGGCGTGCCGATGCATGATCAGGTGTGGTGTGCGGAAGCGAATGTGACGCATCCCGATGTGGTGCGGGGCGTTCACCGCGACTATCTGCAGGCCGGCGCCGAGGTGATCACCGCCAACACTTTCGCCACCAGCCCGCTGCTGTTCAACGCCGTCAAGCGCGACCGCGACATCCGCGCGATCGACCGCGCTGCCGTCCGGCTGGTCCGCGAGGCTGTCGAGGAGGCCGAGCCGGGCACGCCCATCGCGATCGCCGGCTCGTTCTCGACCATGCGGCCGGTCGCGGCGCAGAGCGACCGCACCGTGAAGACCAAGGAATGGACGCTCAAGCAGGCCGAGCCGCTGATGCAGGCCAAGGCCGAGTCGCTGGCGGAAGCCGGCTGCGATCTGATCCTCATGGAGATGATGCGCGACGTCGACTATTCCCTCTGGGCCACCGAAGCGGCGGTGGCGACCGGGCTGCCGGTCTGGGTCGGAGTGGCGGTGAAGCGGCGGGACGACCGCAAGCTTGCCGGGTTTGGTCGCCCCGACTGGTCGATGGAGGACATCGTGGCGGCGCTGATGGCAACCGGCGCCCAGGCGTGCCTGGTGATGCACACCGCGATCGACGACACGGCCGATGCCCTGTCGCTCATCAAATCCAACTGGGCCGGGCCGATCGGCGCCTATCCCGAGGCCGGCCATTTCGAGATGCCCAACTGGGTGTTCGATGCGCTGTCGCCCGCCGATTTCGTCGAGCATTGCCGGCGCTGGCGGCGGATGGGGGCGACGCTCCTCGGCGGATGCTGCGGCATCGGCCCGGACCACATTGCAGCGCTCTCCACGACGATCAAGGATAGAGATGATGTCGGTCGACACCTATAGCGGCTCCTGCCTGTGCGGCGCGGTCGGCTTCGAGGTCCGCGGGAAGCTTCGCCCGGTGGTGGCGTGCCACTGCATGCAGTGCCGCAAGCAGACCGGAACCTATATGTCGGCCACCGCCTGCAATGACGACCAGCTGACGCTGACCCGCGATGACGGGCTCTCCTGGTATCGCTCGAGCGAGCACGCGCAGCGCGGCTTCTGCCGGCTCTGCGGCTCGGTGCTGTTCTGGAAGGGCGACGGGCGGAACTACACGGCGATCGCCGCCGGCTCGATCGACGGCCCGCTCGGCGTGCCGCTCGAGGGCCACATCTTCTGCGACTCGGCTGGCGATTACTACGAGATCGCCGGCGGCAAGTTCCGCACGCCGGGGTCGCCGCATTAAATGAGGCAGTAGTCGTTAGGCAGTAGGACGTGAGCGGTGCTCTTCCCTACCTACTGCCTACTGCCTACTGCCTACTACCTACTGCCTACCGCCTCAATTCACATGCCGCAGATACTGCGCCACATAGTCGAAGCCGCCGAGGCGTGACTTGTAGCCCTCGATCAGCCGCCCGGTGACCGGTCCCGGACATTTGCCGCTGCCGATCGGGCGGGCATTGATCGAGCGCACCGGCACCAGGCACCAGCTCGTCGAGGTGATGAAGGCTTCCTCCGCGACATAGGCGTCGTAGAGATCGATATCGGCCTCGCGCAACGGGATCGCGAGCGTCTTGGCGATCTCGATCACCGTCTGGCGCGACAGGCCGGCAAGCACGTAGCGCTCGAAGGGGGTGAGCACCTCGCCATTGCGCACGATGAAGATGTTCGAGCCGAGCCCCTCCGCGAGACAGCCGCGGACGTCGAGCAGAAGCGACGTCGCGCCCGGCTTGAGGGCCTGCACCTCCTGGTCGCCGGCCGTCAGATTGGCATAGCTCAGCGATTTCATGCGGGGGCTGATGGCTTCCGGCGGGGTGCGACGGATTCCCGGCGGAGTTACCACATCGAGCCCGTCGCGCATGCCGCGGGCCCGCATCTTGAACGGCAGGGGCGAGCACTCGATGATCACCGTCGGCTCGCCTGCCGGGCCGCTGCGAAACTCGCTGCGCAGGCCGCGCGACACCCATTGGGTCACCCAATAGTCGTCATCCGGCGTGATGAGCGCCAGATTGCGCTCGATGACGTCCTCCGTATGCCTCGACATCTCTTCCGGAGCGAGACCGGGATCGAGGTTGCTGTAGCGCAGCGACCGGTAGAGCCGATCGATATGCTCCTTGAGCAGGAACGGCTTGTGGGCGAAGGTCCGCAGCGTGTCGAACACCCCGTCGCCGACGGCAAAGCCATAGTCGCGGAAGGAGACCTTGGCCTCGCTCTCCGGAACGATCTTCCCATTGAACCAGGCGACGCGCTCTTTCATGAACTCCTCCGCTGAAAAGGCAATAGGCATTGGGCAATAGGCAGTGATCAGTGCCTACTGCCTACTGCCTATTGCCTACTTGCCTACCGCCTAATGCCCACTGCCTCAATGGGGCAACAGGCCGCCGGCGATGAACGTGTCGAAGAGCAGCTTCACATTGAGCGCAACGATGATCGCCGCGATGACGCCGGTCGAGACCGTCAGCCAGCGCGGCGCCACCAAATTACCCATGATCCGGCGGCGGGCGGTGAACAGCACGAGCGGGATCACGGCGAAGGGCAGCTGCATCGACAGCACCACCTGGCTGCCGATCAGCAGCTTGGCGGTGGCGCTCTCGCCATAGAAGATGGTGACGGCGGCCGCCGGAATGATGGCGATGCCGCGGGTCACCAGGCGGCGCAACCAGGGCTTCAGCCTGAGCTCGAGGAAGCCCTGCATCACGATCTGGCCGGCGAGCGTCGCGGTGACCGTCGAGTTGAGCCCGCAGGCAAGCAGCGCCAAGGCGAAGACCGTGGCTGCGAGCGAGGTGCCGAGCAGCGGTGCGAGCAGCGCATAGGCCGAGCCGAGTTCGGCGATCGCGGTGTTGCCGCGGGCATGAAAGGCGGCGGCCGCCAGGATGAGGATGGACGCATTGACGAACAGCGCCGTTGCCAGCGCCACCGTGGAGTCGAGGGTTGCCAGGCGAATGGCATCGCGCTTGGCGGCGTCGTGGCGCCCGACGTCGCGGGTCTGCACGATGCCGGAATGAAGATAGAGATTGTGCGGCATGACGGTGGCGCCGAGGATCCCCATCGCCACATACAGCATCTCCTTGTTGGTGACGATCTCGGCCGATGGAATGAAGCCGCGGAGAATCCCCGCGGTGTCCGGCCGCGCCAGCCACATCTCGATGCCGAAGCACATGAAGATCAGCGCCAGCATGGCGATGACGAAAGCCTCGATCCAGCGGAAACCGAGGCTCTGCATCCACAGAATGAGAAACACGTCGAGCGCGGTGATGATGACGCCGACGCCCAAGGGGATGCCGAACAGCAGCTGCAGGCCGATGGCGGTGCCGATGACCTCCGCGAGATCGGTGGCGATGATCGCCGTCTCCGCCAGCACCCACAGGCCGAGCGCTACCGGCCGCGGAAACTCCCGCCGGCAGGCTTGCGCGAGGTCGAGCCCGGCGCCAAGCCCGAGCCGGGCGCAGAGCGCCTGCAGCAGGATGGCCATGATGTTGGAGATGAGAGCGACCGCCAGGAGCTGGTAGCCGAAGGCCGAGCCGCCGGCGAGGGCGGTCGCCCAGTTGCCCGGATCCATATAGCCGGTCGCCACCAGATAACCGGGGCCAATGAACGCGACCATTCGCCGCCAGAACGTCCCGCTGGTGCTGACCGGGATGGTCCGGAAGACCTCCGGCAGGGAGGAACGTTCGCGTTCGGCATCTTCGATGCGGTCGCGGGCGGTCTTTTGCAACATTTTACCAAGCCGATTGAAAGGACTTCCCATGCTAAATGAGATTGCGAACCATTTGCAACAACTTTCCGATTTTTGACGATGGTTTGCGATTGACGCCGGTCCCGGCCCCGCTATCAGAGCATGGGTCGAGGGATTCCATGAAACAGGATGTCACTGCCAGACCCGCTGCCCGCTCCGACAGCCTCAAGGGCATTGCCTGCCTGGTTCTCGGGATCGCGGTGTTCGCGATCCAGGATGTGGTGATCAAGAAGATCAGCGGCGTCTACCCGCTGCACGAGGCCATGGTGCTGCGGAGCCTCACCGCCTTTCCGGTGCTGTTCCTCCTGGTGTGGCGGGATGGCGGGTTCGGCACGCTGACCGGGCCGGGATGGCCATGGCTGCTGATCCGAGGCGTTTTGGCCTTCGTGGCCTATAGCTGCTATTACCTCGGGCTTGCGGCACTGCCGATCGCGACGGCGGTGGCACTCTACTTCGCGGTGCCGCTGTTCATCACCGTGCTCTCCGTCGTCTTTCTCGGCGAGCGTGTCGGCGGGCGCCGCTGGGCGGCAGTGATCATCGGCTTCATCGGCGTCTTCATGATCGCGCGGCCGGGAACCGATCTGTTCGACTGGGCGGCGCTCTTGCCGATCACCTCGTCCCTGCTCTATGCCGCCTCGATGGTCCTGACACGCGGCATCGGCGCCACCGAGACGGCGCCGGCAATGTCGACCTGGGGGAATGGCGTCTTCCTGCTCGGCGCCCTCACGCTCTCGGCCATCTTCGGACCGGGCGGCCATGACGGCGAGACCCATCGCAGCCTTGCCTTCCTGATGCGCGGCTGGACGACGCCGAGCACTTTCGACTTCCTGCTGATGGCGTCATGCGGAGTGATCGCGGCGCTGGCGCTCACGCTGTTGACCCAGGCCTATCGGATCGCCGAAGCCAATGTCGTCGCGCCCTTCGAATATACCGCGCTGATCTGGAGCGTGCTCTATGGCTGGCTGTTCTGGCGGGAATGGCCGGACCCGGTCAGCTGGCTCGGCATCGCCATCATCGTCGGTGCCGGCACCTATGTGTTCTACCGCGAGCAGATGAAGAGCGAAACGAATCAGGCCCGCGCGGTCAGCGCCAGCCCCAATTCGCCATAGCCGGTGAAGCGGAGCTCATAGTCGAGGCCGAGCCGGGCCGCTGCATCCTGCGCCTTCGCTTCGAGGGCCGGGTCGCGGGTCTGGGCAAGATAGACGAGCCTCGTGTAGTTGCCGAAATAGAGCGGCAGCAGCTCGGGATGGGCGGCAATGCCCAGCCCCTCCCAGATCAGCTTGTCGAAATGCCGGGCGAGGTAATCGGTGAGGAAGAAGGCGGTGGAATCCTCCTCCGCCGCTCTCTCGAAGCGCTCATTGCCGCTCAGGAAGGAGTAGCAATGCGGCCCCTCGATGCGCTCGACCCCCTCCTCGGCCAGAACCTTGTCGAGCAGGCCGCCGGTGCCGCAGTCGCCGTAAACGACGAAAATCGACCTGTAACGGTGCTTTTGGGTGCGGATAAGGTGACGAATCCGCCCCGGAATGCGCGCCGGCGTGTTGTGCCAGATCGCCGGCAGGCACTGGACGTCGAAGGCGCTCCAGCGGTTGGCCTCGATCAGCGCAACGATTTCGCGGGCGAGCGCGCCGCAGGCGATCAGCAGCACGTCCCCCCTGCCCCGGGTGAAGGCGAAATCTTCGCCCGGCGAGAGCTCCGGCAGTGCGGCGTCGCGGTCGTCCATGTCGTCCATATGGGTCGGCGAGCGGGCTCCCGCCACCGCCTGAGCGCCCGTCAGGCGTTGGCGGCAAGCTTGTTGTGACGCCTCGCCATCATCTCCTTTGCGGTCTCGACCGCCACCGCGGCATCGCGGCAATAGGCATCGGCACCGATCGCCCTGGCGAATTCCTCGTTGAGCGGCGCACCGCCGACCAGCACCACATAGTCGTCGCGCATGCCCTTTTCCTTCAGCGTGTCGATGACGACCTTCATATAGGGCATGGTGGTGGTGAGCAGCGCCGACATCCCGAGAATGTCGGGCTTGTGGGTCTCGATCGCCTCGAGATATTTCTCGACGGGATTGTTGATGCCGAGGTCCACCACCTCGAAGCCGGCGCCCTCCATCATCATGCCGACCAGGTTCTTGCCGATGTCGTGGATGTCGCCCTTGACCGTGCCGATCACCATCTTGCCGAGGCGTGGGGCACCGGTCTCGATCAACAGCGGCCGCAGCACCGCCATGCCGGCCTTCATCGCATTGGCGGCCAGCAGCACCTCGGGCACGAACAGAATGCCGTCGCGAAAGTCGATGCCGACGATCCGCATGCCCTCGACCAGCGCCTCGGTCAGTACCCGGTAGGGCGCCCAGCCGCGCCCGAGCAGAATGTTGACGCCCTCCACCACCTCCTCCTTGAGGCCGTCATAGAGGTCGTCATGGATCTGCTGGGTCAGCTCCTCGTCATTGAGGGACCGCAGATCGAGTTCGTCATCACCGCTCATTGGGTTCTCCTGATCGGAACCTGAACCAACGGCCCGAAACCGCCTAAGTGCCGAGAAACTATCGGTTGACCGGCAGATCCCCGCGCTTCCGGGCGACCATTGCCGTGAGCTTTGCGACCACCGCCGGCAATGCGCGCGACAGCCGGCTCACGACCGCCGCCGCCGCTCCCGCCGCTCGCCGGCCGAGGCCGCCGCGTCGATGCCCTTGGCCAGCGCCGATACCGCACCGAGCCGCTGCTCGACCTCGGCCACTGAGGGGCGATGATCCGGCACATGGGCGTCGAGCGCCTGCCGCATGGCCGCCAGATGCTCGGGCGAGGTTCCGCAGCAGCCGCCGATGATGCGGGCCCCGGCATCGCGGGCAAGCCGCGCATAGTCGGCCATCAACGCCGGCGTGCCGGAATAGTGGATGTGGCCATCGCGATATTCCGGAATGCCGCAATTGCCCTTGGCCACGACGACCGCGTCAGGCTGCGTCGCGGTGATGGCGAGCACCGTCGCGACGAGCTCCGGCGCACCGGTGCCGCAATTGGCGCCGATTGCCGCCGGCGCGGCGGCAAGCGCGGCCGTCAAGGTCGCGAAGGCCTGCGGCGTGATCCCCATCATCGTCCTGCCATTGGTGTCGAAGCTCATGGTGGTGACGATCGGCAGGCCGGCCGTTGCAGCACCCTCAACCGCCGCGCGGAGCTCCTCCTCCGACGACATGGTCTCGATCCAGAGCACGTCCACCCCGCCCTCGGCAAGCGCCTGCGCCTGTTCGGCGAAGGCGGCAACACCGTCTTCATGCGGCAGGGTTCCGACCGGCGCGAAAATCTCGCCGGTCGGGCCGATCGAGCCGGCAACGATCACCGGCCGCGCCGCGCCGTCCGCCTCCGCGCGGGCATTGGCGGCGGCCGCCTTGTTGATCTCCCTCACCTGCCCCTCGGCCTTGTGAAGCTTGAGGCGGTAACGATTGCCGCCGAAGGAGTTGGTGAGGATGATGTCGGCGCCCGACTCGATGAAGCTCCGGTGCAAGGCGCGGATGCGGTCGGGGTGCTCGAAATTCCACAATTCCGGCGCATCGCCGGAGACGAGGCCCATCTGGAACAGGTTGGTGCCGGTGGCGCCGTCGGCCAGAAGCCATGGGCGCGATTCGAGTTCAGACAGGAAGGAAGTCCGCGACATCGGAAAGATCCCTTAACTGACGACCGATCATCACATAAAGAAGGCTTTATATAAAGAAGAATTTATGTGCGTTCGAGACCGGCTCGCATGCGGAAAACCGGCGCTCGTTTGGCGAGCTTGTCGAGCGGCAGGGTCATCTCGCAACGGAAGCCATCGGGACCGAAAAGCTGGTGCAGCTCGCCGGACAGCTCCTGCTCGACATTCATCTGGATCAGCAGCCCGCCGAAACCGCGCCGCGAAGGGGTGGTGCAGGGCGGCCCGCCCTTTTCCGCCCAGACGATATGGAGAAGGCTGCCCTCGACCCACCAGGTGATGTCGACGGTGCCGCTATCAGAACTGAGGGAACCGTATTTGCCGGCATTGGTGGCGAGCTCATGGAAGGTGAGGCTCAGAGCAATCGCCGGCCGCGCCGCGATCTCGACGGGATCGCCGATAAGGTGCACCCGGCCGCGCGGCAGGTCGTAGGGCGCGATCGCCTCGCGCAGGAGATCGGTCAGGGTGGTGGTCGTCCAGTCCTTCTCCGACAACAACGTGTGAGCCTGGGCGAGCGCCTGGATCCGACCGCTGAAGATGTGCGCGAAGCTTTCGAGGTCCGGGGCGCCGCGCACCGTCTGCTGCGCGATCGCCAGGATGATGGCGAGGGTGTTGCGAACCCGGTGGTTGAGCTCGGCAATGAGGACGCTCTGATGGCGTTCGACCTCGCGACGCTCCTCGATCTCGCGCTTGAGCGCCGCCTCGTTCTGCTTCTGCGCCGTAATGTCGAGCGAAATGCCGTCCCAGAACACCGAGCCATCCGCTGCACGGCCAGCGCGGGCCATGCTGCGCACCCAACGCTCCTCGCCGTCGGGGCTGAGCGGCCGCCATTCGACATCATAGGGCTCGAGCGTGGCGGCGGATCTCAGGATTGCCGCTTCCCAGCGTTCGGCGTCGTCGGGATGGATATAGGCCTTGGCGAGCTCCGCGACGGAGGCACCGTCGTGAAGGTCTGACTGGCGGGGCATCAGATCCATCGAGCGGCCGCGCAGCAGCGGATAGTAGAGGGTCCCGTCCGGCCGCAGCACGCGGCGGAAAATCTCGCCAGGGAAATCGGCAGCGATATAGGTAAGGCGCTGCTCCATCTCGCGGGCAGCATTGGCACGCAGCGTCTGGCGCTCCGCTTCCTGGCGGCTATGGATGTTGCTGATCAGCAGCCACAGGAGCCCGCCGGCGAGGATGGCAGCAGCGATCCCGCCGGTGCCGATGGCGTAAACCTTTTCCCTCACCGCCGCCGCAGCGATGCGCTCGGGAACTTCGACGAGGGCGGTCATGCCGCTGCGGGGCGAGCGCACTGCGGCTGCCGATACCGGCACTCCGTCGCCTTCCATCGCGCCGAACAACCCGCCGCTGACGCTGTGCAGCTGGTCGGCGATGGAGCGGTTCGCCGTTTTTCCAAGGAATTGACCGGCATCGGGCGAGCGGGCAACGATCCGCTGCTCCGGATCGATGACCGAGACCGTCCACAAGTCTGGAATTTCGACGCCAGCCAGCAGCGGCACCTGCCTGAGGTCAAGCGCGCCGTAGACGGGAGGCGCACCGGGCGATCCGCCGGCAAGACGAATGACCAGCAACGGCCCCCTCGCCTGGTCGTTGACCACGGCATAGGACGCATAATCGCCGACCGGCTCATTGCCGAATTTGGCACCTGCAAGCAGCGATCCGATATCGTTCGGGCCGAGCTCGCGCCACCCCGTCCCAGCCGGAACAGCAGCGCCGATCCAGCCTGAGCGCGCCGGCAGGAACCGCGAGCCGCCGCCGACGCCGGCCGCCCTGAGTTCGCCGGCGCGATCGGTCAGGACGAGATCGGCGGCGGCACTTGCGGTGCGTGCCACCTCGACGATTGAGCGCTCGAGAACCTCCTCCTGGATCGTCGCAAGGATGACGACGATCGCGGTCGCGAACAGCACCACGGGCAGGCCGGCCGCCAAAGCCAGCACGACCAAGCCGAGGCGGCGCGACGGCCACCTTCTGCGCAAGGAGAAATGCGCCGGCGTGAATGCAGGAAAGGCCATCTCCCTCCTCGGCAGTTGCTACCCAGACGGGAGCGGAAAGGCGCAACTGCAGCCGAAGAAGCTGAACGCGGCGAGGCGGGAACTGGTTCCACTCAAACCCGGGCCGATCCGTAATAGAGGCTCGACACATGCTCGGCCTCGGCGAAGAACAGCCAGCGCTCGATCAGGGCGCCGGCGAGGGCCGCCACCGCCGACAGCACCGCGGCGCTCGCGGCAAGGAATCCGCTGCCCAGGATCAGGGCGGGCACAGCGAGAATCGCCGCACCGCCGAGCAGTACGACCACGAACCGCCGCAGCCGCCGGGCGTGGCGCCGGCCGACGCGGTAGCCCATCTCCTGCATCACGAAATTGCGCGCGGTATGAGCCTGCTCCCATTGCCGCACCGGCTCCGCCAGTCCTGTCGCCATTGCCATCGTCAGGTTGCGCGGCGCGGTATCGATGGCGCGCCAGTACCAAAGCTTGAGCACCACCGCGGCCAGCAAGGCGACGAGGGCGATCCCGGCCAGGACCGCGGCGCCGCGACCATAGGGCGTGGCAATCGCCAGAAGCAGCGCCGCGCCCGTTGCAGCAGACATGACCAGATAGACCGGCAGCACCAAGGGCTGCCGCCATTGGGGAATGGTCGGGAGCGAGGCGTAGATCATCGCGGTGCAGACGACGGTCAGAGCACTCATGAGGGCGAGCACCAGCCCGGCGATCCGGATGGCACCCGGCGAGGAAGCGGGATCAAGCCAGAGCCAGCCGAAAACCATGGCGGGGACATAGGTGGCAAGCGCCATGACGCCCTCGCGCGATAACCATGACGATCGCCATTGCGACATAGCTCGCCAAGCCCGCTCGGGATGGCCGAGATGGAACGTCGAAGCGATGAGGCCGATCGTGACCAGGCCGAGGCCCACCCCCAAGACCACGGCACCGAAGGCGAAGCTCGACGCCGGCCCATGCGCGGCACCGGCCAGCGCCGCGAGCGCCAGCAGTCCGTAGCCTGCTCCCGACAGGGTGCTGAACAGGATCACGGAATAGGCAGGGTGCAATGCGATCAGGCTCCGAGCGCCCGGTCGACCCAGGCGAAGAAGGTCTCGACCAGCGAACCGTCGCCCTGCGCGATGGGCGGCAGAGCCCGTGCCGGCTCTGTCGGCGCCGCCTCGATCACCGATCGTGGCGGCAGGTATTTGTTGACCGGCCGATAGCCGAGCTCCGGCAGGAGATCATAACCGCCGCGCTCGCTCACCAGGCGCGACACCGCGCTGCCGCGGTCGCCGAGATCGCCGAAATGACGCGCGCCCGTCGGGCAGGCCCGCACGCAGGCCGGCTGGCGGTCGTCCGCTTCGAGATGCTGGTTGTAGATGCGGTCGATGCAGAGCGTGCATTTCTTCATCACGCCCTCGCGATAGTCATATTCCCGCGCCCCGTAAGGACAGGCCCAGGAGCACAGCTTGCAGCCGATGCAAGTGTCGGGATTGACCAGGACGATGCCGTCCGACTCGCGCTTGTAGGAAGCTCCGGTCGGACACACCGTGACGCAAGCCGCGTTCTCGCAATGCAGACAGGAGCGCGGAAAATGAACAGTGCGCGCCGCCGAACCCTCGCCGCTCTCATAGCCGTGGACGCGGTTGAGCCAGACGCCGATGGGGTCGGCGCCATAGGGATCCTCGTCGGTGAGGGGCGCGTGATAACCCTGGGTGTTCCATTCCTTGCAGGCAACGGCGCAGGCCTGGCAGCCGACGCAGGTGTCGAGGTCGATCACCAGCCCGAGCTTGACCTGCCCCGGGCCCGTGGTGTCGGGAAGCGTGGTCATTGGCGGGCGTCCAGAACTGCCGGTCGCGGCTCGGTGCCCGGCGGCAGATCGAGGCTCGCAAGTTGCGGCAGCGTTGCCAATTCCGGCGCGACCTTCTCGATCCTGACCCGGAGATCGTACCAGGCGGCCTGACCGGTCACCGGATCGCAATTGGCATAACGGAAACCGCCTTCGCGCTCCGGCAGCAGGTCGGCAATGAGATGATTGAGGAGAAAGCCCTGCCGTGATTCCGGCGCGTCCTTCACCAGATTCCAGCTGCCGCTGCGCTTGCCGATGGCATTCCAGGTCCACACCGTGTCGCGATTGACACCCGACATCGTCCTGACCGGGACCACGATCTCGCCATGGCTGCTTTGGACGCGCACCCAATCGCCATCCTCGAGACCGAGCTCGCAGGCCTTGGCGGCGGACATATAGAGCCAGTTGCGGCCGATGATCTGCCTCAGCCAGGCATTCTGCGATCCCCAGGAGTGGTACATCGCCATGGGCCGCTGGGTGATCGCGTGCAGCGGGTAGGAAGCGATGTCGACCGCCTCCTCCTCGAAAGGCGGATACCACAGCGGCAATGGATCGAAATAACGCTCGATCCGGGCGCGGTGCTCGGCCGGCGGCTGGACATCGCCATGTCCCTGCGCTGCCAGGCGGAACTTCTGCAGCGCTTCGCAATAGAGCTGCATGACGATGGCATCGGCCCGTCCATTGAAGCCGAACTGCACCGACCAATCGAGATAGTCGCGATTGGCGAAACGGTAATAGCGCATATGGGCGGGGAGCTCGCGATACCAGTGGCAGCCATTCTCGATGTAACGCTCGAGCTGCTCGGGATTGGGCTCGCCCTTGCCGGCCTTCGAGCCGTCGGACCCTCGAAAACCGGCGAGCGGCCCGACGCCCGGAGCCCGTTCGTGATTGACCATGTAATCGGCATAGCCCCCGGGGTAGCGCGGAGTGCCTTGCGGCGTTGTCATGCCAGGAAGCCCAAGCCGATGACCGAGATCGAGCAGCACGTCCTGGAACGGCCGCACGTCGCGGTCCGGCGCCACCACCGGCTGGCGGATCGAGTCCGCCGGACCATCGGCTTCGGAGATCGGCCGGTCGAGCAGCGATATGCAGTCCCAGCGCTCGAGATAGGTGGTGTCCGGCAGGATAAGATCGGCATAGGCGACCATCTCCGAGCAGTAGGCGTCGGAGTAGATGATCCGCGGGATCTTGTATCCGCCATCCGTCCGTTTGGCGGTGAGATCGGCGATGGTGCTGGAAACATTCATCGCCGAGTTCCAGCTCATATTGGCCATGTAGAGAAACAGCACCTCGATCGGATAGGGATCGCCGCGCGCCGCGTTGGCGATGACCGTATGCATGAGCCCGTGGGCGGCAAGCGGCGCTTCCCAGGAATAGGCCTTGTCGATACGGCATGGACGGCCCTCCTCGTCGAGGAGGAGATCCTGCGGCTCGGTCACGAAGCCGAGCGGCGGACCGGGCATCGGCGTCATCGGCACGATCTCGCCGGGTTTCCCGGCGGGCTTCACGGCAGGCGGCGGCGGCTTCGGGAAGGGCGGCTTGAAGCGGAAGCCCCCCGGCACATCGATGGTGCCTAGAATAAGCTGCAGGATGTGAATGGCCCGGCAGGTGTGGAAGCCGTTGGAATGGGCCGAGATGCCGCGCATGGCATGCATCGCCACTGGCCGGCCGATCATCCTGGCATGCCGACGGCCCTGGACGTCGCGCCATGGCACATCGAGTTCGATGGCCTGCCGGAAGGCAACATCGGCGAGCTCGGCAGCCAAACGCCGGATGGTCGGCGCAGGGATGCCGCAGCGCGCGGCAACCGACTCCGGACTGTAGTCGCCTGAGAGATAGCGCTCGACCAGCAGGCGGAAGGCCGGCACCGCGCGGCGGCCGTCGGGCAGCTCAGCCTCGCCATCGAGCGCCGGCTTGACCTGCGGATCGGCTGCAAGCCCGGGCCGGCCGCTGCGCCGGTCGAGAACCAGAGGCGCGCCTTCGAAGCGGGCGATGAGCCCGTGATCGCCAGCGCCTTCATCGATGACCACGAGCCACGGCGCGTTGGTGTAGCGGATGAGATAATCGAGGTCGACCTGACCGGCCTTGAGGAGCTCATGGATCAGCGCCCCGACCAGCAGCCCGTCGGTTCCCGGCCGAATGCCGATCCATTCATCGGCGATCGCCGAATAGCCGGTGCGAACGGGATTGATCGAGACGATCTTGGCGCCACGGGCCTTCAGTCGACCCAGTCCCGCCTTGATCGGATTGGAGGCATGGTCTTCGGCAACGCCGAACAGCAGGAAATATTTGGCATAGCGCCAATCGGCCTCGCCAAATTCCCAGAACGAGCCGCCGAAAGTGTAGAGACCGGCCGCCGCCATGTTCACCGAGCAGAAGCCGCCATGGGCGGCATAGTTCGGCGTGCCGAATTGCGAGGCCCACCAGCCGGTCAGGGCCTGGCTCTGATCGCGTCCGGTAAAGAAGGCGAGCTTGCGGGGGTCGCTGGCGCGGATGTCGCCGAGCCACTGCGTTGCGGTTGCGAGCGCCTCCTCCCAGCTGATGGCGCGGAACGCGCCGGCGCCGCGCGGCCCAACCCGGATCAAGGGCTCGGAAAGCCGGGCCGGGGAATTGTGCTGCATGATCCCGGCGGAGCCCTTGGCGCACAGCACGCCCTTGTTGACCGGGTGATCGCGATTGCCCTCGATGTAGCGAACCCGGCCGTCCTTGAGATAGACCTTAATGCCGCAACGACAGGCGCACATATAGCAGGTCGTCGTGGTCATCCTGTCCCACGTCCTGGGCGACAGATCGAGTTGCGGCTCCGACATGGGCGGCTTGGCTCTCGGGCTCATTGACAGCGCCCGAAGCTACAGGATGAGGACCAAAAGGCAAGGAACCGGACGACGGGTTTGCACTGGCGACGTTCGCCTCTAAGATGGGTGGCTGAAGGAGACTGCCCCGTTGCGCGACTGGCTGATCAAGATCCGTCGTCACGACCATTCGAGCCTGCAGACGCAGATCCGGGAGTCTCTGGTCGCCGCCATTCTCGACGGCCAGCTCGAGCGCGACGAGCCGGTGCCCTCGACACGGCGGATGGCCAAGGTTCTGGGCGTGTCGCGCAATACCGTGGTCATCGCCTACCAGGCGCTGCTTGATGACGGCTACCTGGTGGCCCGCGAAAGGTCGGGCTACTATGTGTCCGACAAGGCGATGGATGGCGTGAGCAGCTGCCGGAGGCTGCCGCCGCGGGCCACTGCAGCGCCGTCGGACCAGGGACGCCGATCCGGGCCGGCCTGGGAAAGCCGCTTCACCGTCCGCCCCGCCCTCCTGGAGAACATCTCCAAGCCGCTCGATTGGCAGAACTTTGCCTATCCCTTCATTTACGGCCAGGTCGATCACGATCTCTTCCCGATCGCCGAATGGCGCGATTGCGCCCGCCAGGCGCTCGGGCGGCGCTGGCTCGGCACCTGGACCAACGACACCTGGGATCATGACGACGAGCTGCTGGTCGAGCAGATCCGAAGACGACTGCTTCCCCGTCGCGGCATCATGGCGCATGAGCAGGAGATCTTGATCACGCTCGGCGCCCAGAACGCGCTCTATCTGCTGGCGCGGCTCCTCGTCCAGAAGGGGACAGCGGTGGCAATGGAGGAACCGGGCTTTCCCGATGCCCGCAACATCTTTGCGCTCCGTGAGGCGCAGATCGAATTCATGCCGATCGACGCCGGCGGAGCGGTTGTCGGCGAGCGCCTGCCGCGCTCCGCCGTCGTTTTCGTCACGCCCAGCCACCAGTTTCCGACCACCGTGACCATGCCGCTCGAGCGCCGCCTTCAGCTCCTCGATCTGGCGTCGCGCCGCGATCTCCTGATCATCGAGGACGATTACGAATTCGAGACCAATTATGTCGGCGAGCCTTGCCCGGCGCTCAAGTCGCTCGACGAGGAAGGCCGGGTCATCTATGTCGGCAGCCTCTCCAAGACGCTGTTTCCCGGGCTTCGTCTCGGTTTCATGGTCGGCCCGAAGGCGTTGATCGAGGAGGCGCGGGCGCTGCGCCGACTGATGATCCGCCACACGCCCAACAACAACCAGCGCACCGCTGCCCTGTTCCTGTCGCTCGGCCATCATGACTCGCTGATCCGCCGGCTCCACCGCAGCTATGGCGCACGCTGGGCGAGCCTCGGAGATGCGCTTCACCGCCACCTGCCGGGCTGCGCCACCATTCCGAGCTTCGGCGGCACCAGCTTCTGGGTGAAGGGGCCGGAAGGGCTCGACGCCGAGCACCTTGCCCATGCGGCGCGCCAGCGCTCGGTCTTCATCGAGCCGGGCCGGATCAATTACGCAAGACCCCCACTCCCCTGCTCCGAATTCCGTCTCGGCTTTTCCTCGATCGACGAGAGCCGGATCGAGGACGGGATCCGGCATCTTGCCCAGGTGATCGCCCAGGAAACGGTGCGCGCTGCCTGAGAGGCGGCCCGCACCTTGCTTCGCCTTCCATGAAAAATTCGGCATTGGCTGTGCCAAACAGTACAGTCGGCGATGCGGACGGCTGATAGATTATCTTGCGAAATTGTTGCCGCACCACCGGGGGAACTGACCATGAAGGACGTAAATCACGCCATTGCCGTCTTGCGCGACCTGACCGGCTTGCCCGCCTTGGAGCTCAATGCCAATGGTCATCTCGAGCTGATCTTTGACGACAAGATCTCGATCGATCTGGTCAAAATCGACGATAATCATATCGAGCTGTCATCACCTCTCGATATCAACGACCTCGAAAACGTCAACCGTCTGCAGACGCTGCTGACCGCCAACTATCACGGTTCGGGCACCGGCTTTGCCCGCATCGCCATGGACCGGCGCGACAGGAGTGCGCTGATCTGCGAGCGCATCGATGTGACGCCGCTGAGCCCGGGTCAGTTCGAGGCGCGGCTTCTCGGCTTTGTCAAATATGTTGCCTTCTGGCTGTCGGGTGAAGCCGATGAGCTTCTGCCGACGACGGACCACGCTCCGGCACCGGCAACCGATCCGAGTCTCATGGTCATTCGCAGCTGAGGCTCAGCAACGATGACCAACTTCAACATAAACCCGCTGCGTCGCAATCAAGCCATTATCCGCATTGAACAGCGCTTCACCCGATTCAAAGAGGGCGCGAGAGAGCGCCTACCCGATTTTTCCGAGTTCCGGCGCAAGGTTGCCGCCTTTTTCGAGCGGGTCTTTGGCAAAGATAACCCGAAACCGAATGGCATCGATATGCGGCGGCCTCAAGTCGCTGCACCGGCGGAGTCGCCGCGAGATCGTGATCCGGACCTTGCGGCACTCGAGGAACCGTTCTTCCGGCGCAGAATTTCGGTTTCAGAAGCGACGATGGAAACAAACACTGCTGCCGGACCGACCGTTGCAAGCGAACCTGTGATCACAGAGCGTGAAAACAATGCCGAGACCGACATTGTGAACAGGATAAAGAATACGGCGTTCGAAGTCGGAGACGCCATAGGTCAGGCAGCGGACAAGATCGTAAAGGGAGTAGAAGCAGTATCGGAGGTCGTCCAAGAGACAGCGACAGCGATGGCTCGGAGCGCCGAAGAAGCCCTTGCTCGGACCGCCGACCGGTTGACGGGCTCGCCGCCTCCGCCAGAGTCAAACATTCCCATATTGACCAAGGAGGAGCGACCGAAGGCCGAGGATTCCATCGAACCTCCCGAAACGCCCCCGATCGGATCAGCCAAGCGGGAAGAACCGAAGCCACCCCAGGTCGAACACCGGCAGCCTGCGATCGAGCGCTGGGATGACAAGCCCAAACCGGAGCAGAAGCTCTATGATGGCAAGGCGGAGCGCGCGCGCGAAAAGATGCAGAAGAAGACCGATGGCGAGTCGGCGCCAGAGCCGCCGCATGTCGCGCCGTTCACCGAGGAAGAGGAGAGAAATGCCACGATCTCGGCGCGCCGCATAGAAGAAGAGTTGAAGACCGAAGCGCTGAAGCAACAGGAGGAGGAGATAGCAAGACAGAACAACGAGGCAGCGAATAAGCGGCAGCAGAAGGCTGAGCCCCCGCCCAGACCCAGATTCGACCCGAGCCAGGCCAAGAAATTCGAAAATTGGGGCGATCCGACCGGGGACGCCGCACACCCGCAGACCGTTGTGGAGCAATCGGCCGAGCAGAAGACTGAGAGCCGCAAGCGTGCCGCATCAATTGCCACCGGGACGAAGTCGACGATTCGGACGGACACCGATGACCCTGTGCCGCAAAAGAGACGCTTGCAAAGACGAGCGCGCGTCGCCGACCTCCGAAAGCAGAGGAGACAGACAGAGGAGTTTCACAAAAAGCTTCGGCAGTTGAGCGAGGATGCCGCGGCCCGACCGCCGCGGCGAAACCCGGCGTTGAAGCTGGCATTGACCGAAGGGACCCAGACATCAACGAAGCCCGCCAGCAAACGTCTTCACGCCTCGCCCTTGCGCCCAGACATCGCACCGTCCAGACGCGTCCGGTTTGGCTACTTTGTCGGGGGACGTGAAATCGAGATCAGTGCCGAAGAGCGCGCAATCGATGCGGAAGCAATTCTGAAGACCGAGCATAAGGACATGCGTCCCCGGTTGGTCGAGGGTGACCGGTTCATTGGTCTGATGCTCATTGCGCTCGACGACACTGAACTGCCGAGCAATCGCGACCCACACAAAATGGCCATCGAACTCTATCGGGCGTTTTCAAAGAAAGCTCCGGATCGATGGGCGGAGCAGGCGGAGTCGACCATTCGTCAACAACTCGAGGCGCGCCCTCGAGCCGATGCGCTGCGCGCGCTCGAGCCCATCGTCAAATACTTCGACCGGTACTCTGGTCCGCCTTCCAAGAATGAACGCCCCGGCGAGCAATTCCTGCACCAGCGCTTGGGACAGCTGGGCATGATTTTGCAAAAGCTGCAAAACGAGCAAGCCTCGCGCACTGACTGAGCCCTTAGAGCACCGGATAGCCGGACCAGCTCTTGACGGTCCTGAGCGCCAGCGAGGAGATGATCCGGGACACGCCGGGCAGCCGCGCGATCCGGGTGCGGTGGATCCGCTCATAGTCCTGGGCGTCGCGGGCGGCGATCCGCAGCAGATAGTCGGCCTGTCCGCTCATCAGGTGGCATTCGAGGATCTCCGGCACCCTCAAGACCGCCTGCTCGAAGCGCGACAGCGCATCCTCGGTCTGATTGAGCAGCGACAGCTCCACGAAGAATTCGATCGAATAGCCGAGCGCCGCGCGGTCGAGGGTCGCGCCATAGGAGGCGATGACGCCCCGCTCCTCGAGGAGCTTGATCCGGCGATGGCAGGCGGAGGGCGACAGCCCCGCCGCGGCCGCCAGCTCGGCAATCGGCTGCCTGGCGTCCCGCTGCAGGCCTGCCAGGATGCGCCGGTCGATATCGTCGAGATTTTCGGATTTCATTGCGTGAAATCGTACTCTGTTCGAACCATATTCTGACAGCCAGCCACAACCGGCCGATCTATGCAACCATCTTTCGCGTTGATTGACGTATGGTGCGGGGCGGCCCTGCAAGGAGATGACCGTCATGCTGATCGGCGTGCCAAAGGAGATCAAGAATCACGAATATCGCGTCGGGATGACGCCGCAGAGCGCCCGCGAGGCGGTGCGCCACGGCCACCGCGTGCTGATCGAGGCCAAGGCCGGCCTCGGCATCGGCGCCGCCGATGCGGAATATGTCGCGGCCGGTGCCGAGATCGTCGACACGCCGCAGGAGATCTTCAAGCGGGCCGATATGATCGTGAAGGTCAAGGAGCCCCAGGCCAGCGAGCGCAAGATGCTGCGCCCCGGCCAGATCCTCTACACCTATCTCCATCTCGCCCCCGATCCCGAGCAGACCAAGGACCTTGTCGCCTCGGGTGCTGTGTGCATCGCCTATGAGACGGTCACCGGCCCGCGCGGCGGGCTGCCGCTGCTCGCCCCCATGTCGCAGGTGGCAGGGCGCATGTCGATCCAGGCCGGCGCCCATTGCCTGGAGAAGTCGCAAGGCGGCCGCGGCGTGCTGCTCGGCGGCGTCCCGGGCGTTGCACCGGCGAGCGTCGTCATCATCGGCGGCGGCGTGGTCGGCACCAATGCCGCATCGATGGCGCTCGGCATGGGCGCGGACGTCGTCATCATCGAGAAGAATGTCGAGCGGATGGAGGAGTTGGTCGGCCGCTTCGGCACTTCGCTCAAGACGATCTATTCGACTGCCGGGGCGATCGAGGAATATTGCACCGCGGCCGATCTGGTGATCGGCGGCATCCTCATCCCCGGCCATGCGGCGCCCAAGCTCATCACCCGCGACATCGTCAGCGCGATGCGGGCGGGCTCGGTGATCGTCGACGTCGCGATCGACCAGGGCGGCTGCGCCGAGAGCTCACGGCCGACCACTTTTGACCACCCGACCTATTCGGTCGACGGCGTGATCCATTACTGCGTCGCCAACATGCCGGGCGGCGTGGCGCGCACCTCGACCTATGCCCTCAACAACGTCACCTTGCCATTCGGCCTGGCGATCGCCGACAAGGGCTACAAGCAGGCGCTGCTCGAGAATCCGCATCTGCTCAACGGCCTCAACATCATCGACGGCAAGGTGACCTACAAGGCGGTGGCGGAGGATCTGGGATACCGGTTTTACGAGCCGACCAAGCTGCTCGCCGCCTAGAGCGAGCGGGTCAATGCTCTAGGACTGAGGTTCGCTCTCCGAGTTCAGTGCATTGATCAAAACACCGTGGTCACTCTGGCAATCCCGCCTTTCGCAAACCTTCGGCGATTCGTTGAAATTCGGCAAGGAACACAGTGTTTTCAGACCACCCGTTGCCGTCCACCAACCAGCGACCAACGGTATAGTCAGGCCTCATGCGCTGAAGCTCTGATACCGCGGCCTGGGCTTCGGCCTTTCGTCCAGTCCATGCATAACTCGCAGCGAGGTCAGCATATGCGATCCAGAATGGTTTCACCGCGAGGGACTGACGACACCAGTCAATAGCTGCCTCATACTGCCCCAGATGCGAGTGTGCGTGGCAGATGTAGAAATACCAAGTATTAAGGAGCGGATCACGAGGACTGAGCTTTATCGCTGTCTGCAGCGGTGCGAACGCTTCAGTGGAACGCCCGACGCGGATCTTGGCACCCCCGAGCGCACCATAAGCAGGGGCGAGGCTGGGATTCAGTGCAATTGCTGCCTGGTAGTTGTCGACCGCGACCTCAACGTTCCTGCCCTTAGCCCGCTGAATCTCCCCTTTGACAAAGTATGCCATTGCATCATTTGGAAACGCTGCCAGGACGCCGCGGATAGCGTCGTCAGCGCGCCGTAGGTTGTCTGCAGGCGCGTCCGTCCAACGGTAATTGACCCCGATGGCAAGTGCATCCGCCAAGCCGACCAGCGCTTTTGGAAGCCCAGGATCGATTTGTAATGAACGTTCGAAGAGGCTACGCGACTGAGCCAGCTGCTCGCGTGAATAGGGCTGGTTGAGTACCGCCCACCCGCGCATTGCGAGATCGACCGCATCGGGAGTGTTAGGTCGTGACATCTCGGCACGACGACTTTCCTGATCAATCAGCTCGAGATCGAGCCGCCGCGCCAATCGGCCGGTAATGATGTCCTGGAGCTGCATCGATCTCGTCCAGTCGCCGTCGAAGCGTTCCGACCATATCTCGGCGCCTGTTTGAGTGTCGATCAGCCGGGCGTTGATGCGGACCGTCGAGCCTGATCGTCGCACGCTACCGTCAAGGAGGTAGTGAACTCCGAGTTCTTGGCCAACACGTTTGGGGTCAGCGTCTTTATAGGTTCGGGCCGTGCTCGGCGAGATAACAAAGCTGTCCTGGATCCGAGAGAGATCGGTAGTCAGATCGTCAGTTATGCCTTCCGCGAAGTATTCCTGTTCAGGTTCGTTACTCAGGTTCTTAAATGGTAATACCACCATTGAAAGACGTTGGGTCGGCGAGAATGTTGATGACGGCCACAGGAAGCGCCAATTCACTGCCATTACCGAAATCGCGAGCAGCACCGGTACGAGAACTATCCCTGCGAGCCACAACGTCCGCTGCCGAGAGTGAAAGCCCTCTCTCTTTCGGGACGGAACTGGGGGTGATCCTCCTTGACTGCTCGGCGATACCCGATAGACGCGCACTGGTCTGCCGATGTTCTTGAGCTGCTGATCGCCAATATCCTCGAATGCGACATCGAGTTTTCCGAAGGCGTCCTCCTGGACCCTGCCTGACACACAGATCCCTCCGGGATTAGCAAGATTCTCCAGGCGCGCTGCCACATTGACACCATCCCCGAAGATGTCGTCCTCCTCGATGACCACGTCACCCTGGTGGATGCCAATCCGAAACTCGATGCGCTTGTCCTGCGGCACCTGGGCATTACGCGCAGCCATCTCGCGTTGAACGTCCACCGCGCCACGCAGTGCGTCCACCACGCTGGAGAATTCCACGAGGAAGCCGTCCCCGGTGGTCTTCACGATCCGGCCTCGGTGCTCGGTGATCTTGGGGTCCACAAGAGCCCGGCGGAGCAATTTGAGTTCGGCAAGCGTGCCCTCTTCGTCAGCGCCTATCAGCCGGCT
This sequence comes from Aestuariivirgaceae bacterium, assembly GCA_044870245.1. Classification (GTDB taxonomy): domain Bacteria; phylum Pseudomonadota; class Alphaproteobacteria; order Rhizobiales; family Aestuariivirgaceae; genus DATAFF01. The sequence goes on along the minus strand of JBIOYR010000006.1, from coordinate 11,494 downwards.
GTAACCGGCCACATCGGCCGCTAGGATGGCTGTGAGCCGTCGTTCTACGCGCTCGGCGGTGGACAAGGGCCACTCCGATGGACGGTGCAAGATTGCAAGCATGATAGCACCGATCATCGATCGGTCGTGAGGTCAGGTTGTGGCCCGATTCTGCCGTGCCAAGACGGATAGGGCACGTCCGCTCCACACGAGCAAACTAGACTCGATTTGCTCCGCTATCGAGGGGGCATCATCGACTTCGATGCCGAGATATCTGACGGGGCTGACTGAAGACTAATGATATCCCGCGTCATGGCCAACCTTGCCGCGGAACACCCAATAGGCCCAGATGGTGTAGCCGAGGATGATGGGCAGCAGGAAAATCGCCCCCGCAAGCAGGAAGGCCAGGCTGGTGTCGGGCGCCGCCGCGTCATGGATGGTGATCGCCCGCGGCACGATCCACGGCCAGAAGCTGATGCCAAGCCCGGCATAGCTCAGGACGAAGAGCGATAGCGCCGCCAGAAATGGCTGGCGCTCCGCGCCGGTGACCAGACCGCGAAACAGCGCAATCGCCGCGATGAGCACCAGGAGCGGCACCGGCGCCAGATAGGCGATGTTCGGCCAGCTGAACCACCGCTCCTTGTAGGAGGGGTCGAGGAACGGCGTCCACAGGCTGACCACGCCGATCAGCGCCAGTGTGCCGAGGCCGAACGGCCAGGCGAGGCGGTAGGCGCGGTCCTGGAGCATCCCTTCCGTCTTCATGATCAGCCAGGTGGTGCCGAGCAGCCCATAGCCGATGACGAGCGCAACGCCGGTCATGATGCTGAAGGGCGAGAGCCAGTCGTACCAGCCGCCGGCATAGGCGCGGTTCATGACCCTTATGCCCTGGACAAGCGCGCCGAGCGCCACGCCTTGTGCCAGCGTCGCGATCAGCGAGCCGCCAAAGAAGGCGGCATCCCACCATGGCTTCGCCCTTTTGGTCCGCCAGCGGAACTCGAAGGCAACGCCACGGAACACGAGCCCCAGCAGCATCGCCAGGATCGGAGCATAGAGCGCCGGCAGAACCACCGCATAGGCGAGCGGGAAGGCGGCAAGAAGCCCGCCGCCGCCAAGCACCAGCCAGGTCTCGTTGCCGTCCCACACCGGCGCCACGGAGTTGACGGCGGTATCGCGATCGCGCTCGCCATCGAGCAGGGGAAAGATGATACCGAGGCCGAGGTCGAAGCCATCGAGCACGACATAGGCGAGCACCGCGAAAGCGATCAGTCCCGCCCAGATGATTGGCAGATCGATCGGCGGCATCATGGGCCTCGCTGCTCGGCAACGGCCGGCGCCGGCGTGATGCCGGCCGACCGGATCGGCGGGATCTCGGGCTGGTCCGGCTCGGCGCCGGGCCAGCGCCGCATCAGCCGGAATATGTAGAAGATGCCGGCGCCGAACACCGTCAGATAGATCACGACGAAGGCGAGGAGCGAGGCGCCGACCGCCGGACTCGCAATCGGCGACACCGATTCCGATGTGCGCAGCAGGCCGTAAATGGTGAAGGGCTGCCGGCCGACCTCGGTGGTGAACCAGCCGGCGATCAGCGCGACGAAGCCCATCGGCCCCATCACCACCATCATCCGCATCAGCCAGCGCGCGTCGTAAAGCCGCCCGCGGGCGCGCTGCACCAGGCTCCAAAAGCCCATTGCGATCATCAACAGGCCCAAGCCCACCATCAGCCGGAAGCTCCAGAACAGGATGTCGACATTGGGCCAGTTCTCGCGCGGAAAATCCTTGAGGCCTTTGACAGGGCCGTCCGGGTCATGGGTCAGGATCAGGCTGCCGAGCTTGGGGATGGCGATGGGCGCGTGCATCGTCGCCGTTTCCATGTCGGGGATGCCGAATAGAAGGAGCGGCACGCCGCGCCCGCCATCGAAATGGCCCTCCATGGCGGCGATCTTCGCTGGCTGATATTCGAGCGTGTTCAACCCGTGCAGGTCGCCGACCACCAGCTGCAGCGGCGCGACAAGCGCTGCCATCCACAGAGCCATCGAGAACATCACCTTGGCCGGCGGATTGCCGCGGTCGCGCAGCAGGTGATAGGCGCCGGCCGCGCCGACGACCAGCGCGGTCGAGAGATAGCAGGCGATCACCATGTGAACGAGGCGATAAGGGAAGGACGGGTTGAAGATCACCTTCCACCAGTCCAGCGGAATGAACTGACCCTTCTCGTTGATCCCATATCCGGCCGGTGTCTGCATCCAACTGTTCACGCTCAAGATCCAGAAGGCCGAGAACAGCGTGCCAAGCGCCACCATCAGGGTGGCGAAGAAATGAAGCCGCGGCCCGACCCTGCTCGCCCCGAACAGCATGACGCCGAGGAACCCCGCCTCGAGAAAGAATGCGACCAGCACCTCGTAGCCCATCAGCGGGCCGATGACCGGTCCGGCCTTGTCGGAGAACACACTCCAATTGGTGCCGAACTGATAGCTCATCACCAGGCCGGACACGACGCCCATGGCAAACGTCACCGCGAAGATGCGCAGCCAATAGCGATAGACGTCCATGTAGACCTGACGCCCCGTCGCCAGCGCAAGCCCCTGGAGCACCGCGAGATAGGATGCAAGCCCGATGGTGAACCCCGGAAAGAGGATGTGAAAGGCCACCGTGAAGGCGAACTGGATCCGCGCGAGTAAGATCGCATCGCCAAGCTCGGGCATGTCGCCTCCTGCGATGGTTCGGTCCATGCATGGGCAGTATCGCCAGCTCGGCGACCTGGCCTAGCATTTCAGGTTAACTGGCACTAACTGCTGCGTAAAGCTGAGGATAACTGCCGCCAATCACCGATGCAGGCGAGGCATGAGCAATGGCCAGAATGACAGCGTCCGAGGCATTCGTCGAAACTCTGGTGGCGCAAGGGGTCAAGGACGTGTTCGGCATTGTCGGCTCGGCCTATATGGACGCCCTCGATCTTTTCCCGACCGTCGGCATCCGCTTCATTCCGACCGTGCATGAGCAAGGTGCCGGACATATGGCGGACGGCTATTCCCGCGCCTCGGGTCGCCACGGCGTGTGCATCGCTCAGAACGGCCCCGGCATCACCAATTTCGTCACCGCGGTGGCGGCTGCCTATTGGGCTCATTCGCCGGTCGTGGTGATCACGCCCGAGACCGGCTCGAACACCATCGGCCTCGGCGGCTTCCAAGAGACCGACCAGCTGCCGATCTTTTCCCGGATCACGAAGTACCAGGCGCATGTCGGCAAGCACCCGCGGGTCGCCGAGCTCCTGGCCCGATGCTTCGACATGGCGATGAGCGAGCGCGGACCGGCACAGTTCAATATTCCGCGCGACAATTTTTATGGGGAGGCTGACTACGAGATCGCCAATCCTCGGCGGGTGGCGCTCGGGCCAGGGGCGGAGGAGAGCCTGGAGGCGGCTGCCGATCTCCTCGCCAAGGCGCGCTTCCCGGTCATCGTTTCGGGGGGTGGCGTCATCTTTTCCAACGGCATTGATGAATGCGTGCGGTTGGCCGAGCAGCTCGACGCTCCGGTCGTCAACAGCTATCTCCACAATGACAGCTTCCCCGCCACGCACCGGTTGTGGGCAGGGCCGCTTGGCTATCAAGGCTCAAAGGCTGCCATGAAGCTGATCGCCGAGGCCGATGTGGTCCTGGCACTCGGCACGCGGCTTGGTCCGTTCGGCACGCTGCCGCAGCATGGGCTCGATTATTGGCCGCGTCAGGCGAAGATCATCCAGGTCGACAGCGATCATCGCGTGCTTGGACTCGTGCGTCAGATTGCAGTCGGGATCGTCGGCGACGCTCGGGAAGCCGCCAAGGCGCTGCAATACAAGCTTGCGAATCGCAAGGTTGCCGGGGCTGCCAACCGCAGTGAACGGCTGAAGCGCATCGAAACGGAGAAGGCGGCCTGGGAAGAGGAGCTTGGCCGCTGGACCCAGGAGACCGACCCGTGGTCGATGCAGATGGCGGCCGAATCGCGCCACATGCATCCGCGCGAGATGCTGCGGGCGCTCGAGCGCGCACTGCCGAGCGACGTGATGGTGTCCACCGACATCGGCAATATCTGCTCGGTGGCCAATTCCTATCTCCGCTTCAACCGGCCAAGCTCGATGTTCGCTGCCATGAGCTTCGGCAATTGCGGCTATGCCCTGCCGAGCCTGATCGGCGCGAAGGTGGCGGCGCCCGAGCGGCCGGCGGTCGCCTATGTCGGCGATGGGGCGTGGGGCATGAGCTTCGGCGAGATCCTGACCTGCGTCCGCGAGAACATCCCGGTCACCGCGGTGGTGTTCCACAACAAGCAATGGGGGGCGGAGAAAAAGAATCAGGTCGATTTTTACAATCAGAGATTCCTGGGGGTGAATCTGACCAATCCGAGCTTTGCCGGCATCGCCAGGGCGATGGGTGCCGAGGGAATTGTGGTCGAAACCGTCGATGATGTGGGGACGGCGCTCATCAAAGCCTGCGACGAGCAGAAAAATGGCAAGACAACGGTGATCGAGGCCATGTGCACCATGGAGCTCGGGGACCCCTTCCGACGCGATGCCCTCAAGAAACCTCTGAGGGTCCTCGACAAATATCGCCACACCAATGTCGAGTGAGTCGGGTGCCGGGCTGGGGTGCCTGTGGAAAATGTGACGACAGCCGTCGTTCGGTCACAATCGCGACGATAAGTTCGCCACTTGGGGCTGCGACAAGGCGTCATAAAATAAACCGCAGGATGAAATTGCCATTGGTTTCCAGCATGATTGCCTGCAAATCAATCTGGAATCAGCCTTGAATTGCCCCCTTGCTGCCTTATTTCGGCGCGGCTTGAAGAGCGAGCATTTAGGCTCCTGCGGCGGCCATTTCGAGGGGAGCAGTTGCCTATGGGCTTTGCCATTCCGGGGCGGTTCTCCAGATTCATCCTGTCGATCCTTGCCCTTTTGAGCCTTGCGGTCCCGGCTCATACCCAGGAGGCGCCGAAATCCGCCAAGCCGCCGCCGCCCACCGTGATCGGCGTGGTCACCAGCGACCCGACAAGCACCTATCTGCGGATCGCCACCGACATGGCGAAAGTGCTCGACAATCCGACAACGGGCATGCGCGTCCTGCCAATCTCCGGCGACGGGTCGATCCAGAACATCACCGACCTGCTCTATCTCAAGGGCGTCGACCTCGCGGTCGTTCAATCCGACGTGCTCGCCTATATCAAGGACCATCGTATCCATGGCGGCGTCGGCGATCGGGTCAGCTACATCACCCGCCTTTACAACGAGGAGTTCCATCTCGTTGCCCGCGACAAGATCACCTCCGTTGCCGATCTGAGCGGCAAACGGGTCAATTTCGGGCCGGAAGGCAGCGGCAGCTATCTCACCGCGACGATGGTCTTCAAGGCGCTCGGCATCGATGTCGCGCCCCAGACTTTCGATAACGAGGCGGCCCTCGACAAGCTGAAGCACGGCGAGATCGATGCAATGGCGGTGGTGGCAGGCAAGCCGGCCCCGATCTTCCAATCGATCACGCCCAAGAGCGGCCTCAAGCTCCTGGCCATCGACTTTTCCGGACCCCTGACCGAGACCTATCTGCCGGCGAGCTTCACGACCAAGGACTATCCCGGTCTGGTCGCCCGTGGCAAGGTCGAGACCATTGCGGTCGGCTCGGTCATGGCCGTTTTCAACTGGAAGACCGGCACCGAGCGCTATGAGCGGATCCGCCGCTTCGTCGATGCCTTTTTCGGCTCCTTCGACGGGCTCACCCAGGCGCCGCGCCAGGCGAAATGGCAGGAGGTCAACCTGGCGGCCGAGCTTCCCGGGTGGAACCGCTACCCGCCGGCCCAGGATTGGCTCGAGCGCAATCCGCAAAGGGCGGCGCAATCGCCGCAGGACAGTGAAAAGCTGTTGTCAGCGTTCAAGGCATTCCTTGCCGCTTCCGGCGACGCCCAGACTTTGAGCGCCGCCGATCAGGAGGAGCTGTTCAAGCGCTTCCTGGAGTGGCGTGCCGCGGGGGCGCAGTGATGTCGTTGTTACGCGTAAGGAGAAAGCGGGGGGTCGTGCCGAGGAACCGAGCCAAGCGGTCCGAGGATGCCGACGACACCATTGCGATGGAAGGGGAGTCAACGGTGGATAAGCTCCAAGGCATGTCACTGCGCGACCAGGATGAGCGCGACGAGGAGGCATCCAGCCGCCTGACACCGGAATCGGAGGCGGAGGACGTGGTTGCGCTGCCATTTCGCTCGGATGAGCCAGACGGCGGCCAAGACGACACGGACGACACAGGCATGGTCTGCGAAGCGCCGGCGCGATCGGGGCTGCGCCCGCCAGCACTGCCGACGCCCGAGAGCGCGGCGATTGCCGCCAAGCGCGCGCAGCTGCAGGCAGCGCTCCGCGACCGGCCGCGCTGGATGGCGCGACCGGCTCCCGAGCCCGCTCCGGTCGTCGAACCGGTGGACGCCATCCCCGAGATCGAGCCTGAGGCCGACGAGGAAACGCCTGCCGACCTTACGGGAATGGCATTGTCCGACGACACGTCCGACACCGCGATCATTCCCTACAGCCCGCCGGACTGGAAGGCCGTGTTCGGCACCATCGAGGATACCGCCGAGACCGAATCCGACAGCGGTCACGAGATCGATGATGAAGCCGCGACGATCGAGCTTGCCGATGCAGCGGTGCTGCCCGAGCCGGACGACCTGCCCTATGCGACTGACGAGCCGGTCGCCGAGGAAATCGCCGAACCGGCCTATGTCGATCTCACCTTCGACATCGACGAGCCGGAAGTGGTCGCGGCCGAAGGCGCCGAGGCGGATATCGCAAGCGACGACGACGATGAGCCGCAGCATGTCTTCGCCGAGCCGCCGGGGTTGTTGGAATCGCCAGCCGCCCAGGAGGCAAGACGGCGTTTCCGGGCAGCCTATGACCTCTATCGCGCACCGCAGCCGCTGGCAGTGAGAGACGCGGCGGAGGAGCCCGCGAGCGATCAGCACGAGGGAGCGGCAGCCTATTCCTCCAGCCATGAGCATCGGGATTATTTCGGCGGCTATGAGGATGCGGCGCCCCTGGCGGCGATGGCCGAGGATCCCCAATATGCCCGCCCGCCGGTCAGCCACGAGAACAATCCGCCGTCCGAGCCGCTGCGACGGGCCGCCAATGTGGCGCAGAGCCGCTATGGCGCGCCGATTCGCGCACCGATGCGGCGGCCGCAGCCCTTCGAGGGCGCCTCGTCCAACATGCGGGAGGCTCTGGACAACCTGAACAGCCGCGGCCGGGTCGCTCGGCGCGACACGCTGCGGCGCACGGTCGCCAAGCAGCGCCAGGCCAGCCGGACAATGAGCGGTATCGCGGTCGCGGCAGCGCTGCTGATGTCGGCTTGCGGCGGCTTGGGGATCTATGCCTGGAAGTCGGGAGGCCTCGAGGCGGTCCTGGGGCTCCTGCCGTCATCGCCGACGGAGACGCCGGTGCAGCGGGCGGCCATGGCGCCCGAGGCCGGCTTCGAGGACACGGCAGCGACCAAGCCTCAGGCGGCCGATGAGGCCAGCGATCAGCAGCAGAGCGAGCAGAATGACGGCCCCGTCGTGGTCGAGGCCACGCCGACCGCCGAAGGCTCGAACGCGGAAGGGCCGACCGGTGCTCTCCCCGAGGCGAGCAAGGAAGAGACGCCGGCGGAGCATAGGCCGGCACCGGTCGCGGAAGCGCCGCCCTTGCCGGAGGCGCCGGCTGCCGCCGCGGTGTCGCCGCCCGCACCGGCGGCGACCGAGCCGACCAAAGAGCCGGTGAAGGCCCAGTCGACGGCCGGCAAGCCGACCAAGAAGCGGTTCCACACGGCCCGGCTGAGCGTCGCCGATGTCGAAGGCGCCGAGCAGCAGTCCATTCCGCTAAACCTGTCGATGGATGCCGGCGAGGGCACGGGCGATGTCCAGCTGCGCCTGTCGGGGCTGCCCGAGGCGGCGTCGCTGTCGGCCGGGCAGAAGCTGGCCGACGGCGCCTGGGTGGTCACTGCCAAGGATGCGCCTGACCTCAAGGTGCTGACACCCGATATCCAGAAGCCGGAGCGTCACACCGTCGCCGTCGAGGCGGTCGAGACCAAGACCGGGTCGCTGGCTGCGCCGACCCAGGAAATGCAGCTGTCCATCGTGCCGCGCAATGTCATCGTCGAGCCGGCGGCCGCATCGACCGACGACAAACCGGCGCCGAGCCAGGGTGGCCAATCGCAGGCGGTGATCCAGATGCCGCCGGGGAAGCCCGCCGCGGTTCCGCCGCCCGACGAGCCGCCGGTCGCGGCCGAACCGCCACCGGAGCCGGAGAAGCCGGCTGCCGCCGAAAAACCCGCCAAGCTGCCGAAGCTGGCCTCGCTCAATGCCGAGCCGGACGTGGCGATGGCCAAGCCCGCGCCGGCACCGACCGCCAAGCCCGCGCCGGCACCGGCGGCCGAGCCGTCGGGGGGCGACGACGACGATCTGATTGCGCGGGGCGACGAGCTTCTGTCGCTCGGCGATATCGTCGCCGCCCGGCAGCTCTATGAGTTCGCTTTCGACCGCGGCCAGATGCAAGCCGCGGTGGCGCTGGGGCGCACCTATGACCCGGTGACTTTCGAGAAGCTGAAGGTGCGGGGCCTGACCCCCAATCCGCAAACGGCGCTCGCATGGTACAAGAAGGCCGAGAAGGCCGGGGTCAAGGGTGCGCAGGCCGATATCGAGGCTCTGACCGCCTGGCTCGCGAGATGATGGAGCGGGGCACCATCGGCCCCGCAACTCGAGCCCTCGCCGCGCAACCGGCCGAGGGCTCTTTTTTTGACAGATCGGCAGTAGGCAGATAGGCAGCAGGCAAGTATACGTCCCACTGCCTAATGCCTAATGCCAAAAGGAAAGACGGCCATGCGGGCAGCGGATGTCATCGTCCATGCTTTGGAAGCCCAGAAGCTCACTCGCCTTTATTGCGTGCCAGGCGAGAGCTACCTGCCGCTGCTCGATGCGCTGCATGATTCCAAGGCGCTCGACACCATTGTCTGCCGCCACGAATCCGGTGCCGGCTTCATGGCCGTCGCCGAGGCCAAGCTGACCGGCCGCCCCGCCTGCTTCATGGTGTCGCGCGGGCCCGGCGCGACCAACGGGTCGATCGCGCTGCATGTGGCCGAGCAGGATGCCGTGCCGGTGGTCATGCTGGTCGGGCAGGTGTCGCGCGACGAGCGCGGCCGCGGCGCCTTCCAGGAAATCGATTACGGCCAGTTCTTCGGCAGCATCGCCAAGGCGGTGTGGGAGATCACCGACGCCGAGAAAGTGCCCGAGATCATGGTCAGGGCCTTTGCCCGCGCCGCCTCCGGCACGCCCGGCCCGGTGGTCGTGGTGCTGCCGGAGGATGTCCTCGATGACAAGGTCACCCGACCGCTGCCGGCGCCATACCCGATCTTCCGGCCCCATGCCTCAGCCAGCGACGTCGAGGCGGTGGCGCATGCGCTCGACCAGGCGCGGCGGCCGCTCCTGATCGCCGGCGGCATGCTGCGCGGCGACAAGGGGGCGGCGGCGCTCGCCGATTTCGCCCGCGCCCAGACCGTGCCGGTCGCCGCCAGCTGGAAGAACCAGGACATTTTCGACAATGGCAGCCCGCTCTATGCCGGGCATCTCGGTGTCGGCACCCCCAAGGCGCATGTCGATACGCTGGCGCGCGCCGATCTGGTGATCGCCGCCGGCACAAGGCTCGGCGACATTGCCAGCCAGAACTACACCTTCCCGCGCGCGCCCGATCCCGAGCAGCCGCTGATCCACATCTATCCCGACACCAACCCGATCGGTCAGGTGTTCCGCACGACGCTCGGGGTCATTGCCGACCCGGTCGAGCTGTTGTCGGCGCTCGCCCGCCACCGGCCGCGCCATGAGCAGGAACGCCGCGCCTTTGCGGAGAGCATCCGCAGCTTCGTCGAGCCGTTCAGCCGCTTCACGTCGCCCGAGCCGACCGACGGCGTCGATTTCGGCGTGGTGGTGCAGGCGCTCGAGGAGGCAGCGCCCGCCGATGCCATCCTCATCACCGATGCCGGCAATTTCTCGAGCTGGCTGCACCGTCATTGGCGGCTCACGCCGCGAAACCGGCTCCTCGGCATGGTGGCCGGCGCGATGGGCTTTGCGGTCCCGGCCGCCGTCGCCGCGGCGCTCGAGGCGCCCTCGCGCATGGTCATCGCCATTGTCGGCGATGGCGGCGTGCTGATGACCGGCCAGGAGCTGGCGACCGCCATCCAATATGGCGCCAAGCCCAAGATCGTCATCTCCGACAATGGCAGCTACGGCACCATCCGCACCCATCAGGAGCGGCGTTTCCCGCGCCGCAAATCGGCGACCGATCTCCACAATCCGGACCTGACGCAATGGGCGCGATCGTTCGGCGCCGAGGTGTTCACCATCGCGCGCGGCGACGATGTCGGGGCGAAAGTGAGGGCGGCGCTCGCCGCGAAAGGCGCCACCGTCATCCATGTCCGCTCGAGCCTCGAGGCGATCTCGGCGTTCACGACGGTGAGGCGGCTGCGGGGGGAGTGAGGCAGTCGGCAGTAGAGAAAGACTCCGTTCACTGCCTAGCGCCTACTCGCTTCTCTTACACATTCAACAGCAGAAACTCCCGTTCCCACGAGCTGATCACCTTGCGGTACTGCTCCATCTCCTCTTCCTTGACACCCTGGAAGGCATCGATGAAGCGCTCGCCGAACACCTGCTTGAGGGGCTTCGTGTAGTTGAGCTTGCTCAGCGCGTCCTCGAGGTGGAGCGGCAAAGTGTGGGCATAGCGATAGGCCGAGCCCTCGACCGGATCGCCCGGCTTGATCTTCTGCACCATCCCGAGATAGCCGCAGGCGAGCGAGGCGGCGATGGCGAGATAGGGATTGGCGTCCGCCCCCGGCACCCGGTTCTCAACGCGCATGTTGTCGGCGTCCGATGAGGGCACCCGCAATGGGGCGGTGCGGTTGTCGATGCCCCAATGGGTGTTGGTCGGCGCGTCCGAATTCGGCACCAGCCGGCGATAGGAGTTCACATTGGGTGCGCAGAAGGGCATCGCCGCCCCCATATAGCGCTGCAGCCCGCCAATGTGATTGAGGAACAGCCGCGACGGCTTGCCATTGGGGCCGGCAAAGACATTCTTGCCGGTCTTTCGGTCCATCACCGATTGATGGATGTGCATCGAGGAGCCCGGCTCATTGGCATGCGGCTTTGCCATGAAGGTGGCGTACATATCGTGCTTCAGCGCCGCTTGGCGGACGGTGCGCTTGAACAGGAACACCTGATCGGCGAGCTCCACCGGGTCGCCATGGTTGAAATTGATCTCGAGCTGCGCCGGGCCGGATTCATGACTGATCGTGTCGACGTCGATTTCCTGGACCTCGCAGAAATCATAAATATCCTCGACGATCGGATCGTAGTCATTGGCGGCATCGATGCCATAGGCCTGGCCGACTTTCTCGGAGCGCCCGGAGCGGCCGATCGGCGATTCCAGCGGATAATCGGGATCGAGATTCTTCTTCACCAGGTAGAATTCGAGCTCGGGCGCGACGATCGGCTGCCA
>JBIOYR010000005.1:0-47411 GCA_044870245.1 Aestuariivirgaceae bacterium | reverse complement strand
CGGGGAAGACGTAGTCCGACACGCGAACCATCTGCATCGCCTCGAGAATTTCCACAGCACGAGGCGACAGCGGCACCCGGTGCTCCCGACCCGCTTTAATCCAGCCGGCCGGAACCGTCCAGATCTTCCGTTCGAGATCGATTTCGCTCCACCGCAAGCCCAGCACTTCGCCCGAGCGCGCCGCCGTCAGGATGACGAACTCCAGGGCGCGTGCCGAGACCCCGTCGCGGCCACGTAGACGGGCCATGAAGTCCGGCAGCTCATGATAGGGCATTGCCCTATGGTGCCCCCTGGTAAGCTTCTGGCGCGGCGGCAGTAGCGTATCCAGGTGACCGCGCCAACGGGCCGGGTTCTCGCCTGAACGATAGCCCCTGGCCTGCGCCGCATCGAGCACCCGCTCGATTCGGCCGCGCAGCCGCGAGGCGGTCTCCGGGATCCTCTGCCAATGTGGCTGCAGCACCCGCAGCACTTCGGCGGTGTCGATCATGTTCACCGGCATCGAGCGGATCGTTTCGGTGTAGCGGGTGAGGGTCATCGCCCATTGCCGAGCGTGTTCTGCGTTGCGCCATTGCGCCGCCATGCTGGCCACGAACTGGTCAGCGCACTCGCCGAAGGTCGGGACTCGCCCGGTGGCTTTGCGTGCCTCGATCGGGTTCTCGCCCTTCGCCAACTTGGAACGACACCACTCGGCAAGCCGACGGGCCTCGACCAGGTTCACCCTGGTCAGGCCGCCAAGCCCCATTTCCTTGTGTGGTCCGCCGAACCGGAACAGGAACACCCACCGCTTGGCGCCGCTCTCATCGACGACGAGATAGAGGCCGCCACCGTCAGCATGGCGGCCAGGTTTTTTGAGCGTCGCCACAGTGCGCGCACTCAGTCGGTTCAGCTTCCTCGCCATTCCGTGCACCCCTACATTTACCCCACCGCGCGACACGGATTGTAGCGTATGTTCACGGACGTCTGTAAACAACAACAGGGAAATTTTCCGCAGTTATCTCATCAACTATGAACGTTTGCGAACATCGGAGAACATCACCAAGGCGGACCCCTCATCCGCCCCTCCGGGGCACCTTCTCCCCGCACGCGGGGAGAAGGGAGTCAGGGGGGCGGCGCCCTTCGGGGCACCGTCGCCCGCCGCTCTGTGGGGGCGAAGGGAGCAAGGGGGGCGGCGCCCTTCGGGGCACCGTCGCCCGCCGCTTTGTGGGGGAGAAGGGAGCAAGGGGGCGGCTAATCCTTACGAGCGACTGCCTGCATTGGCTCTTCAGCCGCCTCCCGGGGAAATATTCTCAGGATGGGAGGGGGGAGCAAGCAAGCGGGACGGCTCTCTTCCCCGGCGGGGCATACACCGAACGGGTCGTTGTTGAGCCAGTCCCTGATTGCAAATGACATGAGGTGATCACCCGGTCCAATGCGCCAGTCGAGAATGAGGGCGGTTGTCCAGCACGCCAGATGCAGGTCGAGTCGATGGCGCCGCCCGTGACCGGCGGCGCGATCCGCCATGAATGTCAGAAGCGGCAAGACCTCGCGAAAGGTGAACCCCGGGGCACGGCTGAGCCGCGTCACATAGTCCATGAGCGCCGGCGCATGCTTCAGCGATTCATAGGGCACCATCAGGCTTGCCCTGCCTTCGGGCCGCGCTCCCGAGACCACGGGCCAGTGCTCGGCGGTGCCGTCCGGCACCTCGATGTTGATGTCGAGATCGAGAACGGAAAACCTGTCGCGGCACTCCTCATATTCGATCTGCGCCAGCGCCCGTTCGAGGGCGCGGTCGATAGGATCGTGCCACCGAGATGGCTGGCGTCGCATTCCCCCAGCACCTCCAATCTGGCCCGGAGCTTGTCATTGTCGAGCAGCGCGCAAATGAATAGATGGTGATGCTTTTCGCTCGCCGATGCCCCGGCGGCGGCTCGATCACACCCAGCGCATGATGCAGCTGCGCGGTCACGCGCGCGCCAAGCTCGACAAAGGCCACATCGGCATGTCGATCGTCTGGTCGAGGATCGAGACCGCAGCGCTGTGCCGGACTGAAATTGACAATCGGCATCGACATCGATGTCGCTCCCCCTGCTGGCGTTGAGATCCGCTGTCTTGCCACAAATCGGGAGGGGCCTGCTGTGTCGTTCGGCACAGTAGGAAGTCGCGAATAGCGAATAGCGAATAGCGAATAGTAGCCCTCATCCGCCCCTTCGGGGCACCTTCTCCCCGGTCGCGGGGAGAAGGGAGTGAGGGGGGCGTCCTTCGCGGCTATCGCTCGGGATCGATCTGGAAACCCTGGTAGCCGGGAATGGAGCTCAGACGATCGAGCCACTCTGCTCGTGATCGCATGAAAACCTGAGCGTCAGGCTGATATTCGCCGGGGTTCATCAATGTGGCAGCATGGATGTGGATCTCGTCGGGCCATTTCTGAGATCGGAAATACAGCCTGGTGCCGCAGCGGGGACAGAACCCTCGATGTGTTCCCGGGCTGCTCTCATAATGTTCGATCTCCCCAGCCCAGTGAAGCTGGCCCGGCCGCAGACCCAGGAAGGCCGTCATGGGCGAGGACGTCGCACGCTGACAATCGGCGCAGTGGCAAACGAGATTGCGGATGGTTTCACCCGAATAGGTCCATGTCACCGATCCGCACATGCATCTGCCTGAAAGACGATCCATTGCTGCTGCCTCTTTTGTCTATGGCCCCTCATCCGCCCCTTCGGGGCACCTTCTCCCCGTCGGGACGGGGAGAAGGGAGTCGGGGGGAGCCTGCCTCACCCCCATACCAAGCCCCCCACATCGCCGTCATCCGGGTGGCGAAGCCCGAGGGCGGCTCGGCGAACAGCCGACGGGCGAGGGGGCGGCCGCGCGCCAGAAGCGCATTGCGCCGGTCATTGACCAGTTTGAGGGCCGCGCTCAGGTTCTTCACCTTGGACAGCGGCGATGCGGGGTCGTTGATCAGGCTTTCCATCTCGCAGAGGTCGTTGAAGTCGCCAAGCACCTCGCGCAGCCGCTGCAGCTCCTTGACCCAGGCGGTGATGAGCGCCGGCCAGATCGGCTCGAGCATGTCGAGCTGGTAGCGCAAATGAATGACCGATTTGCGGGCTTCGTGCAGGATCGCCGGGTCGGCGCTCGCCAGGCCCTTCTCCACCAGCCGGCGGGCCCGGGCATAGACACGGGTCATGCCCTCGACAAAGACCGGCATCTCACAGTGCGGGAGCTGCCAGCCATTGGCGAGACCGCGCAGGCCGGCAATGTGGTGGCAGGCATCGCCGGCCGCCCGATCGAACAGCTCGGGGCTCGAGCCCTCCTTGGCGATGCGCGAAGCGGCGCGCGAAATGTCCCTGACGACCGCCAGATCGGCGGTGGAGAGACCGTCGCCTTTGAGCTTCTCGGCGGACTCGACCATGGCACCCATGCGCCGCGCCGGGGCGAGCGCCCGGCCGGCCTGGCGCAGCGCGTCATTGCCGGCATGGAAGGCATCATCGCCGACGGCAACCCGGATCATCCGCATGAGCGCGCGCAGGCTCTTGATGCGGCGCCTCGAGCGATGGACCGCCGCCGGACCGCGCTCGCTCCCCTCGCCGAGGTCGCGTTCGAGGTTCTTCAACCCGTTGCGCAGATAATCCTCGAGACCGTCGCCAGCCGGCACCGATTGGTGGAGGGCCGCCATATCTCCATTCCGCAAGCACAATGGTCGACAGCGCCGATTATCAACCACCGCCTCATGGCGGTTGCAACAGGCAAAACCATATGAAACGCTTGAAGGGCCACGCGAATTCATCATGGTGGCACAGTATTCGGAGACCGCCATGTCGCTCAGGCTCCGGTTGATCGGAGCGATCACCGTCATCCTGCTCGCCAGCCTGACGCTGGGCGGGCTGATCACCACCTGGCATGCCCGCCAGAGCGTGGCGAGCGAGCTCGGGGCTGCCATGGTGGCCGGCAAGGTGGCATTGCAGCGGGCCATCCTGGCGGCGGTGAGATCTCCCCGGCCGGAGCAGTATCTCACGGAAATCGTGAGCCTTTTCGATGGCGACAGGCGGCTCGTGGTGACCCTGCGCAACCGCCGCGGCGAAACCGTGACGGCGTCGAGCCTGGCGCGCTCGCCGGTCGAGGCGCCGGGCTGGTTCGTGCCGCTGGTGGCGGGGCCGCTCACCCCGCTCGAGGTCGAGCTGCCGCTGCCGCTGACCGCCTTCGGCAATTTTCTCCTGGCCGCCGATCCCAATTATGACGCGGCACGGGCCTGGCGCGACATGCTGACCAATCTCGCGGTGCTGGCGGTGTTCTTCGGGCTGGTGCTCGGGCTCTCGTCGCTGATGCTCAGCTGGTCGCTGAAGCCGCTGCACGGGCTGCTCGAGGCGTTCGAGCGCATCGGCAAGGGCGATTACGCGGTGCGGGTCAGCGAGTCGGGGGCGGCCGAGTTCGCCCGGGTGTCGAGCGGCCTCAACGCCATGGCGCAGCGGCTCGAGGAGATGGAGCAGCGGACGAGCCGGCTGCGCGGGCAGCTCCAGACCATCCAGGACGAGGAGCGGGCGGGGCTCGCCCGCGATCTTCATGACGAGGTGAGCCCGTCGCTGTTCGCCGTCGATGTCGATGCGTCGCGCATCGGGGAGCTGGCGGCGGCGGCAAGCCAGGAGGCGCTCGGCGAAATCGTCGGGCGGGCCGAGGCGATCCGCGGCGCGGCGGAGCACATGAAGAAGCATGTGAAGGAGATATTGGGGCAGCTCAGGCCCGCCAATGTGGTGCAGCTCGGGCTCGAAAGCGCGCTTCTCGACCTGGTCCAGGGAATGCGGCGGCGCCATCCCGATGTGGCGTTCGGGGTCGACATTGGAGGCGCGACCTTCGGCAGCGACCTCGACAATGTCATCTACCGGATCATCCGCGAGGGGGTCAGCAATGCGCTGAGGCACGGGCGGCCGTCGCGCATTTCGATCGATGTCAGAGAGACCGATCGCGGCGATGTCGCGGTCGAGGTCAGCGACAATGGCCAGGGGCTCGATCCCAAGGCGCGCAGCTTCGCCGGGTTCGGCATCATCGGCATGCGCGAGCGCATCGCAGCACTTGGCGGCGGGCTCAGGCTCGAGGATGGCGGGCCGGCCGGCGGCTGCGTGCTCAGGGCGGTGATCCCGCTTTCCGGAATCGCGAGACAAGGGCCCTTGGAGGGCGAGATGAAAGGGGCAGCGGAATGAAGATCCTGGTGGTCGATGATCATGCCGTGGTGCGGGAGGGAGTGCGACGGCTGCTGCTGGCGATCGAGGGCGTCGAGATCATCGAGGCCGAGACGGCGCATGAGGCGCTCATGCTGTTCAAGCGCGAGACGCCCGACATCGTGGTCCTCGACATCAATCTCAAGAACAGCAGCGGCATCGAGCTCCTGCGGCGGTTCCGCATCGAGAATGCCACGGCGCGGGTGGTGATCTTCAGCATGTATTCGGATGTCGCCTATGCCACCTCGGCGCGGCGGGCGGGGGCGATCGGCTATGTCAGCAAGAGCGCGCCGGCCGCCGAATTGCTGAGCGCGGTCAAGCGGGCGGCGCGCGGCGAGGCGTTCGTCGACAGCGAAACGGCGCGGGAGCTGGCATCGGCGGCCTTGTCGCCGGAGGAGTCGCTCAAGGACCTGACGCCGCGCGAGACCGAGATCCTCAGGCTGCTTGGCGAGGGCAAGAGCCTGTCCGGCATCGCGGAAACCCTCGGCATCGCCTATAAGACGGTGGCCAACACCTGCAGCAAGCTCAAGGAGAAGCTGGGCCTCGAGCGGACCGGCGACCTGATCCGGCTGGCGGTCGAGAACCGCACCCACAAGCTGGCGCCGGACGAGAAGAGCCTGTGAGAGAAGTTTTATGCGGAGGGGGTTCACAACTGCGCATCGAGTTGCTAGATAGGCGGCGCGACACGCAATTGTCATGGTTCGCTCGTGGCGCGGGGTGGAGCAGCCCGGTAGCTCGTCAGGCTCATAACCTGAAGGTCGTCAGTTCAAATCTGGCCCCCGCAACCAACCTTACCGAGATTCGCGGAACCATTCCCTGAAGCCAAAATCGCGTCGTAGGCAGCGAGCACGAGGCGAGCGGTTCGGTATTCGCCGAACCGCCGGATCTCGATGCTCTTGAGCACTCGAAAGGTTTCGGAAGGATAGCCTGCACCCTTCACGTCGGCTGGATCGAGGATATACCGCAGCTCGTCGCGGGCGAGCCCGTAGGCATGGGCGTACCATGCATCGAGGTCGGCGCGCAGCTGTGCCCGGCGGGTCTCGTCCCAGCCGAAGGGTGGACCGTCATAGCCGAGGTCACGCGCGAACGCTGCCATGGAACGGCTGGTATAGGTAAGCTCGAGGACGCGCTCGACGATGAAGGCGATGTCGGTCGGTGTGTAGAAGCCTGGCGGGAGGAAAGGCAATTGGAAGAGATATTCGAAGGTCAGGTTGGTCCCGCTGAGCTTCTGGCGTTCGCAATAGTCCGTCACCAACGAGCTCAGGTTCGCCAACAGGCAAGCCGCCAGGGCGCCGTGAACACCGGGCAGACATAAGGGAAGTGAATGGCCAGCCGCCGCCCTGGGAAAGACCGCGGCGATGAGCGATCGCTCATTTGTCGAATTGGTGATGTTGCGCCATCCCATCAGCCAGGCGCGCGTCCAGCCTTTGGCGGCAAGCCGGTTGGCGGCTTCCTGCTCAGGGACCCAATAGCGTGGCCCCGGTTCAAACCAGGCGTCGGACTTTTCCGAGCTGGTCGCATCGCGGCTGTCGCCATTCTCGTAGGTTGCCCAGTGATGATCGAACTGATGGATCATCTTGGCTTCATAGAGCGGGACGAAGCGGGCGGGTGCGCGGCGGGGCCCGATCCAATCGCTGCGGTCGCGGACAAAGCCCGCCTCGGCGAGCTGAGAGGCGGTACGGAACACGCCGCTGTCGTTCGACATGTGGAACATGGTCGTGAACGATAGTTTCCAGGGATTGCCGTCCTGGCCTCTCGTCCTGTCGATCAAGACCGGTGCTCGGGCGTGGATCTTCGCCGTCAGCTCGGCATCGGCGCGGGATCGGAAGACCGGCGCCGTCCTGGTATTCGGGTTGATGCGCGCGATGTCATCGGCGGAGAGGCGGTATCGGCGATCGGGGTCGTCGAGGTGGTGGCGCTCCAGCAGATAGGAGGCAAACTCTGGAAGGTCGTCGGACCGTCCCATCGTGAGAAGCGTGAAGGGCGTGTCCGGGTGGACTGCAGAGAAGATCCGCCTTTGATTGTCGAAGCCGAGCGAGCGCACAAGTCGGCCTTCCGACACCAACGTTCTGAAGAAGAAGCTCGAATTGTAATCCGTCGTCAGTCCTGCCGGCACGATCATTCCGGCCCGTCCCTGCTTGGAGGCAACGCTCGCAAAGAGTTCGGCAAACAGCGCATAGGTGTTGACGTCGCCGCGGCCGGTGAGCGGGAATCGGCCACCATCCTCGGACTGGAGCCGGGCAAAGACCGATGCCGCCTCGGCCGTTCGCTTGGCCGTCGCGAATTGATCATGGAGCGCGCGCTCGTTGGTACCCGGTGCGGCCTTCTTCAGCTTCGCAATCAGCTTGCCGCGCGCGGCCGCGTTGGGGGCCTGCACGATCTCTCTATCGCGGGCGGCAAAGAACTCCTGCTCCTGCAGCTTGATGCGCTCCCATGGCGGGTTGCCGAGCACCACGGCGAATCCCCCGGCTGCCATCATTTCGGGAAATTCCAGCGGCCAATCAAAGGAACGCGCCTCGCGAGCGAGGTCCTGCGAGCGCCCGACAAGCGGGGCATGAACCGGGAGACCGGCGAGAGCGTCCCGGACATGCGCCGTCGTCGGAATCGTCACGGCATCGGGGCCGTTCGGCACGCCCCCCGTCTTGGGCGTGAGGAAGGCGGCAATGTAAAGATCGGCGGCCATGCGCAGGTTGGAGCGGCGCCAATCATCGTGCATCGCCTCGAAGCGCTCGGCCTTGTTGCGCTTGGCGAAATGCTTCGCCGTTTTCCTGTCATCGCCCGAGAGCGGCTTGTAGGCGGCATCGGGAATGCCCTCCGCCAGCACCTTCAGATCGAACACGCCGAGGAGGGAATCGCCGCAGCGGATGTTGGCATCGAGAAAGCCGAGCGGCTTGCCAGGCTCGACCGTCTCGATCCACAACGCGACTTTGGTGAGCTCGACCGCCATCGGATTTCGATCGACGCCGTAGATGCAGGCGCGCGCCACGTCGCGCAGCGCGTGGCGGTAGTCGGCGGGAGAGGCTGGCCCGTTGGTGCGAGCCCGCGCAAGCCGCGTCGCGATCCGGCGCGCTGCTGCGAGGAGGAAGTGGCCCGAGCCACAGGCCGGATCGAGCACGGTGACGGAGAGAAGCCCCAGAGCCGGATCGTCCGCCTCCGCCTCGAATCTGTCGAGCACAGGATCAAGTGCGGAATCGAGCAGCGCCTGAACGAGGCCATAAGGCGTGTAGTAACTGCCCGAGGTCTTGCGGGCATGGCCTTGCGCCTCGCCGCCCTCGGCGAACTTGAAATGACGGCCGTCCCGGTCGAGCTGCGGTGTGAGCTCGAGCAGCCTCTCATAGACCGAGCCCAGCTCCTCCGTTTCCATGTCGCGCCAGTTCACCGGGACGAGGCCGGAATCGTCCTCGAGCCAGGCAAGGCAGTGGATCGCCTCCATGAGGCGGCGGTTGGCAAGCCTGGCGTTCTCCAGATCGGCCAGCGTGCCGGGTGTGAAGAGGCCGCCGAGCGCCGGCAGGCCGAGCCGTCCTTCGCCGAATGCCAAAGCGGCAAAGGTGATGCCGAGACCTTCCCAGCGATCGTGATGGCGATCCCAGGCAGCGCGGCGCACGGCGCTTTCACGCATAGCAGCAAGCGAATAACGCTGCCGGTAGAGCTTGCGCGCGGCGAGGCTTGTTCCTGGCGGATGCAGAAGATCACGATCCTCGGCCGCAAGCAGAAAAATCAACCGATAGACGAGGCGCAACAGCTGGCCGAAATAGTCGGTGAGTGTGAGCTCGCCGCGGTGGAGCCTTCCGCGAAGCGCACAATTGTCGGGATGCTCGAGGAAACCATTGCCGAGACCGAGCAATGCCGACTCGACGCCGGACCCGCGCATTTCACGACGGGATGAGAGAGGCGACCTCGCGGTCGGATGCCCGTGCGCTCGTTTCAAGGCCCGCAGCCACGCCGGCGCGGTCGGCCGCGTTACGGTTTTGGCTCATCTTGCGCTTTCCCTCCAGTCGCGTGATTGGCATGCGCAGGCCGACAATTCCGCGAAGCTGCGCCTGAACGAAATCCGGTGGCGCGTCGGACACCGCCCAGGGCGAGGCGCGCTCGCCCTCGTGAAGCTCGGTCAGACGACGCACGGCTTCCAGCAGCCTGTCCGGATCGTCGAAGAACTCGACCGGGCCGTAGACGTGAACGGCGACGTAGTTCCAGGTCGGCACGACCTTTCCGGTTTCCTGCTTGCTCGCATACCATGACGGCGTCACGTAGGCATCCGGCCCCATGAAGATCGCCAGCCCATCACCCAGCGGCGGAACCCGCCACTGGGGATTGGCCCTGGCGAGGTGGCCATAGATCACGCCGTGCCCGCCCTCGCTCTCGTCGAGGTAAAGAGGCAGTGGCGTCGCCAGCGGCCCCTCCGCCGTGGCGGTGACGAAATTTGCCAGCCGCGCCGCGCGGATCGTCGCCCTCAGGCTCTCTTCATCATCGTCGCGGAAAGCGGGAGGCGTGTACATCGCGGAACTCCTTGCATTGCAACGACAGATGCCGACAATCTGGCTCATTGAGAATAGCCAGTTCAGAAGATTTGATATGGTCCAGTTGCTGAAGGACGGTGTCGCGCGCCGGATCATCGCGGCGATCAAGGAGCAGATCCACACGGGGGTCTACCAACCCGGTGACCGCCTGCCGTCGACGCGGGCCTTTGCAGCCGAATGGGGCGTATCCCGCACGACGGTGACGGCGGCCTACAGCCAGATCGCCGAAGGCTACCTGACCACCCGGCCCGGAGCGCGTGCGATCGTCGCCCAAGGGCTCGCGACAGCGGCAGTGCCGATGTCCTCGAGAGCTGCTGCGCCCCGACATTCTTCAGCGTTCGCGCAACGCGTCCTCGCGCTGCCCTGGCCAGCGGCCGCGCCGGCGTTACGGATTGCGGATTTTCGCTATGGGGACCTGGCCGGTGCGGACTTTCCGGTCCTGGCCTGGCGGCGCGCGTTAAACAAGGCGAGCCTCCGGCGCGCCGCGCGGCTGCGCTATGGCGACCCTCAGGGGACTGCTGCCCTCCGCAGCGCGCTTCAAGCCTATCTCTGGCGCGCCCGCGGCATTCGTTGCATGCCAGATCGGATCGCTGTCGTGAACGGCTCGCAGCAAGGGCTGGACCTCTGCGCGCGGCTGCTGCTCGATCCCGGCGATTCCTTCGTGATCGAAAACCCCGGCTACCTCCTGGCTCGCCAGGCGCTGGCGGCGGGAGGTGGTGTTCCGGTTTCCATTCCGGTCGATCGTGACGGACTCCAGACGGAATCGATGCCCTCGGCCCGCCTGGCCTATGTGACGCCGTCGCACCAATTTCCGCTTGGCAGCGTCCTTTCGGCCACGCGCCGGCGCACCCTCCTTGCCTGGGCTGCACATGAGGGCGCCTACGTCATCGAGGACGATTACGACAGCGAGTACCGTCACGACATCGCCCCCATCCCGCCTTTGCAGACACTCGATGCGGAGTCGGTCATCTATGTCGGCACGGTTTCCAAAACGCTGTCGCCGACCCTGCGGCTCGGCTATCTCGTCGTCCCCACCACCTTATATCGGGCATTCAGCGAGGCGAAGCGCCTGAGCGACCGACATAGTCCATTGCTGGAACAAGAGGCGTTCACCGACCTGCTGGCGAGCGGCGCCTATGAGCGTCACGTGCGCAGCATCCGCCGAAAGAACGCCGAGCGACGGGCGGTGCTGCTGCAGGAGCTGGCGAATGCTCTCGGCCCGGCGGTCACCATTGCGGGAGCTGACTCAGGGCTGCATGTCGTCGCTTGGATCAACGGCGTCGCTGCCGATCGCGAGCCGGTGATCATCGAGGCTGCAAGGGCGGCCGGGGTCGGGCTCCATCCCGTTTCACCGCTCTATGACCCGGCCGAGCCCCGACCGGCGACGGCCGGATTTGTTCTCGGTTATGCCGGGCTCGACGTCGAGGCCCTTCGAGGTGGCGTTGCGGTGCTGGCAACCGTGCTGGCCGGCGCGAGGAGAGGGGAGTCATAGGGTCTTGGCCCTAATTGACCCGAGCCTCCTCGAAGATCGGCATCTTCCGGGGCGCATAGTTCCAAGGTTCCGCAGCCGTGGCATCGATCAATGCGCGCAGGAATGCATCCTGGCGCCGCCTGGCTTCCGGAACAGGCACCCCGCTGTTCAGTATGGCGAATGCGACCAGGCCATATTTGCCCGAGCGCAGCATTCCAACCAAAGCCGATGCCCCGACCGATCCGTAGGTGCCGGTCTTCCCCACGATGCGACCGCGGCAGCGGTCATCGTCAAGCCGGTTCTTCAAGGTCCCGGCATCGAAGCCATTGACAGGGAGCACCGAGGTCAGGTCCTTGCCGAGATCGCTCAGCTTCCTGCGCAGCCCCCAGAGGATTGCAACCGCCGCACGCGGGCTCAGACGGTTGAATTCACCGGTGCCCGCGGCATTCGTCATGGTGACCTCCGAGGAGAAGGCGGATGGCAGATGGCGGCGAGCAGCCAACTCCACCGCCTGAGGTCCACCGATGCGGTCGGAAAGCAAATGAAAGACATTGTTCGAATAGCCGTTGAGGGCCTTCACGATCGTGATCAGGGGAGGCGACTGGTTCTGAACCATCGGGTCGGTGGCAGTTCCTTGTGACGGCTTGCCAAGAAAGCGGAGTGCGGCGGCATCGAGTTGCGGAGGAGGCTCCCCGATTGCGCTCCAGGCCTCGCGACCGTCGAGCCCCTGCAGGGCACGCTTGAGGCGCTCACCTTGCGGGTCGGCTTTCCAGTTGAAGATCAAGGGTCCCTCGACCCTGATGGTCCCCGTGACTTCGCGCAGGCCAAGCCGGTGCAACCGGCGCAACATCAGAAACGCATTCTCGAATGTGAAGAACGGGTCACCCGTCGCTCGAACGACAAGGTCGCCGTGAAGCGAGCCCTCGATGATCGGGCCGCTCCTCAGAAAGGTGGTTTCAAAGCGATGCCGATCTCCCAAGGATTCGAGCAGAGCCAGAGACGTGGCCACCTTGGTCACCGAGGCGGGATGAACCGGGCGCGCTTCCTGCTGTGCGACGAGAATGGTTCCGTTCTCGGTCTCGACGAACACGCCCTGATCAGCACCGAGATGCGTCGCGGCGAGATGCTGCAATTCGCCAGCCAGAGCTGTGACGGTGCTGATGGCGACAAGGATGACGCAGGTGAGGCAGAGGCCGACAATTCCCGCCGGCCGCGGCGCTCTGGTCATCACTCTTCCGGTCCAGGCGATCACGCGCTCTCTCTAGCCTTTGCGCGCCTGGCTGTCGACGTAAAGGGGCGGTCAGCCTCTGGTGCGGGTCTGAGCCGCAAAGTGGATCGGATTGACCTCGGCCTCGATGTCCGATGCTTCGGCCTTGAGAATTGCAACCAGATCGTGGAGGCGGCCCTCCGACAACCGCGGCGAGGTCATGTTGATCGTCAAGGCGGCGATCACGTCGCGACCCGCCGGGCGGAGAGGAACGGCCAACGCCGAGATTCCGGCGACCAGGCGGCCCTGGTCCACCGCATAGCCGCGCTGGCGGATCTCGGGGAGGGTTACCAGGATCTCGTCGGCGGTCAGTCCGTTGAAGGCCGGATAGAGATGGGCATTGGCCGCCAGCACCGCCTCGACCTCGCGTTCGGGCAGGAAGGCGAGGATCGCCTCGCTCGCGGATCCCACTCCCAAAGGGATCTGGCCGCCGACATGACCGGTCAGGCTGTCGAGGACATAGGTGCCTTCCTGACGGTCGACGCACACCGCATTCAGGCCGCTCCTCGCCATCAGGAACACGGTGTCGCCAGTGGCGGCGGCAAGGCGCAGGAGGGCCGGGCGGCAGATCCGCCTCAGTCCGGTGCCGTCGGCTGCCTTGGCACCGAGCGCGAAGAGCGCCAAACCGAGCCGGTAGCGCTTGGTCGCCCGCTCGCGCTCGACAAATCCGTGCCGCTCCAACGCCGCGATGATGCGATGGGCCGTCGGCCCGCTCAGGCCAAGGCTGTCGATGATTTCGGACGATTTGATGCCGCCCTCGCCGGACTCGCCGAGCTGCTTCAATATGCCGATGGCCCGGTCGAGCAGCTGCGCGCCGGGGCTTGGCCGTGGGGGGTCTTTGGTGCGCATGGTGCTCTAGGCGATATCCGTCAGTGGACGCCCGAGAATGCCCCGGAGAGGGACGAGATTTCCAGTCCCCAGCGCCTCGACGGCTTCGACGAGCCGGCCTGCGAAGTCCGGAGCTCGGCCTCGCGCCGCAACCGCGAGCTTGTCAACGAGGTCCGGCCAGCTCATGGGGTTGGCCGGCTCGCCCTTGGGATCGAGGACTGTCCTCGTCAGCACGCGATCATCCATCACGATCGTGACGCGGGAGGGGACGCGCGCCGAAAACATGCCGTCGAACTGCGGATCGACGGAGAGCCGGACGAGACCTGCGAGATCGATCGTTGACGTGTCGGACAGGCTTGCCTCCATCAGGGGCAAGAGTGCTGCACGTCCGCGGTTGAGGGCGAGCGCAACGGTGAATGGAATGCTGTATTGCGCCGATTCAAGCGTCTTCGGCGCAACCTCGTTGTTGAGCCGCAGGGCCCGGCTGAAGATCGCGATGTCGATCGCCCTGACACTTCCGGCATCGATCCGGTTCTCGGTGGCGAGGTCGAGCGTCGCATCGATGGCGGCATGGCCCCAGCGGCAGCAGGAATAGGGTTTGAAGTAGACGGATTCGACGAGCCAGCTTTGACCGAGCCCGGCGAGAAGGATGTCGCGGTTGAACGAGCGAGGATCGTCGAGAATATCGAGCGGTCCGGTGAAGCCGGCTTCAGCGAGATCGACGGCGCTGATGCCGGTTGCGGTCGACCAGGGAATCCCCTCTTTGACATGGGTTCCCATCTGCCGCGTATAGCCGATGGATGCGAGATTGGGAGCCATGGTGCCGGCAATGGCGATGGCCTGGGCAATGAGCGACGCCGGCAGGCCGCGCATGTGGGCCACTGCCGCCGCGGCGCCATGGGCCGACCACAGGCCCGAGGCCAGGGTCTCGAGCCTGGAGAAGTCGCGGGCCGCAGAGACCCGGATGCCGACCTCGTAACCGATCGCGATCGCCATGCGCAGCCGCGCGACCGAGGTCTCGGCGACATCGGCCTCGGCCAGCACCGCCGGGATGATGGATGCGCCGGGGTGACCGGCGGCGGCGCGATGCCCGTCATCGATGTCGAGCATCGATGCCAATGCCGAATTGGCGAATGCCGCACCGGCCGGCGGGAGCCTCGCCGCCGAGAACCAGGCCTGGGCGCTCCCGCTCCCCCATGTCTTGCGTGCAGCGTCCAGCGCAGCGCGGCCGCCGGGATTTTGCAGCCCGAAGAGCGACGAGCTCAGAAGGTCGAATATGACGCGCAGCACTGCCTGGCGCAGCGGATCCTCGGGATCTGCGGTCCGGCATGCGAAGCGGCCAAGCTCCAGGGCTGCCGACATTGCATATCACATTGTGATAACAATATGCATTATTCCATCATAATGTGATAAATATATTGGCGTCGAGCGCGAAAGCAGCTAGTCTCGCGAAATCATTCCGCCCTGGGGGCGGAAAGCGGTGAGGAAAAGGCAATGCCAGGTCGGTGGCAGGCTTCCCGACGAGCGAGTTCGAGACCCGCATCAGAAACATCCAAGCGGGCATGCAGAAGCGGCAGATCGACCTCCTGCTGCTGCACTCTCCGGAGAACATCTATTATCTGACCGGCTATCAGACCTCCGGCTATTTCGCCTATCAGATGCTGGCGCTCCCGCCGCACGGCACGCCGGTTCTGCTCGTGCGATATCTCGAGCGCGGCAATGTCCATGAATATTCATGGCTCGAGACCTATGAGACCTGGAAGGAGGGCGACGATGTCGTGACGCGCTCCGCCGAGGTGATCACCAAGCTCGGGGCGCAGGATGCACGCATCGGCATCGAGAAAGCGAGCTGGTTTCTCACTCTCGACAACGCCGAAAGGCTCGGCGCCGCCTTGCCGCGCGCTCGCTTCTCGGATGCCGGCCAGCTCGTCGAGACGGTGCGCATCATCAAGTCCGATCGCGAGCTTTCCTATATAGCCAAGGCGGGAGCCATCGCCGAGGCGGAGATGCGTGCCGCCATGGAGGTGCTGCGCGAGGGCGTGACAGAGGCCGAGGTGGCGGCGGCGGTCTATCAGGCAGGCGTGCTCGGAGGATGCGAGTATACGGGGTTGCCGCACCACATCATGTCGGGACACCGCTACGATGTGTGTCACGCCAATTGGAGCCCGAAGAAGATCGTCAAGGGCGAGCTTGTCCTGCTCGAGCTCTATGGCTGCGTCGAACGCTATCATGCAACGCAGATGCGCACCTTCTCGATCGGCAAGCCATCGGCCGAAGCGGAGGAAACCGCAAGGCTTGTGGTCGGGGCGCAGGATGAGGCGCTGCGGGCGCTTCGGCCGGGGGCATCAAGCCTGCTGGTCGATCGTCTCGTGCGGACGCCCATCAGGACGATCCGACGCGACTACTACAATCGAAGCGGCTATTCGACGGGCATCGGCTTCCCGCCCAGGACGGCCGAATGGGAAACCCTCGACTTCAATGAGCAGTCGGACTGGACCGTTCGCGAGGGAATGGCATTCCACATGCTCGCCTTGGCCAAGGGCTTCGGGATCAGCGAGACGATGATCGTCACCAAGAACGGTGGGGAGCGCGTCACGCCGGAAAATCCGAGACAGTTGATCGTCGTCTGAAGAAACAACAATCGCAACAAGGCGAAGGGAGATCGAAATGAACAGGCACCGGTCAGGGTCAGGTTTCACGCGTCGCGGGCTCATCAAGGGAGCGGTCGGCACCTCGTTGGTCGTGGGCGCGGCACCGCTCATCAGGATGTCCGCAGCGCAGGCAAAGCAGCTCGACGGCAAGCAGATCCGGGTGCTGACCTGGTCCGACGCCACCGGTCAGGCGGCGGTGCGCAACATTTTCAAGTCGTTCGAGGAGATGTCCGGCGCCAAGGTGATAGCCGATCTCACCGGCACGACCTCCGAAATGGTCGCCAAGATCAAGGCATCGGCTGCCAAGCCTCAGTATGATCTGGTGATCCTCTCCGGCGTCGGCGCCTACACCCTCGCCGGTGCGGGCCTGCTGGAGAAACCGAAGCTCTCCGAAATTCCGAATATCGAGAATGTCTTTCCAGACTACAGAACCGGCGACGACGGCCACGGCGTCGGGTACTATCTGTGGAGCGACGGGCTCCTGTTCAACACCAAGACCTATGCTGCGCCGCCACGCTCCTACAAGGTGTTGTGGGACGAGGCGAATTCCGGGAAGATCTCGATCCCGCCCGCCAACAATCTGCTCGCCTTGGAATTGATCATCGTTGCCTCCAAGCTCGCAGGCAGCGATGCAATGGCCAATCCGGATCCCGGCTTCGAGATGCTGGCACGGCTGAAGGATCGTGTACTGACCAATTCCACGAATGCCAATCAGCTCGCCGATCTGTTCCGCACCGGCTCGCTCAATGCCACAGGGGTCTATTCGCCACTCGAGATGTCCGGCTTCATCCCCAAGCCCGACTACAATGTGAGCGGCACATATGACCTCGAGGAAGGCTTCTTCGTCGATCTGCAGTTCATGGTCGTTCCCAAGGGTCATCCTGGCGACGGCGACGCGATCTACGGTCTCATCAATCACGCGCTCGATCCGACGGTCCAGGGGAGGATGGCGGAGGATGTCTGGTATGGGCCGATCAACGAGAAGGCACAGCTCTCCGACAAGGCGAGGAGCAGCCCCTATATTCCCTCTCCCGAAGTGGTCAAGTCCCGCACCATCAAAGTCGACAACACCCAGCTCGCCAAGGTTCGCGAGGACTGGATGAAGCGATATGTCGAGGCGGTCGGCGGCTGAGAACGGCGCGGTTTCGCGACGCGCGCCGCTTCTCCTGCTGCTGCCGGCGGGTCTCGTCTGCACGGTGCTTGCCGTCTGCACCTTCGTGGTGCTGCGAATGAGCTTCGGGGAGCGCGACAGCGAATGGACCAGCTGGACGCTCGTCAACTATCGCGAGCTCCTGGAGCCATTCTATCTGCGCATCCTCTTCACCACGATCTGGCTGGCGCTTGCCAGCGCAGCGATCACTGTGGCGGTCGCATTTCCGGTGGCCCTGTTCATCGTGCGGACGTCTTCCGATGCGCTGCGCCGGCTGGTGCTGATCGCGGTGCTGCTGCCGATGCTGGTCAGCCTGCTCGTGCAAAGCTTCGGCTGGGTCGCGCTCATCGGCCCGGACGGGCTGCTGAACAGAGCGGTGGCGCCGCTGAGCGGACAACCGCGGACCTTCTCGCTGCTGTTCAACCGCACGGGTGTGCTGCTCGGTCTCGTGCAGACGTCGATCCCGCTCGCGGTCCTGCCGCTGGCATCGGCATTGCGGGCCATCGATGGCACGTTCGAAGAGGCGGCGAGCGTGCTTGGCGCCTCGCGACTGCAGACCTATCGCGACATCATCCTGCCGTTGTCGCGGCCGGGCCTCACGGCCGGCTTCATCCTGGTGTTCGGCTTCAATGTCGGTGCCTTCGTCGTGCCGCTGCTGCTCGGCGGGGTCAAGGTCACGACCGTCGCGATGCTGATACGCGACCAGATGGGGCCGCTCCTCAACTGGCCGCTCGGCTCGGCGCTGTCGGTGATCCTGATCTCGCTCGCCACCGGCATTCAAATGGCGCATCGGCTGGTCTTCAGAACCGCGGAACGAGGCGCGCGCCATGGCTGAGCGCATCCTGATCGGCCGGCACGGTGCCGAAAGACTGCTCTTGACAGTGACGACGTCGGCAATCCTGACCTTGATCCTGCTGCCGATCGTGGCGGTGCTGGTCATGTCCTTCACGGCAGCATCGACCCTGCAATTCCCGCCGCCGGCATTGAGCACTCGCTGGTATGGCGAGGTCTGGTCGATGCTGGCCGGGTCCGATGCCAGCCTGTCGCGGCTCGGCGAAGCAATGGTCGCGAGCCTCCTCATCGCCGGAGCTGCCGCCTTGGTCACGGCTCTAACCGGCGTGCCGGCGGCCTATGCACTGACGCGCTTTCGCTTTGCCGGACGCCTGGTGGTCGAGCAGTATCTCGGGCTGCCGCTGATTTTTCCAAGCGTGGTGCTCGGCGTTTCGCTTCTGGTCATTGTCAGCCTGCTGCCGTTCGACCTGGGAATGGCGCAGATCGTCCTTGCCCACAGCCTGATCGGGCTTCCCTTCATGGTGCGGAACTGCATGGCAGCGCTCGCCGGCGTCGATCCCCATCTCGAAGAGGCGGCAAGGACGCTTGGCGCCTCCTGGCTCATGGCGTTCAGCGATATCACCTTCCCGCTAATGCGCAGCGGGGTGGTTTCGGGTATTCTCCTTGTCTTCATCATTTCCTACAACGAGTTCACCTTGAGCTATTTTCTCTACACGGTCGACGTGTTCCCGCTGCCGATCTGGCTGTTCCAGCAGAGCAATACGTCGTTCAGTCCCGCCGTTTTTGCGGTATCGTCACTGATCATCCTGGTGAACGTGGTCGTCGTTCTTCTCGTCGACCGGATCATCGGCAGTCGCCACGCCATCTTCTGAGCGGCCATGAACATGGATGCATTCGGTACGATCGAGGACATGATCGCTGCCCTGAAGCGAGCGGAGATCTCGGCCGGCGAGCTCGTGGCGATGCATCTCGAGCGGATTCGCAAATTCGACGGCAAGCTGCACAGCTTCAGCGATCTCATGGGCAGGGAGGCCATGGCGCGTGCCGATGCCTTTGATCGCCAGCAGCTGCTGCCATCGTCGACCCGGCCGCTGCATGGCATCCCGATCGCCATCAAGGATGTCTTCGACCATCGCGGGACGGTCACCCGCGCCGGCTCGCTTGCCACACCGCAGCGCCCGGCGCAGCGGACCGCGAAGGCAGTCGAGGCGCTGGAGAGGGCTGGCGCCATCATTCACGGCAAGACCCACACGGTGGAGCTGACATTCGGCGGCTGGGGAACCAATCCCGTCATGGGCACGCCCTGGAACCCCTGGGACCTCGACATCCATCGCGTTCCAGGCGGCTCGAGCAGCGGGTCGGCGGTGGCGGTTGCCGCCGGCCTTGCCGCAGCGGCTCTTGGCACCGACACCGGCGGATCGATCAGAACGCCGGCCAGCTTTTGCGGCATCGTCGGTCTCAAGACCTCGCCGGGCCTGATCAGCAAGGAGGGCGTGTTTCCCTTGAGCCCGACCCATGACACGGTCGGACTGATGACGCGCCATGTCCGGGATGCCGCCATCGTGCTCGATTCCATGACGGGGCTCGATACGCTCGGTGGTGTCGAGCGCGGCGGGGTGGGCTTGCGCCTCGGGATCGTGTCCGCCAGCGAGCTCTCCAAGGCGCAGGCGCCGGTGGTGGCTCTTGTCGAGGACACGATCCGGGGGCTCGCGCGCGAAGGTGCCACCATCACCGAATTCGCGCCGCCGCGGCCGCTCGAGAGCTACCTTCAAACGGCGGGAGATATCATGGCTGCCGAGAGCTTCCGGGGTCTTGCGCCGCTGATCGACACAGTGCCGTCGGTGGTCGATCCGGTCGTCGCTGGCCGCGTGCGGCGCGGCGAGGCGATCGGCGCAGCAGCCTATCTGGCATTGATGGAGGACCGCAGCGCGGCGCGCGTCGAGTTCAATCGATCCATGGGCAGTCTGGATGCGGTGCTGGCGCCGACCTGCCTCGAAGGGGCGATACCGGTGGCCGAGGTCGACGAGAGCCGGATCGTCACGCCTTATGGGCGCTTCGTGAACTATCTCGACATGGCTGCCATCTCGGTGCCGATCGGCCTGGTTGCGCCTGGACTGCCGATCGCCATGCAGATCGCGGTGCGGTGCGGCGACGACGCATTGGCTCTGCGGATCGGTCGTACGGTCGAAAGGCTGCGTGGCACCTTTCACCCCGACGAGCTGCGCGACTGATCGCCTGGTCGCTCAAACCACCTGAAGCGACCTCACGCCGTCACGCGTGGGATGGCGGTTGCCAGAGAGCCCGAGGTTGAGTATCTGCAGCAGCCAATGCAGCGCAGACGGAGATTACGCAATGGCGCATGAATACCTCGCGACAGTGTCCTGGAAGCGCGATGGCGCGACTTTCAGCGACGGCAAGTACAGCCGCGGACATCAATGGTCATTCGATGGCGGCACTGTGGTTGCGGCCTCGTCGTCGCCACATTCGGTGCGGCTGCCCTTCTCGCGCGCCGATGCGGTCGATCCCGAGGAGGCGCTGGTGGCCGCATTGTCCAGTTGCCACATGCTCACCTTTCTCTATCTCGCGCAAAAGCAGGGTTTCGTCGTCGACTCATATGACGACGACGCCGTCGGAATCATGACCAAGAACGAGCGCGGCAAGCTGTTCGTGTCGAAGGTCACGCTCAAGCCGCGCATCGTCTTTTCCGGTGGCAAGCAACCGAGCGACACCGAGCTGACGGCGTTGCATCATCACGCCCATGAGGAATGCTACATCGCCAACTCGGTTCTGACCGAGGTGCTGGTGGAGGTTGCCGCTGCTGCATGAGGGGACCGATGAGCTACCCTGCGGCAAAACGGTCGCCTGTGGGGTGGATAAGAGCGGTTGAGCTCCCTATCTAGGATGACGGGGACGGGAACCTCGCAGTGAGCTTGGCTTCAGAGTGATAAGGAGATGCAATGGCGAAGAACACGATTTGCCTCTGGTTCGACAAGGACGCCGAGGCTGCCGCCCGTTTCTATGCCGAGACCTTTCCGAACAGCGCGGTGGGTGCCGTCCATCGCGCACCCAGCGACTACCCAGCGGGCAAGAAGGGCGACGTGCTGGTGGTCGAATTCACGGTTGCCGGCGTCCCTTGCATCGGTCTCAATGGTGGTCCGGCGTTCAAGCATAGCGAAGCCTTCTCGTTCCAGATCGCCACCGACAATCAGGCGGAGACCGACCGCTACTGGAATGCCATCGTCGGCAATGGCGGCCAGGAGAGCGCGTGCGGCTGGTGCAAGGACAAATGGGGAATCTCCTGGCAGATTACGCCGCGCGTGCTGACCGAGGCGCTGGCGGCCGGCGGCGGTGAGGCAAAGCGCGCATTCGATGCGATGATGGACATGAAGAAGATCGATGTCGCCACGATCGAGGCGGCGCGGCGCGGCTGACGTTCCCATCTGATTGGCAGCGAGCATGGAAATCCCAGGTTTCCATGCTCGTGCTATTTCGGGTGCTGCTCAGACTTCCCGATAGAACAACAGGGTGATGGCCGTCAGGCAGAAGAAGACTGGCCACAGCCGGCCGGCAATGATCTGCGCGGGCCCGTCCAAGCGCAGCTCCAGCCATCGGGTCCAGCCGGACCATATGGCGAAGACGGCGAGCGGCATATGGGTCATCTCCATCAACATCAGGTCCTTGACATTGGCGATGGAATGCGAATGCGTCAGCAGCATCATGCCGCCGACGGCACTGAGCACCGGAAACACATAGACTGCCCACGCATTGCGCATGACGTTGTTGCGCACGCTCCACTCGAACAGGGCAAAGCCGGTCATCAGCACCATGAAGGCCTTGTGCTGAATGAATTCGGGATCGCGCAGCGATTCAGCGAGAGTAAGACTGCCGGTCGGCCAGCCCTCCGCCTCCGAGCGCAGGAACAAAAAGCCGGCGAGCACGATCAGCAGCAGCGGCCAATGCCTGGCCCACGGCGCCCTTCCGGTCTTCTCCAGGAGCACCAGGATGCCCATCACGAGGACGATCATGCCGGCCCAATGGTGATTGTATTCCGACCAGGCGATGTCCTGAGCGTTGCGCGGCAGCGGGATCCCGGCGCCCGGCACATAGGCCTGGAGGGTCGGCGGCTTGTGCTCGGTCTGCTCGTCGGCCAGGGTCTTGCGCTGTTCATAGAAGGCGAGGGTGTCGCGGCTGGGGCTCTCGAGGCTGGGCCATTTCGGAATCAACCGCTCGGTGATCTCGGTCAGGCTGACCCGGTCGCGGGTGAGATCGATGGCCGGCGGCAGCGATGTCATGGACGCGGCGACGAAAATGATCGTGATGCCGACCCCCAGCTCCACCTCGGCAAACCGGCGCAGACGCATGACCGAGCCTGCGGGATCGATCGCCAGGCGACGCACCACGCGGAAGTTGCCGTAGCCCAAGCCCAGCAGGCTGAAGAACAGGACGATCTTCGTACCGAGCATCATGCCGTAGGTTGTCCCGTACATCGCGCCGACGCTGCCGACATAGTGGATCAACATGCCGATACCGGAGAACGCGATGGCGGCGACTGACGCCATGGAGAGCACCGAATAGCGGGCGCCGACACGGCTGCGCGTGTCGCCGGCCGGCAGCCAGCGCATCGCGGAGAGGAAGCAAGGCAGCCCGCCGATCCACACGGCTGCGCCGAGATGGTGCAGGGCGGTGATCGCCACCAGCAATGCCCGGTCATCGATGCGGGCCATCGCGTGGCTGGCCGCGACACTGGCTGCAAGATCGATCAGGCCCAGCACCACGAGCAACGGCACGCTCGGGCTGCGGCGATGGAGCAGCACCAGCATCATGATGGCGCCGATGATCCGCACGATCTGCGCCACTGCGAAGTCGCCGCCGAGCGCTTCGGCAATGGTGATCTCCTCGGTGCCGATCAGGATCGTGACCTGCAGGGCAAGCATGATGGCCAGGGCGACCAGCAGCCCCCAGGCGAACATGCGCGTGAGGTGAAGCGTGCGGGGAAGCAGCGGACCATCGCCCATGCAACGGTCCAAAGGGGCAGCGATGAAGGCGATGAAGGCAATCCCGCCCAGGGTCAGACACTGGGCGGTGCGCACCATGCCGGACAGCAGGACGCTCGCAAAGCCGAAGATGTCGAGGAGCAGCTCCATGCCGAGCGGGGTCAGTGCTCGACCATGAAGGGGATGTCGCCGCGCGTGATGTGACCGTCGATCGCCAGGACCTGCCAGCGCAGCACATAAGCGCCGGCCGCGAGCTCGCCGGTGGTGCCGGTCACGATGTTGGGCCTGCCGGCGGGATCGATCGGAACATCCGCCTTGGCGCTGCCGGGAGCCGTCACATGCAGGCGGGAGCGAACCTTGTCGATGCGCGAATTGAACTCGATCCGGACAGCGAGTCTGCCCGCCGGCACCTGCTGGTTGGGGGTCGGGGTGGCCGAGACGATGACGGCATGGGCGGAAGTCGGCGCGGCCATCAGACCGGCGAGCCCGAGCGCAATCGCCACACCAGCCAATTTCTGCAAGTATTTCCGCATCTTGCACTCCCCACGAACGGCGTCAGCTTCGGCAGGGAAGCGGACATGCCTGGAGCCGACATTGGAGTCGATCTTTGACCCAATGCTGATCGCGCTGTGGCAGAAATTGCGCCTTGCGGCGGCATCATCGACGTCGCTGACAATCCCGGCGTAGTCTGCCACCGGAATCTGGACGGCACCGGCTTCAGGGAAAGCACAACACAATGGCTGTCGCTCACCAACGCTTGCTAGTCCTTGTCCTTTTCCTCGCCCCGCTGGCCGTGACGCACGCCGACTCCGGTCCGCTGCCAGTGCCGCGCTTCGAGCCGGCGCCATGTCCAAAGCTGCAGGGGGCCGAGGAGCTGGGCAAGGCGAGCTGCGGCTTCCTCGTCGTACCGGAAAATCGCAGCCGGCCCTCCGGTCGCACGATTCGGCTCCTGGTCGCGAACTACCCGGCGCGCTCACCCGCGAAGCGGCCCGATCCCGTTGTCTATCTCGCAGGCGGCCCGGGCGACATAGCACCGCTCGAGGTCAACGGGCTCATCGCCGCCGATTTCATTCGCGATCGGGACATCCTGGTGGTGAGTCAGCGCGGCACCATGTTCGCGGAGCCGGCGCTGACTTGCGCATCCGCCGACGACTTCGCCAGAACGCTTCTCGGACTCCGCTTCTATTCCGAGGCGACCGAGCGCGCCCATTTGGCGGCGGCGAAAGTCTGCCATCGGGAGCTTGCCGCCACCGGTGCCGACCTTGACGCCTACAATTCGACGGAAAGCGCCTCCGATTTTGCCGACCTCCGCAAGGTGCTCGGCCTTGCCTCGTGGAACGTCTACGGAAATTCCTATGGCTCCTACCTGGCGCAGACGCTCATGCGCGACCACCCGGAAGGCATCCGCAGCGTCATTCTCGATTCGGTCTTGCCGACGAACTACACCATCCCGGAAAACTGGCAGAATGCACGCGCCGGCTTCGAGAACCTCTTCCAGGCCTGCGCGGCGGAGCCGGCCTGCAACGCCGCCCATCCGCATCTCGAGGAGACCTTCACCGGTATGGTCAACAAGCTCGAGGCCGAGCCACTGACGACGACCGTTCGCGATCCGGCCACCGGCGAGGACCTCAAGGTGGTGCTCGACGGCGGGAGCCTGATCGACTGGCTGCGCAACCAGAACTATGCGCTGGCCACGCTGCGCGCCGCGCCGGAGCGGATCGGCGGGCTCGCTGCGGGACGCGCCGATGCCATCGAGGCGATCGCCAAGGACCGGGTCAGCCGCGCACCGCCACCCGGTCCGAATGTCCCAGCCCTTGGCTATGGCCTGTCCTATGGCGTCACCTGTCGCGAAGACTATCCGTTCGCGACGCTGGCGGATCTCGCCGCGGCCGGTCGGGAAGCGTTTCCGGACTATCCGGCTTCGATACAGGGCGAGGGCGTCGGCGGCTGGGCGTATGCCTATCAGGACTGCCGCGATGTCTGGAAGGTCCCCGCCGCCCCGGAGGCAATGCGCCAGCCCGTCACCAGCAGCATCCCGACGCTCCTCATTTCAGGCAGCTTCGATACATTGACGTCGCTCGCCGGGGCCAAGGCCGCGGCGACAAACCTTGCCAAGGCGACCATCATGAGCATTCCAGGCGTCGGCCACGGTGTCTCCCCCGCCTCGCCTTGCGCCCAGACAGTCGTCGTATCGTTCCTCGCCGATCCGGTGGCACCCGACACGTCCTGCGTCGGCGCGTTGCGGCCGGCGAGCTTCACCTTGGGGGCCTCGCCGTGAGCCGGCCAATGCCTACTGTGCAGTGCCTTCAAAAGGAAAGATCCGCTTCCAATCCTTCCTCATGCTGATGACGATCCAGCCATCCTTCCCGGCCTCGTCGAACAGCGCCTGGGTGAAGGTGCCGACCTTGGTCTCGGGCAGGCCGTTGGCGGGGCCATAGGCATATTCGCGGGTGGCGTCGTCATGCATCACCAGCATCGACAGGCGCTTGCCCTCGCCCGCCTTGGTGTATTCGAGCATCTGCTGGTCGCCGGTCGAATTGCCGAAGGCGGCATAGGGCTGCATGCCGATCATCAAATGGATGCCCTCGGGCTTGCCGGCATCATTGTCGTTGAGCAGGAGCCTCGGCTCCTTGGTCAGGAACGGCTTGCCGTTCTTGTCATAGCCGAATTTGGTGCCGCCCATGGTGCCGACCACCTGCTCGGTCGGGATGCCATAGACCTGATCGGCATAGACGCGGACGAAATCCTGCCCGCCGCCGGTGACGATATAGGTCTTGTAGTCCTTGTCGCGGAGAAAGCGCAGGACCTCGAGCATCGGCTGATAGATCAGCTCGGTATAGGGCCGCTTCCAGCGGGGGTCGCGGGCCTTGGCGAGCCATTGCTTGACCTGGTTCCGGAAATCGTCGACCGACATGCCGCTCAAGGCGGCGATGAGAATCTTCTCGATCTCCTTGAAGGGCAGCTTGGCGATCGCCTCCTTATTGCCAGTGAGCACCGTCTTGAAGGGCTCGACATCCTTGAGCTCCGGCTTCTCCTTGACGAGCTCCGGAACGCGGTCGAGGCAATAGATCACCTGGCTGTACATCGGGTGCTCGACCCACAGCGTGCCGTCCTGGTCGAAAGTGGCGATGCGCTGACCGGGCGGGACGAAGTCGGGGCTCGAGCGATCGGTGGTCGCCTGCACGAAATCGAGGATCGCCTGCTTGGTCGCTCCCTCGTTCCATGACGGCAGCGGGTCGGCGCCTTGCGCGTGGAGCGCGGACGAGACCGGTGAAGCGGAGAGGGAGGCGAAGGCCAGCGCCGCGGCAAGCAGCAGGCGGCGGCCGGTGGATGCCAAGCTCCTCATGACAGGCTCCCATCAATTGCCGGATGGCGGCAGGCGAAGCATCTCCATGGCCTGGTCGATGGAAAACGATCCCGGCCGCTGGCGGGGTGGAAACGCGCGGAAGCTCTGGAGGTGCTGGCCGACGAGCTTCTGGGCCGGCACCAGCAGGAAGGCGTGCTCGACGAACCAGCGGACATAGTCGCCCGCCTCATGCTGGGCGCGCTCCAAGGGGTCGGAACGCAGGCTGAAGAGCC
Source organism: Aestuariivirgaceae bacterium (assembly GCA_044870245.1). GTDB lineage: Bacteria > Pseudomonadota > Alphaproteobacteria > Rhizobiales > Aestuariivirgaceae > DATAFF01. The sequence goes on along the minus strand of JBIOYR010000005.1, from coordinate 20,979 downwards.
ATGGCAGGCGGCGCTGAATGAGCGGCTCGCCCCAGACATTGAGCCCTTCTGCCTTCTGCTCGAGGAAGACGGCCTTCCATTGATCGTAGCGCAGGCCGGCAAGATTGCCGTCGTCGGTCCAGTAGAAGAATTCATGGCGCTTGTCCGGGCCCTTGCCGGCGAGAAGATCGCGCTGGTCGTAGCCGTCGAGATGCACCTTGAAGCTTTTGCCGGCCGCTTCATAGCCTTGCAAAAGCTTGCTCTTGATCTCCGGCTCTCCGGCGGCGGCAACGAGGGTGGTCGCCCAATCCTCGGCGGAGAAGATCTCGTTGATCTCGCTCCGCGGCGGGACGAGACCCGGCCAGCGGATGAGCGCCGGCACGCGGTAGCCGCCTTCCCAATTTGTGTTCTTCTCGCCGCGGAAGGGCGTGGTGCCGCCATCCGGCCAGGAGAAGGCCTCGGCGCCGTTGTCGGTGGTGTAGATGACGACGGTGTTGTCGGCGATGCCGAGATCGTCGAGCTTCTTGAGGAGCTGGCCGACCTGGCCGTCATGCTCGACCATGCCGTCGGGATAGATGCCAAAGCCGGTGACCCCTTGAGATTGCGGCTTGAGGCGGGTCCAGATGTGCATGCGGCTCGAATTGAACCAGACGAAGAACGGCTTCCTGTCCTTGACCGAGCGGTCGATGAATTGGGTCGCGGCATCGAGGAATTCCTGGTCGACCGTCTCCATGCGCTTCTTGGTCAGCGGGCCCGTGTCCTCGCATTTCTGCTTGCCCCAGGGGCCGAAGCGCGGATCGTCGCCCGGCTGGTCGGTCGCGGTGGCGATGCATTTCATGACGCCGCGCGGGCCGAACTCGGCCCGGAAGGCCGGGTCCTTGGGATAGTCGGGATGCTCGGGCTCGTCCTCGGCATTGAGGTGATAGAGATTGCCGAAGAACTCGTCGAAGCCGTGAACGGTGGGCAGGAACTCGTTGCGGTCGCCGAGATGGTTCTTGCCGAACTGGCCGGTGGCATAGCCCTGCGGCTTGAGCAGTTCAGCGATCGTCGGATCCTTGTCCGACAGCCCTTCCTTGGCGGCGGGGAGGCCGACCTTGAGGAGGCCGGTGCGGAACGGGCTCTGGCCGGTGATGAAGGCGGCGCGGCCGGCGGTGCAGGACTGCTGGCCGTAATAGTCGGTGAAGAGGGCGCCCTCATTGGCGATGCGGTCGATGTTGGGCGTGCGATAGCCCATGAGGCCGCGATTGTAGGCGCTGATATTCCAATAGCCGATATCGTCGCCCATGATGACGAGGATGTTCGGCTTGGCCTGCTGTGCGGAGGCCAGTGGCGATGCAGCCGCCAGTAATGCGGCAGCTCCGCATAGGCGCTTCGTCCATCTCGGGATCATGAAGTCTCTCCAGTCTCGGGGGCGGTTGTGAAAGCGGGCGGCCCAAGCCGCCCGCTCGTCGATGACTTCGCTGACTCCTAGTCGCTGCCTGAGCGATTCTTGCCCGACTGCATCTCCTTCACCTGTTGAAGGACCTGGTCGAGATTGTAGCTGGCAGGGTCCTGCATCGGCGGATAAGCAACATAGCTCTCGAGCTCCTTCAACCAGAGAGCCTGGCCCATCGGCAGGAGGTTCCAGTCATAGACATAGGCGGTTGATGGCGAGGCGAGGGCGCCTCCCATGCCGAACAGCGTCTTGATCTGCTGGCCGACCGAGGTCTCGAAGGGATCGCGCTTGATGTTGACGACCTGGGTCCAGGCAAAGGGGACGACGCCATGGATGAAGCCCGCCGGGTCATCGGACACCATGGCGAAATACATCTTCCAGTTCTTGTAGCGGACCGCCGAGGGGTTCTTGCCGGAATAATAGAAGAAGACCTCGCGGGCGGATTTCTCGGACTTGCCCTCGAGATAGTCGCGCTGGTCGACACCGTCGAGCGTGGTCTTGACGATGCCGGGATATTGGCCGGCCTCGATCTGCTTCTTCAGCGCATCGCCCTTGGGCCCGCCGGCGATGTCGACCAGCGTCGGCAGCCAGTCGAGCGAGGCAAACACTTCATTCTTGACCGTGCCGGGCTGGATATGGCCGGGCCAGCGCACGACCAGCGGCGCCCGCATGCCGCCTTCCCAGGTGGAGAGCTTGCCGCCCTTGAAGGGGGTGGTGCCGCCGTCCGGGAAGGTGATGGTCTCGGCGCCATTGTCGGTGGTGAAGGCGATGATGGTGTTGTCGAGCTGGCCCATCTCCTCGAGCTTCTTGAGCACATAGCCGATATTGTCGTCCATCTGCTTCATGCCGGCTTCATTGGCACCCCAGTCCTTGCCGCCCTTCTCGCCGATCATGTCGAGATATTTGTCGGGGAGGACGGTGGTCACATGCATGCGCGCCGGGTTGTACCAGACGAAAAATGGCTTGCCGGTCTTCTTCGGGTCGTTGCGGTCGATGAAGTCGATGACGTGCGAGGAGATCTCCTCGTCGATCGTCTTCGAGCGCTCCAGGGTGAGCGGGCCTTCGTCCTTGCAAGTCTGATTGGCGGAGGTTCCGTCGGAGGATTTGCACGACAGCATCGGACGCGGCGGGGTCAGGCATGGCGTCGTCTTGGGATCGACGGCGCTCGGATCCTGCTGAACGCCGGGGATCGGCGTGTTGCGGCAGGCCGGGGCGACGGTCTGCTCGGTCGGGGTCTTGTTGATGTCGGGGAAGCTCACGCCCTGCATCGCATCGAGATGGTAGAGATAACCCCAGAATTCGTGGAAGCCGTGCGCCGTCGGCAGCGCCTCGGTGTGGTCACCGAGATGGTTCTTGCCGAACTCGCCGGTGTTGTAGCCGAGGTCCCGCAGGAACCAGGCAATGGCCGGGGTGCCGGGTCGCAGATAGGACGGGCTGCCCGGGAGTTGCGGCGGGATCATGCCGGTGCGCAGCGGATGCATGCCGGTGAAAAAGGCATTGCGCCCGGCAGTGCAGCTCTCTTCGGCATAGTAATGCGTGAACATCGCGCCTTCATTGCCGATGCGGTCGATGTTGGGCGTCTCGCCGACCATCAGGCCGCGGTGATAGATGCTCGGCTGCATCCAGCCGATGTCGTCGCCCATGATGAAGAGGATGTTCGGCTTCTGCTCCTGGGCGACGGCCGGCGGCGTCATTCCCGTCGCCATCGCCAGAGCCGCCAGAAGACCGAGACACTTTCGAGATGACTTCGAGGGAATTGCCATTCCTGAACTCCCATTCGCTGGTTCGCCGCCCACAGGCTGAGGTGTCGCAGCGCTACCGTCTCGCGAAAGACGGATGAAGAGAATCGGACAAACGTGCAGGGCTGTCGGCCCGAAGGGGCAGCGAGGAATGCCCCAAGGGGCAAAGGGAGGCAGTCGGCAGTCGGCAGTCGGCAGTAGGCCAGTAGGGAAGAGCTCCGTTCACGGCCTATTGGCTAATGCCTACTGACGTTTTTCGCGGCTCATTCAAAGAAGGCGGCCTGCCCGCCGATGACGAAAATGTTGAATGGGCGTGAAGGCGGCCGATGATAGTGATGAGGCGGGCGGTATTTTGGGCGGATATTCAATGCGTTGGACGTGCGTGTGCCTTGCCACTCTTGTGGCCGCCCTGCTGTCGAGCGGGCTGGTGCAGGCGGAGACGCCCAGGCAGGTCCTCGTCCTTTATGAGAACAACCGGTTGCTGCCGGCCAATGTCGAAGCCGATCGCGGGCTGAACCGGGCCATTGCCGGCCTTGGCAGGCCGGTCGAGGTCAGCGCCGAGTTCCTCGATTATCCCCGTTTCGGCGGCGAGGATTACATCCGCACCATCTCGACCTATCTGCGCGAGAAATACCGGACGCACCCGCCGGCGGTGGTGGTCGCCGGCGGCAACGGGGCGCTCGAATTCCTGCTGAGGAACCGCCAGGCGCTGTTTCCCGGAGCGCCGCTGGTGCATATGGGCATCGACAAGCCATTCCTCGATGTCTTGACGCTGCCGGGCGACGTCCATGGCGTGCCGGTGCGCTACGACCCGGCCGGAACGGTGGCGCAGGCGCTCAGCTGGCATCCCAAGGCGACGCGACTCGTGGTGATCACCGGCGCCGCGGCGCCTGATCGCGAATTGGACTTGGTCCTGCGCCGGGAGCTCGCGCCGTTCAACGGGCGGCTGAGCCGCATCGAATACTGGGCAGGTCTCGCAACGCCCGAGCTGCTCGAGCGGGTGGCGTCGCTCGGGGCCGACAGCGTCATCTTCACGCCGGGCTATTTCAGGGATGGCGCAGGCAAGACCTTCACGCCGCGTGAAGCGGTGACGAGGATCGCCGAGGCGGCGCCGGTGCCGGTCTATGGTCCCTACAACACCTTCATCGGCACCGGCGTGGTGGGCGGCCGCGTGCCGATCTTCGAAGCGATGGGCGAGATGGCGGGGAGGATCGTCAATCAGCTGCTCGAGGGGCGGGCGGTCGCGACTCTCGACCTTCCGGCCGTGATGCCGACCACGCTCAGCGTCGACTGGCGGCAGATCAAGCGCTGGGGCATCAAGGAGAGCGATGTGCCGGGGGATGCGATCGTTCAGTTCAAATCGCCCGGCCTGTGGGACCAGTATCGCTACCAGGCGTTCGGCATGCTCGCCATCGTCATCCTGCAGTCGATGCTGGTCGCGATCCTGCTCATCGAGCGGCGCCGCCGGCGGATGGCGGAGCTCGCAGTCGACAAGCACCGGTTCGAGCTGGCGCATGCCTCGCGGCTCGCGGTTGCCGGCGAGCTGACGGCATCGATCGCCCATGAGATCAACCAGCCGCTCGGCGCGATCCTGAGCAATGTGGCGGCGGCCAGCCTCGTCCTCGAATCGGGCGCCATGCATCCCGAAGAGCTCAGACAGATCCTCGAGGATATCCGTCGCGACGATGTGCGGGCGAGCGATGTCATCAGGCAATTGCGCAAGCTTTTCGAGAAGCACGAAGTGGAGCGCACGGTGGTCGATCTGAACGAGGCGGCGGTCGAGATGGCGATCGTGCTCCGGGCCGAGGCAAAGCGGCGGCGGGTCGATCTGGTGGTTCGGGAAGCAGGCGGCGATGTCAGCGTGATCGGCGATCGCATCCAGATCCAGCAGGTGCTGATCAATCTCGTGCTCAATGCGATGGATGCGGTTGCCGGTCAGCGGGAGGGTCATCGCATCGTGACGGTCACGGTGATGAAGGTGGACGACACCGCCTCGGTCGAGATCAGCGATACCGGTCATGGCATCGGCGAGGAGGACAGGGCCAAGCTGTTCGATTCCTTCTTCAGCACCAAGCCGACCGGCATCGGGCTCGGCCTGTCGATCGTGCGGACGCTCGTCGAGTCGCATGGCGGCAAGGTGTGGGCGGAGAACCGGCCGGGCGGCGGCGCGGTGTTCCATGTCGAGCTCCCGGCGGCGAAGGGGATCAGGAGGCTCGAGGTGGCATGATCACGAAGCCGATGGTTCATGTCATCGACGACGACGAAAGCTTGCGCACCGCGCTGCTTCGGTTGCTCAACGGCAGCGGCTTCGAGGCCACCGGCTATGGCTCGACAGGGGACTTCCTGCTGCGTCATCCGCCGGACCGGCATGGCTGCGTGCTGCTCGATGTCCGGTTGCCGGGCGGTCCGTCGGGCCTCGAGCTCAATGCGGTGCTGAAGGAGCAGGGCATTCATCTCCCGGTGGTGTTCATGACCGGCCATGCCGATGTCGCATCGAGCGTTGCCGCCATGAAGGGTGGGGCGGTCGACTATCTCGAGAAGCCGATCACGCCGCAGGCGCTGCTCGATGCCATCGGCAGGGCGTTGACGCGCGATGCGGCGGCGCGCGGCGAGCGTCTCGAACGAGCGGCGCTCATGACCGCGTTTGCGGCCCTGTCGCAGCGCGAGCGACAGGTGTTCGACCTGATCGTCGAGGGCAAGCTCAACAAGCAGATCGCCGCCGAAATCGGGGTGGCCGAGCGCACCGTCAAGGCGCAGCGCGCCAGCCTGATGGCCAAGCTTGGCGTCAGCTCGGTGGCGGAGCTCGGCCGCCTCGCGGAGCGGCTGCGCCAGTGCAGGCAATAGGCAAATAGCCAGTAGGCAGTAGGGAAGAGCTCCAGCTACTGCCTAATGCCTAACGCCTATTGCCCAGGCGCTTCGCGCCTTGCCCCTTTGGGCAAAAGAGAATGCCCATTAGCCCAATGGCCAAGCCCACGGGACGGGCGGACACTCTGTCGCAGGAGTGTCACAGGCCGGCGCATGAAGGTTCTTGTGGTCGAGGACGATGCCAGCATGCGACGGGCGATCCGGCGCCTCATAGTGGCGGCACGTCACGATTGCATCGCCTTCGGGACGGCCGAGGCCATGCTGCAATCGGGCGAGGCGACGTCGGCCGATTGCATCGTCAGCGATTTTCACCTTCCGGCAATGTCGGGGCTCGAACTGGTCGAGGCCATGCAGCGGGCGCATTGCGAGGTGCCGATCATCCTCATCACCGCCTTCGATACGCCGGGGCTGCGCCTGGAGACACAGCGGAGGGGCGTGGCCGCCTATCTGGTCAAGCCATTCGGGGGACCGGAGCTTCTCGAGGCGATCGGACAGGTCAGGTCCAGACCCCGCCGCAGCCCTTGAAATTCTGCGCCGATTCGCCATTTCGTGGCGTAGGCTTTCGGCCCCCGGAACGTTCATTTCTTGCGGGACGTTGAGGGTTTCGTCATTAGTGCTCCGTCCGCAATCGTGCTCGAGCCCATTCGCATGACCAATAGTGAACAGACGCCGTCCGGCATGGCGCATGGCGCCCAGCAACTCCCGTCGGTGATCGTCGAGAGCTACAATGTCGAGCTGCGCGACCAGGATGGCTTCATCGGCGATCGGGCAAGCTTCCGGGCATTCCGCTCGATGCTGGACGAATGGCGCGAGAAATTTCAGCAGGTCGGCGACGACGATCCGCTGGGCGAGGCGGAGTCGACCGACATCAGCAAGAAGAAGCTCGACAAGCTGCTGCTCGAAGGCGATCCCAAGGCGGCCGGCGTCGTCCAGAGCGCGATCGAGGATTTCGCCGAGGAGCTTGCCTCGGTGGTCAAGCGGTTCATCCGCCTGAAAGGCTGGAAGGAGGCCGAGCGCATCACGGTGGGCGGCGGTTTGCGGGAAAGCCGGATCGGCGAGCTCGCCATCGGACGGGCCATGGTGATCCTCAAGGCGGCGGAGATCGATGTCGATCTCGTGCCGATCCGCCATCATCCCGACCAGGCCGGACTGATCGGCGCGGTCCATCTGGCGCCCAGCTGGATGTTCAAGGGCCATGACAGCCTGGTCGCCGTCGATATCGGCGGCACCAACATCCGGGCAGGGGTGGTGGCGCTCAATCTCAAAAAGGCGCCGGACCTGTCGCGGGCCGAGGTTTGGAAGCTCGCTCTGTGGCGGCATCGCGACGAGGATCCGCAGCCCTCGCGCGAGGAGGCGCTCGAGCGGCTGGCCGCGATGCTCACCGATTTGATCGACAAGGCGGAAACGGCCGAGTTCAAGCTGGCGCCCTTTGTCGGGGTCGGGTGCCCCGGCAAGATCGAGAGCGACGGCGCCATCGCCAAGGGGAGCCAGAATCTGCCGGGCAATTGGGAGAGCAGCCGGTTCAACCTGGCGCGCAGCCTGATCGAGGCGATTCCGCGGATCGGCGAGCACGAGACAATGGTGGTGATGCACAATGACGCGGTCATCCAGGGCCTGAGCGAGGTGCAGTTCATGCAGGATGTCAGCCATTGGGGCGTCTTGACGATCGGCACCGGGCTTGGCAATGCCTGCTTCACCAACCGCAATCGCAACGCTGCAAAGTGATAATGGAACAGACTGTTCTCACGCCGGCGCGCTCGCTGACGCCGGCCGGCCGCCGCCGCGCCTTTGCGGTGATCTCGCATCCCGATGCGGGCAAGACGACGCTGACCGAGAAGCTCCTGCTGATGGGCGGCGCGATCCAGCTCGCCGGCGAGGTCAAGGCGAAGCGCAACCGCCGCCACACCCGCTCCGACTGGATGGAGATCGAGCGCCAGCGCGGCATCTCGGTGGTGACCTCGGTCATGACCTTCGAATACCGGGACTGCGTGTTCAACCTGCTCGACACGCCGGGCCATGAGGACTTCTCGGAGGACACCTATCGCACCCTGACTGCGGTGGATTCGGCGGTGATGGTGATCGACGCCGCCAAGGGCATCGAGGCGCGCACCCGCAAGCTGTTCGAGGTGTGCCGGCTGCGCGACATTCCGATCATCACCTTCATCAACAAGCTCGACCGCGAATCGCGCGATCCCTTCGATCTCCTGGACGAAATCGAGAAGACGCTGGCGCTCGACACGGCGCCGCTGACCTGGCCGGTCGGGCGCGGCAGCAGCTTCGCCGGCACCTATGAGCTCAGCCGCTCGCGCTTTCGCCGCTCCGACCGGGAGCTCGCCCCACAGGCGCTGAGCGGTCCCGACGATCCGACGATTGCGGCGCTGATCGGCGGCAGCGATCTCGCGCAGTTCCGCGACGAGGTGGCACTGGCGGCCCAGGCGTGCCGACCGCTCGATGTGGAGGCGTTTCGCGAGGGCCATCTGACGCCGGTGCTGTTCGGCAGCGCGCTCAAGGATTGCGGCGTGCGCGATCTGATCGAGACCCTGGCGAAGATCGCGCCGGGACCACGGCCGCAACAGTCGGACAAGCGGCCGGTCACGGCGGATGAGCCCGGACTCACGGGATTCGTGTTCAAGATCCAGGCCAATATGGATCCCAATCATCGCGACCGCATCGCCTTCTTCCGGGTGTGCTCCGGCCGGCTGCAGCGCGGCATGAAGGTGAAGCTGGTGCGCACCGGCAAGAGCATGACGCTGTCGAGCCCGCAATTCTTCTTCGCTCAGGACCGGGCGCTTGCCGAGGAGGCGTTTGCCGGCGATGTCGTCGGCATTCCCAATCATGGGGTGCTGCGCATCGGCGACACGCTTACAGAGGGCGAGGACATCGTGTTCCGCGGGGTGCCGAGCTTCGCCCCGGAGATATTGCGGCGGGTGCGCCTCGAAGATGCCATGAAGTCCAAGAAACTGCGCGAGGCGCTCGCCCAGATGGCGGAGGAGGGGGTGGTGCAGCTGTTCCTGCCGGAGGACGGCTCGCCGGCGATTGTCGGCGTGGTCGGTGCGCTGCAGCTCGACGTGTTGGCCGAGCGGCTGAAAGCGGAGTACGGGCTGCCGGTGGCGTTCGAGCCGTCGCGCTTCCAGGTGGTGCGCTGGGTGGACACGGATGACGCAGGCGAGCTCGAACGGTTCGTCACGGCCAATCGCAACGGGATGGCACGCGATCTCGACGGGGCGCCGGTGTTCATGGCGCCGTCGCTGTTTCAGCTCAATTACGAGCAGGAGCGGTGGAAGGGGGTAAGCTTCAGCGATGTGAAGGATTACCAGAAAGCGCTGCAGGAGGTGTGAGATCGGGATCGAGCTCAGGGTCAATGGTGCAACGGTCAGCGTCAAGGATGATCCAGCGACGCCGCTGCTCTGGGTGTTGCGGGACCGGCTCAACCTCACAGGCACCAAATATGGCTGCGGTGCCGGGCTGTGCGGGGCCTGCACGGTGCTCGTCGACAAGACACGGGCCGAGCGCAGCTGTCAGCTCAGGCTGGCGGATGTCACGGGTTCGGAGATCACCACCATCGAAGGTCTTGCCGCCACCGTCGGCGTGGCGGCGCAGCTGCAGCAGGCGTGGATCGCCGAGCAGGTGCCGCAATGCGGCTATTGCCAGTCGGGCATGATCGCGGCAGCGACGGCGCTTCTCATCGCATCGCCGCATCCGAGCGACGGCGAGATCGACGCTCGGATCACCAATATCTGTCGATGCGGCACCTATCCGCGCATTCGCAAGGCGATTCACCGGGCGGCCGGAACACTCGTCGAGAAGGGTGCGGCCAATGGCTAGCATCAGCCGGCGCGGGTTGCTGATCGGCGGCGCCATCACGGCGGGCGTGGCGATGACCGGGCTCGTGGTCGGTTTCGGCTATCTCGCGACCATCGATGTCGAGGGCTTGCGGCCGGCGTCGCCTGAGGGCGATCAGCCGGTCAGGCTCAATGCCTGGATCGAGGTGCTGAGGGACGGCAGCATCAGGGTGATGGCGCCGCATACCGAGCTCGGCCAGGGGATCCACACCGGGCTCGCCATGCTGGTGGCGGAGGAGCTTGAAATTCCGCTCGAGCGGGTCACGGTGGAGCATCCGGTCAAGCCGCTGCCGGTCTATGCCAATTTCGTGCTGGCGCTGGAGAAGCGCCCGGAGGAAATGACGGGGGCCTTCGACTGGGTCGGGCGGCGGCTCATCGGTGCGATGCAGCTGATCGCAACCGGCGGCTCGACCGCGACGATCCGGAACTTCGTGCCGCTGCGCCAGGCCGGGGCGGTGGCGCGCCATCTGCTCGGACGAGCCGGCGCGGCTGAGCTCGGGGTGGCACCTTCCGAGGTCAAGGCGGAGGCCGGCGACATCGTCGATCCGCGTTCGGGCCGGCGCCTCGGCTATGGGACGCTTGCGGCGGCAGCGGCGCTGCTCGAGCCGCAAGGAATGCCATCGCTCAAGCCACGGACGCAATGGACCGTCATCGGCCGCGACGCACCTCGCCTCGACATTCCGGGCAAGGTCGACGGCTCGGCGCGGTTCGCCATCGATCAGCGGCCGGCGGGGCTCCTGCATGCGACAGTGGTGCGGCCGCCACGGTTCGACGGCACGATCGAGAGCGTCGACACGACGGCCGCCGCGGCGATGCCGGGTGTGGTGAAAGTGCTGGCGATGGACAATGCAGTCGGGGTGATCGCCGAAACCAGCTGGCAGGCGATGCAGGCGGCGGAGCGGCTGGCGATCCGTTTCGGGGGCGACGACAAGCCCGGCATCAGTTCGGTCCAGATCCTCGATGCGATGCGGGCGGCGGTGAACGACCGAGAGCCCGGCCATGTGTTCAGCGACCGCGGCGATGTCGATGTCGCGCTGGCCGATGATGCGGATTTCGAGGCGACCTATGAGACGCCCTATCTCGCCCATGCGACGCTCGAGCCGCAAAGCGCTGTCGCGCTCGACGATGGCGAGACCATCAAATTCTGGTCGGGGGCGCAGTCGCCGATGCCGATGATGCAGGCGGCCCGTGCCGTCGGGCGTTCGGCCGAGACCCATGTCACGCTGGCCGGCGGCGGATTCGGCCGGCGGATCGAAGGCGCAGTGCTGCAGCAGGCGGCACGGCTGGCGGCAAGCGTCCCGGGGCGCCCGGTCCTGGTGGTGTGGCGGCGCGAGGACGATGTTCGCTGGGGTCCGTTCCGGCCGGCGGCGGTGGCGCGGCTCAGGGCGGCGATCGGACCGAGCGCGAAACCGCGGGCGCTGAAGGCAGTGGTGGCGACGCAGTCGGTCTTGCTCGGCTATTCGTCGCGCAACATGCCCTTCACCATTGGCGGGGCGCACGACAAGGACAATGTTGAGGGGCTTGCCGATCTTTCCTACGACATACCCAATATCCTGGTCGCCGCCAAGCATGTCGACACGCCGGTGCCGGTCGGGTTCTGGCGCTCGGTCGGTCATTCCAACACGGCATTCTTCGTCGAGAGCTTCATCGACGAGCTTGCGCACCGCGCCGGGGTCGATCCACTGCGCTATCGGATCGATCTCCTGGGCAAGGATGCGCGGTTCAGGCATCTCTGCGAAAGCTTGGGCGATGCGGCGCAGTGGTCGGGGCGAGGCAACGGCAATGGTCGCGGGCGCGGCGTTGCCATCCATGCGAGCTTCCGCTCCTATGTCGGGCAGGTGGTGGATGTGGCGGTCACGGCGGAGAAGGCGGTCAGGGTGGAGCGCATCGTCGCGGTGATCGATTGCGGTCAGGCCATCAATCCACAGCAGGTGCGGGCGCAGCTCGAGGGCGCGATCGTGTTTGCGCTCTCGGCAGCCATGACGGGCGAGATCACCATCGAAAACGGGGCGGTGACAAACAGCAATTTTCATGATTATCCGATGGCCTTGATGAAGGATGTGCCGGCCATCGAGACGGCGATCATCGACAGTGCGGAGCCGCCGGGCGGGGTCGGCGAGCCAGGCACGCCGCCGCTGTTCCCGGCGCTCGCCAATGCGGTGTTCGCGGCAACGGGCGAGCGGGTGCGGGCGCTGCCGCTGTCTCGTCACGGTTATCGGTTCGCGTGAAGAGAGACGAGAGAAAGACGGATGAAGATCCTTGAACGCCTCATCGAGAACACGATCCTGGCAAGCCGCTGGATCCTGGTGGTGTTCTATTTCGGGCTCTCCGCAGCACTCTTGATCTATGGGCTCGCCTTCCTCAAGAAGCTGGTCGAGATCGCGGGGAAAGTGATGTCGTTCGGCGAGGCCGAGGTGGTGCTCGCCATGCTCGGGCTGATCGATGCGGCGCTGGTCGGCAGCCTCATCGTCATGGTGATGATCTCAGGTTATGAGAACTTCGTCAGCCGGTTCGACGAGGCCGGCGACACCCAGCTGAGCTGGCTCGGCAAGCTCGATGCCGGCTCGCTCAAGGTCAAGGTGGCATCGACCATCGTGGCGATCTCGTCGATCCACCTGCTGCAGGTGTTTCTCAATGCGGCGCAATACGAGAATTCGAAGATCATGTGGCTGACGATCATGCACATGGTCTTCGTGTTCTCGGCGGTGTTCCTCGGGGTTCTCGACCGGATCATGACCGGGCAAAAGAAGACGGACGCGACGGATCGGCACATTTGAAGGCAGTAGGCAGTAGGGGAGAACCCCATCACTGCCTATTTGCCCAATGCCTACTGCCTCGATTCACCACCCAACCAATGCTTGGTCCATCACGGCCGCAGGGATCGCCATGATGGTCGGCCCTTCGGTCCACACCAGAGCGGCCTGCACCGGTCGATCGGGATAGATCTGGCGCAGGGCGGCGCGATAGGCGGCGAGCTGGCGAATGTAGGCGGCATCGACGTCCACCACTCTTTGCGGCGGATTGCGATCGCTTTTGTAGTCGGCAATGAAGACCGCAGTCGGCGTCACGCTCAAACGGTCGATCTGGCCGGAGATTTCGACGCTGCGGCCGGCAATGATGATGTCCGCCAGCAAGGGGACCTCGGCCAGGCTGTCGGGCGAGAAGAGCGGCGCGAGATCGGGGTGGCCCAGAACGTTCATGGCATCGGCGACCAATGCCTGGCGCTCGGTGGCGGTGAGATCGCCGCCATGCCTGTCGAGGAAGCGTTCGGCGAAGCCGGCGCGGCGGCTCTCCTCGAGTGGCGGCAGAAGCTCGAGCAGGCGATGGACGAGGACGCCTCGGGCAAAGCGGCGGCCGGATCGCGACCCGGCTGACACGGCTGCCTGACCGGTATTGTCGAGCCGCAGACCTTCGGCCAATCGTGATGGCCGCGCCCTCTGCTCGCGGCTCACAGTCGAGGCGGGGGCGCTGCCGGCCCAGGCCGGCGGCGTGACGGACTGCATCGCCAGACGGTCGAGGCGCGGCTTGTCGCCAGGGTGCGGACCGCCGCCTGCCTGATAGCGCCAGGCGGGACTGTCGAGGACATCCCGGCAGTTGGGCTCGATCGCGCCGAAGGTGCCGGCGAGCGCGCTCTTGATCAGCGAGTACCAGGTCTTGGGATCGGGCTCAGCCTTGCTGCAATGGCCGGCGATATAGAGACGGTGCCGAGCGCGGGTCAGCGCGACATAGAGGAGGCGCTTCATTTCCTCGGCCATGCGGCCGCGGGCCTCCTCTTCGAGCGCCGTGACGAGGGGCACCCGGAACGGCTTGCGCAGCTTCCAGAAGGGGATCTCCTGCGGGCCGGCGAACAGGATCGAGGGCTCGTGGCGGTGGACGGGAAGATCGCAGGTGTCGGCCAGGATGACGATATTGGCTTCGAGACCCTTGGCGCCATGGACGGTCATCACCCGGACCTGACCGTGGCTTGCGTCCATGTCGCGCTTGATCTCCGGCTCGGCCCGGTCGAACCAGCCGAGAAAGCCGGCAAGCGTCGGGGCGGCGGTGCTCGCCTCGAAGGCGAGGGCGAGGTTGAGAAACTCTTCGATCGGCTCCATCGCCTCGGTGCCGAGCCGGGCCATCAACGATCGCCGTGCGCCGCCGCTGAGAATACCGGCGTAGAAATCAAAGGGCGCGATTCCCCTGGCAGCGGCACGGTAGCGCTGCAGCATCGCCCTCGCCTGCGAAAAGGGGCTGCCCGGGGTGGCCGCGGCATCGCGAAACACGCTCCAGAGATTGCGGCGGCCGCGACCGGCGCACAGCGCGATGAGGTCGTCATCATCGATGGCGGCGCCGTCGTTGCGGGCGACCAGCGGCGATTTCAGGAGCTCGGCGAGGTTGAGCTCGTCGCGCGGCAGGAGCACGAATTTGCCGAGCGACACGAGATCCTGAACGGCAAGGTGATCATTGAGCCGGAGACGGTCGGCGCCGGCGACGGGAATGTCGAAGGCCTTGAGGCTGCGGACGATCGCATCCATCAGGGTGGTGCGGGTGCGCAGGAGAATCAGGATGTCGTCATAGCGGATCGGCCGGCCGCCCGGGCTCAATGGCTCGCCGCCGTCGATGAGCCGGCGAATTGTCAGGGCAATCCGGCAGGCTTCCCTGAGACGCGGCGTCTCGGCGAACTGTCCGGCCGTCGGCGGCTCCCAGGGTGTGGCGGCGGCGCGGTCGGAGGGGCCGATAACCGGCCACAGCTCGATCATGCCGGCCATTTGCGGATGGCGCGCCTGGTGCACCGCGCCATCGCCGAACTCGGCCTGCCGCAGCAGTGCATCGACGGCGCCGAGGAGCAATGGCGAGGAGCGGAAGGAGACGTCCAGCGGCACGGTCTCGAGCGGCAGGCGAGCGGCGGCGGCGCGCCTCGCGAACTCGTCGCGCATCGCCGCGAAGAGAGCCGGGTCGGCGCCCTGGAAGCTGAAGATCGATTGCTTGGGATCGCCCACCGCAAAGATCGTGCGGGGGCCGAGCGGAGTGGGATTGCCGCTCCAGAATTCCTCGGTCAGCCGCGACACGATCTCCCATTGATCGGCGCTGGTGTCCTGAGCCTCGTCGATGAGAACGTGATCGATGCCGCCGTCGAGCCGGTAGAGCACGAATTGCGACATGCGGCCTTCGAGAAGCGCGCGCGTCAGGGCGATCAGATCGTCATAGTCGTAGCGCTGGCGGCGGCGCTTCTCGGCGGAATAAACGGCATCGATACGGCCGGCGATCTTGAGAAGCGCTGCGGTTGCGCCGGCGACCTCAAGGGCGTTCAGCCGCTCGACGGCATTGTCGAGCCGCTGCTTTTCGGAGTCGAGAAAAGGCAGAAGATCGGGATGGTCGGCGGCCGGCCGCGCTGTGATCATCTGGGCGCGGCAGGTGCCGTCCTTGCGCTTGAAGAGGTCGACCATACGCTCGAGGAACTCGGCCGGTAGGGTGCTTGCGAGGAGCGCGCGGACGCCATCGGCCCGACGATCGTTCTCTTTTCCGGGATGGGCTTCGAGCACGGCGAGGAGGCGGCGATAGGCCTCATGGTCGCAGCCGTCATGGAGCTCCTGCTCGATACCGGCCCGGCTGTCACCGGGTTTTGCGCCGAGCGCCCGGGCGAGCTTCAAAGCGAGATCGGAAGCGCGGGCCAGAGCGCTGACGGCGGCGCGGCGGCTGGTCAGCAGCTCGCGCAGCCGGTCGTTCAGCCGATCGCCATTGGTATGGCGGGCGAGCGTGGCGAAGAGCTCTGCATCGCCGCCATCATTGTGGTCGAAGATCTCGGCGAGGATCTGGTCGCGCGCCTCGGTCAGGAGCTCGGTGGCCTCGGTCTCGTCGAGAACGGCGAAGCCGGGCGTCACCCCGGCCTCCACGGGAAAGCGCTGCAGCAGGCGCTCGCAAAAGGCGTGAATGGTCTGGACCTTGAGACCGCCGGGAGTCTCGATGGCACGGGCGAACAGGCGACGCGCCTCGGCCAACCGCTCGTTGAAGCGGACATCGCCGGTCAGTCCATGCAGCTTGTCGGTCAGCTCTTCATCAGAAAGGCTCAGCCATCCGGCCAGGGTGGAGAACAACCGCTCGGCCATCTCGGCGGCGGCAGCACGGGTGAAGGTCAGGCACAGAATGCGCGCCGGCGGGGTTCCGGCCAGCATCAGGCGGACCACGCGGGCGACCAGCACATGGGTCTTTCCCGATCCGGCATTGGCCGAGACGAAGGCCGAAAGCGCCGGATCGGAGGCGCGCCATTGGTGGCCCCTGGCGTGGTCCTCCGGATCAGCCATTGTCGGACTCGCCGGAGCCGGCCTTGTCGAGCGAGGCGTGGATCCATTCGCGCCAGCGGGACAGATGACCATAGCGATCGTGGCGCTGATGATTGGCCGGAACCGCCGGGTAATAGGCCTGGGCCTCGTCGCGCCAGGCGGTGAGCAGGCGTTTCACGCCGGCCTCGGCGCTGTCGAGATGATCGCGAAGCCTGGCCGTGAGGCTCCTGCATTCGCCTGGCGGATCGCGACCCGTGAGATGGAAATAGACGAGCTCACTGACGATGGCCGGGGGAATCGCTGCGAAGCCGCCACGTTCGGCAATCAGCGCCTCGAGGAGGAGCTGCGGCGAGAAGCTCGCGGCGGTGTCGTCGAAGGAGGGGAGCGCGCCGGTCTTGTAGTCGATGAGGCGCAAGGTTCCATCGGTCTTGCGGTCGATGCGGTCGGCGCGGGCGGAGAGGCGGAAAAGCGAGCCATCGCCGAGCGCGAGGTCGATCGCGCCGCCGACCTCGGCGAAAAGCATGCTGGTGTCGCGCCGCAGCTTGGCATCCTCGACGGTGAACCATTCGGCGATCCGACGCATCTCCTGGCGCCAGAAGGCGGCCTGGGCGATGCCGATGTCGGCGTCGGCGATCAGCTCGTCAAAGATGCGCAGCAGCTCCTTGGCAGCGGCCTCGGGCGAGAGAGCGGGCGTGCCTTCCGAGAAGCGGGCGAGAGCGTCATGGAGCAGCGTGCCGCGCTCGGCGGCGCCGGCCTCTTGCCATAGAGGCTCGAGCTCCTCGAGCTTCAGGATCAGCTCGGCATGGATCAGGTAAGGGTCGCGGATGAGCTTGTCGATGCGGGTGACCGACAAACGCGACGGGCGCAGCGCGACCGGCGGGCGCGGTGCCGGCTGTGCCACCGGGCGGTGCTCGGGTGCGAAGTCGAGCCCGATGGCGTAGCCGATCCAGTCCTCTTCAGGACGCAGCGCATCGGCGAGACCGGCGGCGCCGAGCAGCGCTTCAAGGCGGAGCAGAAAGCGCGACGGCACCGCGGGATGGCCGCCGACCTTGGCGGATGTCAGGAGCCAGGTCTCGGAGGCGGCGGCGCACTGCACGAAATCATGAGCGGTCAGACCGATCCGCCGCTCCGGGGTCGGCAGGCCGAGCCGCTCGCGATCCGGCCGGTTGAGCCAGGGGTCGGTATCGGGCTCGCGCGGCCACAGGCGCTCATTGAGGCCGGCAAGGATCATGACGTCGCTCGCCATCAGACGGGCCTCGAGAAGGCCGAAGATGCGCAAGGGCTGGTCGGCGGGAACGGGCAGGCGCACCGCCATGTCGGCCATGGCGCGTTCGAAGAACGAACGGTAGTCGTCGCCGCTCATCGGCGGCGCATCGGCGCTGCCTTGCCCGATCGCGTCGAACAGCTGGGCGAGAGCGATCCCGCCGGTTGTCGCCCAGAAGCCGTCGTCGGTCGAGTCGGGCCGGGCAAGAGCCTTGTCGATGGCGGCGCGATGGGCGTCGAGGAAGCGCGACAGAGGGAGCGGCTCACGGGTGTCCATCAGCATCGCAATCTCGCCCAGGGCAGCGAGGAGTTGCCGGAGAAGTGCCCGCACGGCGTCCCAATGCTCGGGCTTCATGAGTTCGACAAGGCGATGAACCCGGCCTCCGGCTGGATCGCGCGCGGCGAGCTGCTCGAGAGCGCCGGCGAGGTCGGACAGGCTGCGGCGGGTCGTCGAGCCGCGCAGCAGGGCGATCTCGAGGAGGCCGGCTGCCCAGGCGGTGGTGGGTCGGTCGAAGCCGAAGGTGGCCTCGGGATGGGCGAGCAGCGCCACCAGCTGCTCGGGTTCGGCAGCCGAAAGAATAAGCGCGGCCAGCATGCCTTCGGAGGTATGGGCCAGCGGCTCGCCGGCCGAATCGGCGACGCGCAGGTTCCAGCGCGCGAGCTCGGCCTTGACGCGGCGGGCGAGGCTGCGGTCCGGTGTGACAAGGGTGACGGTGCGCTGCGGCTCCTCGATGGTGCGACGCATGATGAGGGCGATCGCTGCCGCCTCGAGGCGCTGGTCAGGCGCGAGGATCAGCTTGAGCCCGGCAATGCCGACGGCGAGCCTGTCGCCTCGGTCGGCAATCACCTCGCGCCAGCGGTCGGTCGTGGCGGCGGGGCGCATGGCCTCGCTCAGAACGAAGCTGCGGGCGCGGCCCGGCCGGCGCTGGTCGATGCCCGGCAGGAGCTCAACGGCGGCACGCTCAACCCCCAGACGGTCGAGCAGAAGCTTGAGGCCGAACTGGGCATCCTGGGGCGAGAGCGCCGCCCAGGCCGCGTCATCGAGATCCTGATCGAGGCCGGGCAGAACCACCGCGCCATTGTCGAGCCGGGCAATCGCCGCCATCAGCCGGGCGGTGGCCGGCACCGATCCGGTGGAGCCGGCGGCAATCGTCGGAGCGCTGCCACCGCGGCCGAGAAGCTCGGCCTCGCGATCGATGAGAAGAGAGCGGCGTTGCTGCGGGCCGATTCGGCCCTGCTCGGCAAGAAGCCTCGGATAGCCGGTGCGGACATGATCGAGGAAATCGAGGACGTCGCGCTGATGGTCGGCCATCTCGCCGCGGAACAGCTCGCCAAGGCTGTCGAGAGGAATGTTCTCGATGTCGAAGGAATCGATCAGGCGGGCGAGGCTTGTGGCGAGGCTCTGGACATGGGCGGAGCCGGCATCATGGCGCGCCAGGCTGCTGTCCGGGCGGCCGCGTGCCCAGGCCGCTATGAGGCGGGCAAGGAGAAAGCGGCGCTCGAACTCACCGATTGAGGGCGGAATATCGGGAGCATCGAGGTCGCGATCGCGCTCGATCTCGTCCTCGTCCAGGGCGCCCAGTATGCTGATTCGCGGCAGCAGCCGGGCGCCGACCGACTGGCGGTACAAAATTTCGCTCAGCGCTGCCTTGGCGCGCCGGGTTGGCAGAAAGATCCGCCAATGCGCCAGTTCGGCAGCAGCGGGAGGTGGGCGTTCGGCTTCTGGAAAGCCGCCGGCGCGAATGGCCTGCGCGAGTGCCGTGAGAAACGGCACGTCGGACGGGACGGTGAAGATGCGCATGGTCTCTCAACCGCAGGGACTGTCATTGCCGTCATGACAGGAGGCGGCCCAGCCATCCAGCGCTTTCACCGCGCCATCCACCGCCGGCAGCAGGCAGTAGGCATTAGGCATTGGGCAGTAGGCATGTGCTGCGATTACGACCTACTGCCTAACGACGACTGCCTCTCTTCAGCCGCCGTCGATCTGCTTGCCCATGATGGCGATCGCCCTCTGGTACACCTCGGCGGCGTTCCAGCCCTGGATCGCCGCGAAGTTCGGCTCGCCCGGTTGGTAGCCGGCGCCGGCAACCCAACCATGGCCCTTCAGGAACCTGGCGGTCGAGGCCAGGGCGTCGGCCTTGCTGTTCAGATTGACGCCGCCATTGCCGTCGCCATCCGCCCCGTAAAGGAGGATGTTCTTGGGCAGGAACTGGGTGTGGCCGACCTCGCCATGCATCGCCCCAATCGTCGAGGCCGATAGCGAGCCGCGATCGACGAGCTTGAGGGCGGCGATGAGGTGGTCGGTGAAATAGGCGGGCCGGCGGCAGTCGTATGCCAGCGTCGCCACCGCGGAAACGGTGTTCTGGCTGCCGGTGGTGTTGCCGAAGCCGGTCTCCATGCCCCAGATGGCCAAAAGAGGCCCGGGCGGCACTCCATAACGCTGCTGGAGCGAGGCGAAAAGCGCGCTGTTGGAGCGTTTGAGAGCCCTGCCGCGGGCGACAATGGTGGCGGAGCCGCGCTTGGCCATGAAGGCCGACAGGGACAGTTTGAAGCTCTTCTGGCCACGGTCGGCACGGATGGTTCCGACCGAATAGTTGGTTCGCATCAGTGCGGCGATACCGGCCGGGCCGACCCCTTGTGCCTTGGCCTCGGCCGCGAATTGCCTCTTCCAGGCGTCGAACCCTGCCGCCGAGTTGCCACACTGGGCTGCTTCGGCGGCGCCCCCCACCGACATCATCACCGCTAACGCGGCGGCGAGCACGCCTAACGTTTTACTGGTCATGGCTGTCAATGCCCTCGCTTGATCTCCCCGGAGATTTGAGACGACGCCTTGTTTCACAAGGTTCGATTTTGGCGAACACTGTATAGCCCGGCACAAAGGTCAGCGCAAAGCGCCGCTTTTTGTCTCAGCCGACAAGCTCGGCCCGTGCTCGGGTAAGGCACTTGCTGGCTTCGACGATCTCGCTCAGGGGGTCCCCGCCCCGGTCATCGCCGATCGTCAGAAACCGGCTGACCCGGTCAAGAAGCGCCAGCGCCTGCTCGATGTTCTGCAGAGCAGCCGGCATAGCGGTGTCGCGCATGCGATCCTCTCCCTCTGCCCTCTCCTGCAGCGCAGAGTAGCCGATTCGTGATGGTTTTGAAGCCAAAGCTCTAGGTTTTCCGGCGGAAATGCTTAGTTCAAAGTATTGTTTAAGTAAAATTTTATTAAGTACATCTCGTTTACTTTGGGTTATGGAACATTACTTAGACTTGTGAATTGATCGTAATGTTGGAGTAGCTCTATAGCAACGTAGGAGGATCCTATGCGTAAGAATCATTGGCACGCAGCGGCCCTTCTCAGCACAGCGTTGCTGCTGATCCCCACCGCCGGCTTTGCTGAAAACACCGGCGGCAGCGGTGGCAGCAGCAGCGGTGGCGGAGGCGGCGGGCTTGGCGGTGCTGTCGGCGGAGCGGTCGGTGCGGTTGGCGGCGCCGTCGGTAGCGTCGGCGGTGCGGTCGGCGGTGCGCTGGGCGGTGGCAGTCAAAGCGCAGGCGGAAGCAGCGGCGGGGGCGGCGGACTGCTTGGCGGCGGGGGCGGCGGACTGCTTGGCGGCGGG
>JBIOYR010000004.1:0-36848 GCA_044870245.1 Aestuariivirgaceae bacterium | reverse complement strand
TTAGCGATCTACGCGAACAACGATATGTTAACCGGCCGATGTCATGGAGCGCCCCCATCGTCCTTTCACCGGAGTCCCGTTCCTCGGCGGTCGCGGGGGCGGTCGCTGTGATAGTGATCGGGTCGTCACTGCATGGATCGGCAGAGGCAGAATGACCTACCGGACGCCGGTAGGCGTCTAGCTTCAGATCGAGGCACCAGTCCCCACGTAGTGCCTCGGGCATGACCGGCTTGTCGGCCGCACTGGCTCCCGGTTGGTTGGTAGTAAGTGCTAACGCACCTACTAGGAAGATGCATGTGATGAACCATTTCATGAGGTTAACATAGTACCTATGGCGGGGATTTCAGTGAAAACCTCGCTACCTGCTGGGAGCCCGCCATCCCCATGATCAACCAGCAAAGCGGATCGCTTGCATGTTCTCGCATATCTGCCTGAAATCTGGGTTTGGGGCGATACACATAGTTCTAAATGCATTCAAAAAGGGCAGCCACCTGATTTCATTGCACTTTTCAGAACATTGGCAAAGCACACCCGAACCATAGACCGGCTCTACGCCCTGAATGCCGGGCTTGCCGTGCAGCCTGACCGATCGGTCTATACGCCGGGGAAATGGAAGGGCGAGCCGGTCACCCTGAGCTGCAACGCCTATCTGATCCACCGTTCGGGCGCATGGATGATGTTCGATACCGGCATCGAGGACGCGCTCGCCAATGACGCAGGAGGGCGGGTCATCGCCCACAATATCAGGGGCATCGTGATCAGGACCATCGCCGATCAGCTCGCCGATATCGGGATTGCGCCAGCCGATGTCTCGACCGTCATCCTCTCGCATGCGCATTTCGATCATGTCGGCAACGCCAAGCTGTTCCGCCATGCCAAATGGCTCATCCAGCGCCGCGAGCATGAGGCGATGTTCGGCCCGGATCATGAAGACCATGGGTATGATCCGGCCCTTTATGAAGACCTCGAGCAGGCGCGAGTCGAGCTGATGGATGGCGACCACGATGTCTTCGGCGACGGCTCGGTGCAGGTCATCTCCACGCCCGGACACACGCCCGGTCACAGCTCGCTCCTGGTCCGTCTGGCAAAGGCGGGTCCGATCGTTCTGTCGGCCGATGTCGCCCATTACCGCTACAACATGGAGCATCGCTGCGTGCCGAGCTTCAATTGGGATGCCGAGCAATCGCGTCTCTCGATGGAACGGGTGGATGCGGTCGTGCGGGAGGAAACGGCACAGCTCTGGCTCAACCATGACATCGTGCAATCGGCGACGATCCCTCACGCGCCGGCCTATTTCGACTGAGGGTTGCTTCGATCTTCGAAGCGCCCTCGATCGGAAACCGCAAGAATCGAACAATCGCGGCAATTTCGCCTGAGTTGGCGGTGCAGCCCCTCGCCATATGGGTGTCGAACAATTGCGCCGAGGGAGGTTTGCGCGATGACGTTCGAGACAGCCAGACTCTGCAAAGGCGCGCCAGCGGCGGCGGAAAACGAGGTGCCGAATCTCAGGGCGATCGTCCCTTCGCGATCCCGGATCGAGGCGCTTTCGCCTGAACCCGAAGCGCCTCCGGTCGAGGCCGCCGCGCCCCGCAAGGGGCTGCTCAGGCGGCATCCCGTCGCGTCCCTTGCCGCCCTTGCGCTCGCGGCCGTCATTGCCGCGCTCGGAGCTCTCTATTGGGACTACGCCCGGCATTTCGAATCGACCGACGATGCCTTCATCGCAGCCCGTCAGTTCTCCATCGCCCCCAAGGTTGCCGGCTACATCACCGCGGTGCCGATCACCGACAACCAGCACGTCAAGGCCGGCGAGGTGATCGCCCGGATCGATGACCGGGACTTCCGGGTGGCGCTGCAGCAGGCCGAGGCCCAGGTCGGGGTGGCGGCGGCCAACATCCAGAACATCGATGCGCAGATCGATGTCCAGCGATCGCAGATCGCGGCGGCGCAGGCGCAGGTGGAGCAGGCGCAGGCCGCCCTGGTGTTCGCCCAGCAGCAGGCGACGCGCTTCGAGAACCTGGCGAAGACCGGCTACGGCACCGTCCAGAACGAGCAGCAGTTCACCTCGCAGCTGCATCAGCAGCAATCGGCGCTGGCGAGCGCGCAATCGAGCCTCAATGTGGTGCAGCGGCAGATCGAGTCGCTCGACGCCCAGCGCAAGAGCGCGGAAGCGAACCTCGCCCAGGCGCAGGCCCAGAGAAACCAGGCCGAGCTCAACCTGTCCTACACGACGGTGACCGCCGACCAGCCGGGACGCGTCGTGCAGCTCAGCGCGGCTCGAGGCGAGTTTGCGCAAGCGGGCACGGCGCTCACGATGTTCGTGCCGGACGAAATCTGGGTGGCGGCGAATTTCAAGGAGACCCAGCTCGATGCCATGCGCCCGGGCCAATCGGCGATGATCGAGATCGATGCCTATCCCGATCGCGCGATCACCGGCGAGGTGGCGAGCGTGCAGCCGGGTTCGGGAACCGCATTCTCGCTGCTGCCGGCCGAGAATGCCACGGGCAACTTCGTGAAGATCGTTCAGCGGGTGCCGGTCAAGATCGTCATGAAGAATGCGCCGGCCGATGTCGCGCTCGGTCCCGGCATGTCGGTGGTGCCGACCGTTCGCGTCGATCCCGCGCCGTCGCTCTATGAGCGGCTCGAGGGTCTGATATGACCTCCGACACGAAGCAGGCCGGCGGCACCAATCCGTGGCTGATCGCCGTCGTGGTCGCGCTTGCCGCCTTCATGGAGGTGCTCGACACCACGATCGCCAATGTGGCGCTGCCCTATGTGGCCGGCGGATTGGGAGTGAGCGAGGACGAGGCATCGTGGGTGGTGACCACCTATCTCGTCTCCAACGCCGTCGCGCTGACCGCGAGCTCCTTCCTTGCCCAGCGGCTCGGGCGGCGAAACTTCTTCCTGATCTGCCTCGCCCTCTTCACCGCGAGCTCGGTCCTGTGCGGATTTGCCTGGAGCCTTCAGTCGCTGCTCGTGTTCCGCATCCTGCAGGGCCTTGGCGGCGGCGGCATGGTGCCGGTTGCCCAATCGATCCTGGCGGATGCCTTCCCGGCGGAGAAGCGCGGCCAGGGCTTTGCGCTCTTCGGCATGGCCGTGGTGGTCGCGCCGGTGGTCGGCCCGACGCTGGGCGGGTGGCTCTCCGACAATATCTCCTGGCATTGGTGCTTCCTGATCAACGGCCCGGTCGGCCTCCTCGCCATGGCGCTGATCGCGCTTCTCCTCAGCGATTCGGCGGAGGCCGCGGCGGCGCGGCGGCGCCTGAGGAAACGATTCGACATCGTCGGCTTCGTGCTGGTCGCAAGCTTCCTCGGGGCGCTCGAGATCATGCTCGACCGCGGGCTCGAGGACGACTGGTTCGGCTCGACCTTCATCGTCAAGGTTGCGGTCATCTGCTTTGCCGCCTTCGTCATCATGATTCCCTTCGAGCTCAGCCGCCGCGACCCGGTCGTCGATGTGAGGATGCTGGCGACGCCCCAGTTCGGCGCCTGCTTCCTGGTGATGCTCGCCACCGGCGCCATCCTGCTCGCCACCACCCAGTTCCTGCCGCTGCTGGTGCAGCAGCAATTCGGCTATACCGCCACCTGGGCGGGCCTGGTGCTGTCGCCGGGCGGCGCCGTCACCATGGTGATGATGTTCGTGGTCGGCCGGCTGTCGAGCAGGGTGCAGCCCAAATATCTGATCGCGGCGGGAGCGGTGATCTCGGCGCTTTCGATGTACGATCTGACCAATGTCTATGGCGATCTCGACTTCTGGTTCTTCGCCCATTCGCGCATGCTGCTCGGCGTCGGGCTGCCGCTGATCTTCATCCCGATCATCGCGGCGTCCTATGACGGCATTCCGCCCGGCAAGACCGACCAGGCCTCGGCATTGATCAATGTGGCGCGCAACACCGGGGGGTCGATCGGGGTGTCGCTCGTCTCCAACGTGCTGGCGCATCGCGAGCAGTTCCATCAGGGCCGGCTCGTCGAGAACGTGATCCCGTCGAGTCCGCAATATCAGGAGACGGTGCAGCAGGTCACCAAGTTCTTCCTCGCCCAGGGGAGCTCGCTCCTTCAGGCGCAGCAGCAGGCGACCCAGTGGATCGGCCAGCAGCTCGCGAAGCAGGCGTCGTTCCTCGCCTATATGGACGCGTTCTGGGTGCTGATGCTGATCTCGCTGGCGGCGGTGCCGCTGGCGCTCTCGCTGCGGAAGAGCAAGCTCGGCCAAGGCCCGCAGGTGGCGCATTAGCAAAGGCAGTAGCAGTGGGGACGAGCTCTTCCACTGCCTATTTGCCTACTGCCTACTGCCTCACTTATTCTCGTCGACATGACCGCCCCCCATTCCGGATATGACCGGCTGCTGACGGGATCGCCGTTGCGTCGGCGCGGCGTGTGCCTGGTGATCTGTGCGACGCTTTCGCTGGTGCTCGCCTATGCGACACTGGTTCAGGTCCTTGTCTTGACAAGAATGCCGCCGGAAATCGCCAGCCTGTTCTTTCTCGCTCTCTTGCTATCGAGCCTTCTGTCGGTGTTCCCGATTGCGGTTCTGTGGTTTCTCGACCGGCGGGAGCGCGAGACGCCCTGGCTCTTCGCTGCCGCCTTCCTGTGGGGCGGGCTGATCGCCACTGCCGTCGCTCTGCCGTTCAACACCGCCTTCTTCAGATTGGTCGACCACTGGGTCGCGCTCAATCCGGTCGTGGTCGAGATCTTGGGCCCGCAGGCAGCGATGCTGCTTGCGGCACCGCTCTCGGCGCCCTTTGCCGAGGAGATCGCCAAGGCTTGCGGGGTGCTCCTGGTGTTCGCATTGCTGCGCGCCGAGTTCGACAACATGCGCGACGGCCTGGTCTATGGCGCCCTGGTCGGGGCAGGGTTCAATTGGTACGAGGCGGCGCTCTATGCCGTCAGAGGCTATGCCGAGTTCGGGTGGGGGATGTTCAGCGTTCAGCTGGGTGCTCGCTATGCGCTGCTCGGGCTCGGCGGGCATGCGATGTTCACCGGAATCTTCGGGGCGTTTCTCGGATTCGGCATGCAGACGCGCAAGACAGGCTTGCGCATCCTGGCGCCGCTGGCCGGGCTCGTCCTCGCCATTGCGGCCCACATGCTCAACAATGCGCTGCCGCTCTTCGCGGCGCTTTCGGGGGTTGCCGCCGGCCGGCCGCCGGAAATCGAAGCGCCGCCCGATATCGGCTTCTTCGGCGCCTTCGTCATGGGCAGCGTGGTGCAGCTCACGATCTTCCTGCCCTTCCTGGTGATCATGGCGCTCGCCGTGTGGCGAAGCGGGGCGTGGGAGCGGCGCGTCATTCGCGAGGAGCTCGCCGACGAGATCGGCCGGACGATCAGTCCGGAAGAGTACCAGGATATCGTCAATGACCGCATGCTGCGGACGCGGCGGATCGATCGCAGCAAGCCGCATGCCTCGGCTGCCTTGGTGAATGCGCAGCATGAGCTCGCCTTTCGCAAGAACCGTGTACGGAATGGCGGCGGCGATCCCGAACGCGACCCGCTGGTGGCAGGGTGGCGGGAGGATATCCGGCATCTAAGGCAGTAGGCAGTAGGCAGTAGGCAGCAGGGAAGGACTCCGCGCACTGCCTAATGCCTATTGCCTATTGCCTTCTTCTGCTCACTCATATCTGAGCGCCACCATCGGATCGAGCCGCGCCGCGCGGGATGCGGGATAAGCGCCGAAGATCACACCGACGGCGGTCGAGACGCCGCAGGCAAGGACAGCGATCCACGGGCTGATCAACACGGGCCAGCCGCTATAGACCGCCACCACCACCGCCGCGGCCGAACCCAGCGCAACGCCAAGGGTCCCGCCGATCAGCGACAGCACCATCGCCTCGATGAGAAACTGGCGACGGATATCGCGATTGCGCGCGCCGAGCGCCATGCGCAAGCCGATCTCGCGGGTGCGCTCCGACACCGAGACGAGCATGATGTTCATGATGCTGATGCCGCCGACGATGAGCGAGATCGAGGCGATCGACGCCAGCAAGATGCTGAAGACGCGCGCCGAGCCTTCCTGGGCTGCCAGGATATCGGCGGGATTGTAAACCTCGAAATCGTCCGGCGCGTCGCCGACGAGCTTGTGACGCTGCCTGAGCACCGCCTTGATCTGCTGCCGGACGGCCTGAAGATCGCCCTCATCGAAGAACTTCACGATGATGAAATCGAGTGCCTGGCGGTTGACGTCGCTCTGCGAGCCGATGACCCGGCTGCGCGCCGTTGCCAAGGGGATGACGACAACGTCGTCGCGGCTGCCGCCGGCGGCATTCTGGCCCTTCTTGTCGAGCACGCCGACCAGCGTGAACGGAACGGTGCCGATGCGCATAGTGTCGCCGAGGCGCGGCCGGTTGTCGTAGAGCTTCTCCGCCAGCACCTGGCCGATGATCGCCACCTTGGCACCGCGGTCGAGCTCGGCAGCGGTGAACTGGCGCCCGGCGGCCAACGCCCATTCGCGGGCGACGAGGTAGCCCAGATCATTGCCGGTGACGGTCGTCGACCAGTTGCGATTACCGGCAATGACCTGCGCCTCGCGCGAGATCATGGGCGATGCCAGCTCGATTCCAGGCACCTCGCGGAGAATGACGGCGGCATCCTCATCGGTGAGAGTGTGACCCGTGCCGGTGGCGAGACGGGTGCCACCGGACTGTGCGGCGCCGGGTGAAACATAGAGGATGTTGGTGCCGAGCGAGCGAAGCCCCTCGGTGACCTGGGATCTCGCACCGGCGCCAACGGCGACCATGCAGACCACGGCGGCGACGCCGATGATGATCCCGAGCACGGTGAGGAAGCTGCGCGTGCGGTTGGCGCCGAGGGTGCGCCAGGCGATATGGATGCTTTCGAAATAGCTCATGCGACATTGCCCATGGGTGCCGCAGAGAAGGGCGAGGGAGCT
The DNA here is from genome assembly GCA_044870245.1 of Aestuariivirgaceae bacterium. Lineage (GTDB taxonomy): Bacteria > Pseudomonadota > Alphaproteobacteria > Rhizobiales > Aestuariivirgaceae > DATAFF01. The sequence goes on along the minus strand of JBIOYR010000004.1, from coordinate 29,972 downwards.
GAGCCGACTCGCGAGTCGCCGATCAGATGTCCATCGCTGAGGGTGATGCACCGGCGGGCCCTTCGGGCAACATCGGCGGCATGGGTGACGACGATGATCGTTCGATTGTCGCAGTTCAGATCCTCGAACAGCGACAGGATCCCGTCCGCCGTCCTGCTGTCGACGGCGCCGGTCGGCTCATCGGCGAGGATCAAGGCGGGCTCGGTCACGATGGCGCGGGCAATCGCGACGCGCTGCTGCTCGCCGCCGGACAGCTGATAGGGCCAATGCTCGAGTCGATGCGAGAGCCCGACCCTGTCCAGGGCATTCTCTGCCCGGCGCCGCCGCTCGCGGCGCCTGACGCCGGCATAGGCCAGCGGCAGCTCGACATTCTCCAAGGCGCTGGATCGCGCCAGCAATGACGACATCTGGAAGACGAAACCGATTTCGCGGCAGCGCAGGAAAGCCCGTCGGTTGCGGTCGAGGCTCGCGACCTCGAGGCCGTTCAACCGATACTGCCCGGCGTCGGGCGTCTCCAACAGTCCAAGCAGGCTCATCAGGGTCGATTTTCCGGAACCGGAGCGCCCGATCACGGCGAGGAACTCGCCGGCCTCGACGTCGAAGGAGACGTCCGAGACGGCGCGCACGACCGAGCCGCCGACATGGTACTCCTTGTCGAGGCCGACGACGCGGATCAGAGGGTCCGGCACGTCAGAAGCCCAGACGGATGCCAAACGGCCCGGCGCCGGCGTCGGTCGCGGCAACGCCGACGATCACCGGCTGGCCTTCCGTCAGCTTGCCGGAGCGCAGCTCGGTGCCGTTGCTGTCGCTGCGACCGAGGGAAACCGGCACCGCCACGGGTCCTTGCCGAGCGGGATCGCTCACCCAGACGACGCCGGAGCTCATGTCGGGATTGTCGCTCGTCGGAGCTTCACCGTCCGGGCGAAACCTCAGCGCCTGATTGGGGATCTTCAGGACATCCGTGCTCTCGTCGATGCGGATCACCAGGTTGGCGGTCATTCCGGGAAACAGCAGAAGCTCGCGATTGGGAGCGGAGATGACGACCGTGTAGGTCACGACGTTCTGCACCACCTCATGGGCCATGCGCACCTGGCGGACATCGGCTGCGAACTGATGATCGGGATAGGCATCGACTGTGAAGGTCACCTTCTGCCCGGGCTTCACCTGGCCGATATCGGCCTCGTCGAGCTTGCCATGCACCTCCATCTCGCGAAGGTCATTGGCGATGTTGAACAGCATCTTCGCCTCCAGGCTGACCGCCACGGTCTGACCCGGATTGATGTCGCGCTTGATGATCACGCCGTCGATCGGCGAGCGGATCTCGGTGCGTGCGAGGTCCTGCTCCGCCTGCTCGAGCGCAGCCTGTTTCTCCTCGACGATGGCCTCGGAATTGTCGAGGTTGGCTTCGGCGATCCTGAGGTCGGCTTCGGCGACCACGATGGCTTCGGCCTTCATGTTGATCTGCTCGGTCGCGGCCAGCACATCGGCGGCTTCCGCATCGCGTCGCGCCTGCGTCCCCGTCAGATCGGCCTTCGAGATGATCGTGGTGCGCGCCAATATGGTCTTTCTCTGGAGATCGCGCTCGGTCTCGGCGAGCCTCGCCTGCAATGCCGCTTGGTTGGCCTCGGCCACATTGCGCGCTATTCGGGCGGCGGAAATCTCGGCCGTCGCGCGCTCCTTGGAGGCGAGCTGCACCCGCGCACCCGCTTGCGCGATCCGCAGCGCTGCCTGGGCCTCCTTCACTCTGGCGGCGAAGGTCACGGGATCGAGACGGGCCAGCACCTGGCCGGCATGCACCTTGTCGTTGAAGTCGACGAGGACCTCGGCGATGCGGCCGGAAAGCTCCGAGCCGACATCGACCGTCGAGATGGGATTGAGAGTGCCGGTCGCGCGCACGATGGTGGCGAAGCGGCCGCGCTCGACCGGGGCGGTGATGTATTTGTAGGGGCTGCTCTCGAAATACCCGCGGGCGCCGGCATAGGCGCGGCCCATGCCGTCCATGAAGGCATTCATGTCGGCGTTTGCGAGCATTTCCTTGCCCGGCCGCCAGTGAAGAAGCCCGGCATAGCCATGTCTCAGATCTTTCAAACTATACAGAAAAGCCGCCCCTGCTACTGCCGGGACCAACAATAAAACCATAAGAAATCTTCGCATCGTTTTGATGACCGGTCTGAAGGATTTCTGCCATGAGCGATCTGCCAGCGAGTTCAAGGAGCGTCCTCGATCTCGATGTGCGAGTCAATAACTGCTTGGAAAAACTCAAACAGATCCGCGTCTAAATTGGTGCTTATATTTGTACTAATCAGATTATTTTTGACAAACAATTATTTCAAATCTTACGCGTACCAGTATCTTCACATAAACGTTATTTGACCTGCAAATCGAAAGTTTCGCCAATCAATACTTGGAGAGTGACAGTAGTTTTATCACGACATTTTCTGGAAGGACGGCGAATCCCTCCAAAGCAGTTGAAGAGCGCGCATTGCCGCAATGCTCGGGTTCGGCGGTGGCGATTCACAGCAAAAAATCCGGGCCAAAGGGAGTGCTCATGCGTACCTATGCAGCAGCGTTGTTGATCTCGATGGCGTTGATCTCGCCAGCGATGGCATTGCAGTCTGCGCCGATCACGGACCCCAGGGCGCCTTCCATCTGCGACATCGGTCGGCCAACAACGGCCACGCGGGCGCTCCCGGGAAACGAGATTGCGAGACCCGGGATGCGGATCGATTTTCGCCAGATCCTGCTCAGAATCATTCTTCGCGTCCTCGGCTGCCGGACTCCGCTTCCGGCGCCGCAGAAGTGAAGTGAAATCGGGAGCTCCGTGGTCACGGACGGAGCTCCCGCCAATTCCCTCGGATTCAGCGGGCGAGCGGCGCGCAGGGCAGGCGGGTCAGGACCTCGGCGCCATTCTTCCCGACCAGCACGGTGTTCGACAGGAAATAGTCGCCGCGGCCGGTCCCCATCAGCCATGACAGCACATGGAACGACATCGCCTCGCGGATGACGAGGCGGGAGTTCCGCTTGAGCCCGATCACCGAATTGCCGCCGGTCCAGGATGGCGGGAAGCCGATGCCGACGGCATAGCCGCAATGGTGGCGGCGGTAATGCTCGAGGCCGGCCGCATCGACCACCGCCTGCCAGGCGGCATAGACATCGCTCGCCGTCCGACCCGGGATGAGAGCGGCGACGACGGCGTCGAATGCGGCGATGGCGATCCCGGCCATCCTGGCGTCCCGGTCGGGAACCTGCCCAAGGTGAACGAGGCGGCCGAGCGGGGCGTGGTAACGGGCGACGCAACCCGACAGCTCGAGGAACATCGGCTCGCCGGCGCGGTAGGCGCCATCGCCCCAGGTCGCATGCTCCTCGCCGAGGCGGCGGCCGGGCCTGAGGAAGGGGCCGAAGCCCGGCGGATCGCCGCCCGCCTTCACCATGGCGGCAAGGCATGACGCCGCGACCTCGCGCTCGCTCGCGCCGTCATGGACGGCGGCGATGGCGGCCGCGGCGGCTTCGTCGGTGACGGCCGCTGCTCGGCGCAGCAGCTTCTGCTCGGCTTTGCTCTTGACGAGGCGCAGCTCGTCGACCAGCGCGCCGGAAACGTCCGTCCACGTCACATTGGTTCTTGCTTCGAGCTCGCGGCCGAGGCCCAGGCTCAAGCCGGCGGTCCATTGCTCGATGCCAAGCGGGCTCGCGTCCAGGCCGATCTCGGCAAGGACCGCGGCAACCGCGGCGGCGGCGGTGACGTCGTCGGAATGGCCGCGGAAATCGGCCGCCCGGACCTGGTTCTCGATGGTCACGCGTTCCATGGCACGGGTGACCAGGATGGCACGGCCATCGACCGGCATGATCAGCAGGTGGGGCGCGAAATAACCCCAATGATCGAGGCCGGTCAGCCAGAACACGCTTTCGGGAGCGGCGAACACCGCGCCGGCAAGACCGCGTTCCTCCAGGATTTTCCGCACCGCCGCGTGGCGGGCCGCGATCTCGCCGTCGCTGAAGGGGTTTCTATGCATGGCGGCTTGATGTGCACAACATGGGCGCGGCTTCGCGTAATTTTTCCAGGAAATGATGCATGCCGATTGCGAGCTGTCCAGTAATATGTATACATCTTAAGCACGCCAGCATTTCACGACTGGCGGAACAAAGGGAGGCACCCCATGGCAATCTGGCATCATCCGACACGTCGCGGCTTCATCGGCCTGGCTGCATTGGGCTTGAGCGCGGTGCCGCTCGGCCGCAAGGCCTATGCCGCCTCGACGCTGGAGCGGGCCAAGCAGGACGGGTTCATCCGCGTCGGTTTCGCCAATGAAGCGCCGTTCGGCTTCGCGACGCCGGACGGCAAGCTGACCGGGGAGGCCCCGGAAGTGGCGAAGGCGGTGCTCAATGCCATGGGCATCCCGCAGGTCGACGGCGTCCTCACCGAGTTCGGCTCGCTGATCCCCGGCCTCAAGGCCAAGCGGTTCGACATCATCGCCGCCGGCATGTTCATCACCCCGAAGCGCTGCGCCGAGATCACCTTCTCGGAACCGTCCTACGGCATCGGCCAGGCGATGCTGGTCAAGGCAGGCAATCCGAAGCAGATCGCCGATTACGGCTCGATCGTCGCCAACAAGGACCTCAAGCTCGCGGTGATGGCGGGAGCGGTCGAGGTGGGCTACGCCAAGGATGCCGGCGTCCCGCAGGCGCAGCTCGTGGTGCTGCCCGATCAATCGAGCCTGCTCGCGGCGGTGCAGGCCGGCCGCGCCGATGCGGCGGCGCTCACCGCGCTGTCGATCGCCAACATGGCGAAGAAGGGTGAAGGCGTCGAGTCGACCAAGCCGTTCGGCGAGATCGCCGGCAAGTCGGTCAAGGGCCATGGCGGATTCGGCTTCCGCAAGGAGGACAAGGCGCTGGTGCAGGCGTTCAACGCGCAGCTGAAGAAATTCATCGGCTCGCCGGAACATATCGCCCTCGTCGAGCCGTTCGGCTTCGGCAAGGACTATCTGCCGAACAAGACGATGGAGCAGCTCTGCAAGGGCGAGTGAGCCCATCTGAACCGGTCTGAACCATGGGAGTCCGATCGCTCGTCGCGATACTGGCCCTGACGATCGCTCTGATCGCGGTCCTCGGCCTGCAGCCCAAATGGGCGGTGTTCTTGCCGGGCCTCCTGGAAGGCACCAGGATCACCATCATGGTGGCGCTCGCCGGCTCGGCGCTGGCGGTGGCGGCGGGGCTTGCGGCGGGGTTGGCGAGGCTCTATGCGCCGGCGCCGATCCGCTGGCTCGCCGCGACCTATGTCGAGGTGTTCCGCGGCACCTCGGCGCTGGTGCAGCTGTTCTGGCTGTTCTTCGTGCTGCCGCAATTCGGCCTGTCGCTCGAGCCGTTCACCGTGGCGGTGCTGGGCCTCGGGCTCAATGTCGGGGCCTATGGCTCGGAGGTGGTGCGCGGCGCCATCCAGTCGGTGCCGCGCGGCCAATGGGAGGCATCCACCGCGCTCAACATGACGCGACCGCAGATGTTGAGGCGCATCATCCTGCCGCAGGCCTTCGTCGCCATGGTGCCGCCCTGGGGCAACCTCTTCATCGAGCTGCTCAAGTCGACGGCGCTGGTGTCGCTGATCACGCTCGGCGACCTCGCCTTCCGGGCGCAGCAGATGAACCAGACGACGATGCGGACGATTCCGATCTTCACGCTGGTGCTGTTGATCTATCTCGCCATCTCGCTCGCGATCACCATCGGCATGCGCTCGCTCGAGGGCTGGCTCGGCCAGGGCCTGGCGCGGGGCCGGGGAGCGCGCTGATGGAAACCGAGACGCTGTGGAGCTGGAGCTATGTGGCCGAGATCCTGCCGATCCTCGCCGGTGCGGCGGTGGTCACCATCGAGGCGACGCTCATCGGCTTTGCGCTTGCCGCGGTCCTCGGCCTGGTGCTCGCCATTCTGCGCTTCGCGGTGCCGGTCCTGGCCTGGCCGGTGGCGGCACTCGTCGAGTTCATCCGTTCGACGCCGCTCCTGATCCAGATCTTCTTCCTCTATTTCGTCTTTCCCCAGTTCGGGATCGTCCTCGATGCGTTCACCGCCGGCGTGCTGGCGCTCGGGCTGCATTACGGCGCCTATTGCTCCGAAGTCTATCGCGCCGGATTGGAGGCAGTGCCGCGCGGCCAATGGGAAGCGGCGATCGCGCTCAATCTCAATCAGACCACGACATTCCGCGACATCATCCTGCCGCAGGCGCTGCCGCCGATCGTGCCGGCGCTCGGCAACTATCTCGTCGCCTTGTTCAAGGAGACGCCGCTGCTCTCGGCGATCGCCGTGCTCGAGCTGATGCAGACGGCGAAGATCCTGGGGTCGGAGACCTTCCGCTACAATGAGCCGATCACGCTCGTCGGGCTGTTCTTCCTCGCCATGAGTCTCATCTCGGCCGCCGCCATAAGGGTGGTCGAGCGCTATCTCAACCGGAGGGTCGCGCGATGACCATGCCGATGGTGCGATTCGACAAGGTGACGAAGCGCTATGGACCGCTGACCGTGCTCGACCAGCTCGATCTCGATGTGGCGCGCGGCGAGAAGGTGGCGATCATCGGTCCGTCCGGATCGGGCAAGACGACGGTGCTGCGCATGATCATGACGCTCGAGAAGATCGATGACGGGGTGATCCATGTCGATGGCGAGCCGCTCACCCATATGGAGCGCAATGGCCACCTGCTGCCGGCCGACAACCGGCACATCAGGCAGGTTCGGGCCAAGATCGGCATGGTGTTTCAGCACTTCAATCTGTTCCCGCACATGACGGCGCTCGACAATTGCACCGAGGCGCCGATGACGGTGCTCGGGCTCAAGCGGAAGGAGGCCGAGGAGCGGGCCGGCGATCTCCTGGCGAAGGTCGGGCTCGCCGACAAGCGCGGCCATTATCCATCGCAATTGTCGGGCGGCCAGCAGCAGCGGGTGGCGATCGCCCGGGCGCTGGCGATGCGGCCCAAGGTGATGCTGTTCGACGAGGTGACGTCGGCGCTCGATCCCGAGCTCGTCGGCGAGGTGCTGAACGTCATCCGCAAGCTCGGCGCCGAACATGATCTCACCATGCTGATGGTGACCCATCAAATGGGCTTCGCCAAGGAGTTTGCCGATCGCGTCTGCTTCTTCTATCAAGGGCGAATCGCCGAGCAGGGCTCGCCGTCAGAGCTGTTCGGCGCACCGAAGAACGATCGCACCCGCCAATTCCTTCGTGCGGTGCTGGAAGCGGGATGATTTCGATGGATGCGCCGTTGAAGCCGTTGAGCGTGTCGCGCGAGCGCTATGAACGCATCTACCGGCTGATCCGCGACCGCATCTGCCTTCTCGAATACAAGCCCGGTGCGCGGCTCGCCGAGGAGGATCTGGCGCGCGAGTTCGGGGTGTCGCGCACGCCGATCCGGCGCGTGCTGTCGCGGCTCGAAAGCGAAGGCCTGGTGACCAGCCGGCACGGCGTCGGAACGTTCGTCACCGATATCGATCTCGGTTCGTTGATCCAGGTCTATCGGCTGCGCATGGAGCTGGCAGAGATGATGGGAAGGCTCGAGCCGCTGCCGCGGACGAGCGCCGATCTCGATGCGGTCAAGGCGCTGATCGCCCGCTCGGATCTCCTGGTCAGGAAGCCTGACGGCCAGGCCTATGCGCGGCTCAACATGGACTTCTTTCAGGAGCTCGCGTCGATGATCGGCAATCACCCGCTGAAGGAGATCACCTGCCGGCTCTATTACCAGACGACGCGGATCTGGCTGACCATGGTGCCGCATCTGAACCTGCCGGAGGAGATCGCGATCTTTCGCCGCGAGATGATGGACATTCTGGAGGCCATGGAGCTCGGCGACTTCGAAGCGGTCGGCCATATCAGGCGCAGCCACATCTCGATGAGCGTCAAGCGGATGACGCTGTTCTCGCATCACGATCGCTCTTGCGATGTCGGCTGACGCGCTGATCAGGCTGGGATTCCTTTATCCCCCGTGCGGCGCCGAGGACGAGCTCTACCATTATGGGGAGCTCGCGGCCCCGAACATCCGGGTGACGCTCATCGGCACGCGGATCTTCGGCGATGACGACGAGCATGCGGTGCACCATCTCAAGCGGACAGGCGAGCTCGACAATCTGCGGCGGAGTGCCGAGATCCTCGGTCGCCTCAAGCCCTCGGTGGTGATCTGGGCGTGCACCAGCGGCAGCTTCGTCGATGGTCTCGATCATGCGCGGGCGCAAGCCGATGCGGTCGGCGAGGCGGCAGGCTGCGCCGGATCCAGCACGTCGCTCGCCTTTGCCAGGGCATGCGCGCATCTCGGAGTCGCGAAGGTCGCCGTGCTGGCAAGCTATCCCGAAGCGGCGGCGCAAGCTTTCCAGCGGTTCCTTGCACAAGCGGGTTTGACCGTGACGGCGATGCGCTGGCTGTCGATCGCCTCGGGGCCCAAGGCAGCGGAGCTCGGACTCGAGCACCTCATCGCGCAGGCAAGCGCGATCAAGCTCGGCGCGGCCGAGGCGCTGCTCGTGCCCGACACGGCCATTCCGGCATGGGCGGCCATTGCGCCGCTCGAAGAGCGGCTCGCAATCCCGGTGCTCACCGCCAATCAGGTGACGCTGTGGGAGGCATTGCGGCTCACCGGCGCCTTGCGGCGGCGCGGCGATTGGGGTCGGCTGTTCGAAGGGCAGGGGAAGCGAATAGCGAATAGTGAGTAGTGAGTAGTGAGTGGTCGCGCTCGGTCCCAACTATTCACTACTCACGATTCACTACTCACTAACGTTAGCGGAACGCGAACGCCGTCCCCCGCCAGACGAATTCGACATCGATCGAGGCCGGCCGACAGTTGTCGGCAGTTGCGTGCATGGTCATCCGGTAGGTGCCGGGAGCGAGATCGCGGGGGAAATAGTTGGGTGTCTTCAGGAAGAGAAACTGCAGCTCGACATTCGTCCGGTGCTGGACCCGGCAAACATCGATGATGCGATAGGTGTCGCGGGGAAGATCGATCATGGCCTCATGCGTGTTGGCGAATGGCAGATCGAGGACCTCCGACTCGAATGGCTCGTTGCCGTCGGTGCGGGTCGGCAGGTCGAGGCGCGTGACCAGGATGCGGACGTTCCTGGCGGTGCCCCAGCCGCGATTGCGGATGCCGATTCGGAGATAGGCGAATTTGTGCCCGCTCGCATCCATGGTCTCGACAATGAATCGACGGTCGCCATTGGTGAAATCGAACTGCAGCCGGGGGGCGTAGAGCGAGTCCTGGAACGGTTTCACGAGCGCGCCGATCAGCGCGCCGAGGAGAATCAGGAAGACGTCCCACATCGCCGCAACATACGCGACAACCGGCCGGAAGGTCGATCAGGGCGGCCGCCTTCCGCCCCCTTTACCTCCCGCGGCAAGCTGCTTAGACTTGCCGCCAAGGATGAGACAGGGCGTCGCGAGCACTGCTCAGGGTTGCGGCATGGCCGCCCCGTGGGCTGGTGCCCGGGCGCCGGAGAAGTGAATGTGAATGAAACCAGCGGTTCGCGGTCGGGCACGCAGGGGACGCAGCCGAGCGACGTTTTTTTGGCAAGAAGTGCAAATCTCACGGCACGCCATGTGAGAGCGCATCGGGACGGGCAAAGCTCTGCCGAGCTGCGCAGCCGGGCTTTCCCGGAGGGCAGTCGGGAGACCCTTTACGGGGCGCTCGATCTCGGAACCAACAATTGCCGTCTGCTCCTCGCCGCGCCGGCGGTCGGGGGCTTCAGGGTGATCGACGCCTTCTCGCGCATCGTCAGGCTTGGCGAAGGGGCGAGCATCTCCGGCGCGCTCAGCGAGCGCGCCATGCTGCGCACCATCACCGCCTTGCGGATCTGCGCCAACAAGCTGCGCTGGTGGAAGGTCGACCGCTTCCGGCTGATCGCCACCGAGGCCTGCCGGATGGCGTCGAACGGCAAGGCCTTCGTCGAGCGGGTGGCCGAGGAGACCGGCCTCGAGCTCGAGGTGATCGACCGCGAGACCGAGGCGCGCCTCGCGGTTGCCGGGGCATCGCCGCTGATCGCACCCGATGCGGCCCGGGTACTGCTGTTCGACATCGGCGGCGGCTCGACGGAGGTTAGCTGGCTGACGGTCGAGCCGGGCAATTACACGATCGATGCCTGGACCTCGGTGCCGGAAGGGGTCGTCACCATCGCCGAGCGGTTCGGCGGCACCGATGTCACCCCCGAATGCTTCGCCGCCATGCGCGGCCATGTCAGGCCGATGCTGCGCGACTTCGCCAGCCGGGTGGCGGAGATCGACGAGCGCGCCGTGCCCGACCATATGCTTGGCACCTCCGGCACCGTCACCACGATCTGCGGCGTCCATCTGGCGCTCAGGCGCTATGATCGCTCGCGGGTCGACGGCTGCTGGCTCCATCGCGACGATGTCGGGCGGATCACCCGCGATCTCCTGGCCATGAGCTATGCCGATCGCGCGGCGCATCCCTGCATCGGTGCCGAGCGCGCCGACCTTGTCCTCGCCGGCTGCGCCATTCTGGAGGAGATCAACAATTGCTGGCCGGTCGACCGCGTCAGGGTTGCCGATCGGGGCCTGCGCGAGGGGATCCTCACCGATCTGATGATCGAAGACGGGACCTATGGCCGGACCGGGACCGGGTAGGCCAGGCGGTCCGCGCCGACCCGGCGGTCGCAAAGGCACCACCGATGGCAGCAGCAGCAGCGTCACCACCATGGGCCGCCGGCTCAAGCAGCGGGTGGTTACCGCCAAGGGGCGCAGCGTGTCGTCGAAGCGGTGGCTCGAGCGGCAGCTCAACGATCCCTACGTCGCCGCCGCGCGGGATCGCGGCTTGCGGTCGCGCGCCGCCTTCAAGCTGGCCGAGATCGACGACAAGGCCCGATTCCTGAAGCCGGGGGCGGTGGTGGTCGATCTCGGGGCGGCGCCGGGCGGATGGTCGCAGATCGCCGCCCAGCGGGGGAGGGCCGGCGAGGGTAGGGGACGCGTCATCGCGCTCGACCTGGCGGCGATGGATCCGCTGCCCGGGGTCGCGGTGCTCCAGCGCGATTTCCTGGAGCCCGAGGCGGTCGCGGCGCTGCTCCAGGCGCTCGAGGGCGAAAAGGCGGATGCGGTGATCTCGGACATGGCGGCGCCGGCGAGCGGCCATCGCCAGACCGACCACCTGAAGATCATGGCGCTGTGCGATGCGGCGCTCGATTTTGCCCGGCAGGTGCTCAAGCCCGGCGGCAGTTTCCTGTGCAAGGTGCTGCGCGGCGGCACCGAACGGGAGCTGCTCGAGGGCATGAAGCGCGATTTTGCAGCGGTTCGCCATGTCAAGCCAAAAGCGAGCCGGAGCGATTCGGCGGAATTGTACGTGCTGGCGACCGGTTTCCGGGGAGGCTGAACAGGCTTGGCGTGGCTTCGCGCAGGTGTTAAAGACAGCCGCCAACCTGAAACCCGCTCTGATCGAGGTTGGCCATGGCGCCTCTGCCGCCGGACACGCTGTCCTTTCCCGAGTATCTGACCTTCGACGACGTCCTGCTCAAACCTGGGGCATCGTCGGTGATGCCGGCCGAGGTCGACACCCGGACTCGGCTCACCCGCGGCATCGAGCTCACCATCCCGATCATCTCCTCGGCGATGGACACGGTGACCGAGTCGCGGCTCGCCATCGCGATCGCCCAGGATGGCGGGCTCGGCGTCATCCACCGCAATCTCGATCCCGAGTTGCAGGCGGACCAGGTGCGCCAGGTCAAGAAGTTCGAATCGGGGATGGTGGTGAACCCGATCACCATCGCGCCCGATGCGACGCTTGCCGATGTGATGGAGCTCAAGCGGCGCTTCCGCATCTCCGGGATTCCGGTGGTGGACGGGCGCGGCGTTCTCGTCGGCATCATCACCAATCGCGATGTCCGCTTCGCCACCGATCTCGGCCAGAAGGTTTCCGAGCTGATGACGCGCGAGAACCTGATCACGGTGCGCGAGGATGTCGACCGCGACGAGGCGCGCCGGCTGCTGCACCGCCACCGCATCGAGAAGCTGATCGTGGTCGACGACGAGTATCGCTGCGTTGGCCTCATCACCGTCACCGACATGGAGAAGGCAGCGCTCCACCCCAATGCCGCCAAGGACGAGCAGGGCCGCTTGCGGGTGGCAGCGGCCACCGGCACCGGCGATCAAGGGTTCCGCCGCGCCGAGCTCCTGATCGATGCCGGAGTCGATGCGGTGGTGGTCGACACCGCCCATGGCCATTCGATCCATGTCATCGAACAGGTGCGGCGCATCAAGCGGCTCACCAACAAGGTCGAGGTCATCGCCGGCAATGTCGCGACCGCCGAGGCGGTGGCGGCGCTCGCCGATGTCGGGGCGGATGCGGTCAAGGTCGGCATCGGACCGGGCTCGATCTGCACCACCCGAGTGGTGGCGGGCGTCGGCGTGCCGCAGCTGTCGGCGGTCATCGAATGCTCGGCCGAGGGCGAGCGGCGCGGCATTCCGGTGATTGCCGATGGCGGCATCAAATTCTCCGGCGATCTCGCCAAGGCGCTGGCGGCCGGCGCCTCGTGCGCGATGATCGGCTCGCTGCTCGCCGGCACCGACGAGAGCCCGGGCGAGGTCTATCTCTATCAGGGCCGCAGCTACAAATCCTATCGCGGCATGGGGTCGGTCGGCGCGATGGCGCGCGGCTCGGCCGACCGCTATTTCCAGCAGGAGGTCAGGGACGCCCTGAAGCTCGTTCCCGAGGGCGTGGAAGGGCAGGTGCCTTATAAGGGGCCGGTGACCACGGTGGTGCATCAGCTGGTCGGGGGCTTGCGGGCGGCGATGGGCTACACCGGCGCTGCCAGCCTGCCCGAGTTCCGCGCCAAGGCGCAGTTCATCCGGGTCTCCGGGGCTGGCTTGCGGGAGAGCCATGTCCATGACGTGGAGATCACCCGCGAGGCCCCCAACTATCTGCGCCGGGATTGATGCGGCCGGGTGGCCGGGCGGCGGCGGCGATCGAGGTCCTTCAAGCGGTGCTGGAGCGCCATCAGCCGGCGAGCCAGGCGCTGAAGGAGTGGGCGCGCGACCACCGTTTCGCGGGTTCGGCAGATCGCTCGGCCATCGGCAACCTGGTGTATGACGCGCTGCGCCGGCGCAATTCGCTTCAGCATCGCATGGGAAGCGACGCGCCGCGCGCGATCATTCTCGCCGCCGCATATGATTCCTGGCATATGAGCGATGCCGATTTCGCCGCCGCGATGGCGGAGGAGCACGGCCCAGGTGCGCTTACCGAGGACGAGCGCCGCCGGCTCGCCGATCGATTCGACGCGCAGGACCTGCCTCTTGACATCGCCGGAGACATCCCCGATTGGCTGGTTCCCTCCTTCGCGCGGGCGTTCGGCGGGCGGACGGCGGTCGAGGCGGCGGCGCTGGCGATGCGGGCGCCCATCGACCTCAGGGCCAATACGCTTAAAGCGCCGCCGGCCAAGGTGCTGAAGACGCTGGCAAAATTCAGCGCCGTTCCGGGGCCGCTGTCGCCGCTCTCCATTCGCATTCCGGCGCCGCATGGCAATGAGCGGGCGCCCAGTGTCGAGGCCGAGGCCGGCTATCAGCGCGGCTGGTTCGAGCTGCAGGATGCGGGCTCGCAGGTTGCCGCGCTGCTGGTCGGGGCGCAGGCCGAGATGCAGGTCCTCGATCTCTGCGCTGGCGGTGGTGGCAAGACCCTGGCGATGGCCGCCGCCATGCAGAATCGCGGCCAGATCTTTGCCCATGACCGCGACCGCCAGCGCCTCAAGCCGATCCATGAGCGGCTGCAGCGCGCCTCCGTCCGCAATGCGCAGGTGATCCCGGCGGACGAGCCGGAAAGGCTTGCCGGGCTCGCCGGCCGGTTCGACCGGGTCCTGATCGACGCGCCGTGCTCGGGCTCCGGCGCGTGGCGGCGCAAGCCCGATGCCAAATGGCGGCTGAGCGAGCGGCAACTTGCTCTCAGGATCGGCGAGCAGCGGGCGCTGCTCGACCAGGGCGCCGATTTCGTCAAGCCGGGCGGGCGTCTCGTCTATGTCACCTGCTCGCTGCTGCCGGAGGAGAATGACGACCAGGTCGCCGGTTTTCTCGCCCGCCGGCCCGATTTTTCCCGCTGCGACATCGCAGCAGTGTGGCGCGAGGCGATCGGCACCGAAGCGCCGGGCGATTCGGTCGGCGATGGATCGGTGACGCTGACCCCGGCGCGGCATGGGACGGACGGGTTCTTCGTCGGGGTGTTGGGGAAGAAACAGTAGCCAGTAGCTCCGTTCACGGCCTAACGCCTACTGCCTATTGCCGTCTCCCTTGCGATGCTCCTCCAGCCGCGCCGTGCAATCGGCGAGCCTGCCCTCGAGCTCGCTCGCGGCGGCCGGCGATTTCTTGATCTCCTCCCAGGCCTTGCCCGCCGTCTGATAGACGCTGCGCTTGGCGGGCGAGGGCTCGATGCCACGATCGTGACGGAGCTGGACCGCCCCGGCGTCGAGAAAGGCATTCATGTCGCGGGTCAGCCCGGCAATGCGCTCCGGCGGCGCCTTCAGCTCGACGGCGCGGTCGCGCACCGCCAGCGCCAGCCCGCCGCATCGGGCAAGCTCGCGCCACCACGCCTCGCCGCGCGGCGACAGCCGGTCGTCGGCCAGCGCCGGGGCGGCCGGGATGATGAGCGCAACCAGGACGGCAAGGTGAATCATGCGGGATGTTGTGCAGGACATGGGCCGCTTCTTTGGAAAGACTTTGCCGACCTGTCAACCGTGCTTGCGCCATGGGCAGCGAATCGGTAATGGCTGCACATGACGATCACCGAGCGCATCCTGATCATCGATTTCGGATCCCAGGTCACCCAGCTGATCGCGCGCCGCGTCCGGGAAGCCGGCGTCTATTCGGAGATCGTGCCCTATCAGCTCGCCGAGCGGGCGCTCGACCGCGACGGCCTCAAGGGGATCATCCTGTCGGGGGGGCCGGCCAGCGTGCTCGAGGGCGAGAGCCCGCGGGCGCCGGACAAGGTGTTCCGGCTCGGCCTGCCGGTGCTCGGCATCTGCTATGGCCAGCAGGTGATGTGCGCCCAGCTCGGCGGCGCCGTCGAGGCGTCGCAGCATCGCGAGTTCGGCCGCGCCTTTCTCGAGGTGGCGGACCATTGCTCGCTGTTCGACGGGGTGTGGGAGAAGGGCGAGCGCCACCAGGTGTGGATGAGCCATGGCGACCGGGTCAACTCGCTGCCGCCGGGCTTCCGGGTGGTCGGGGTGTCGGACGGTGCGCCCTTTGCGGCGGTGGCCGACGAGCGGCGCGAGTTCTATGCCGTGCAGTTCCATCCCGAGGTCGTGCACACGCCGGATGGCGGCAAGCTCTACCGCAATTTCGTGATCGATATCTGCGGCTGCCGCGGCAACTGGTCGATGTCGCATTTCCGGGCCGATGCGGTGAACCGCATCAAGAAGCTGGTGGGCTTCGAGAAGGTGATCTGCGGCCTGTCCGGCGGCGTCGATTCGGCGGTCACGGCGGTGCTGATCCATGAGGCGATCGGGGCGCAGCTCACCTGCATCTTCGTCGATCACGGTCTGATGCGGGCCGGCGAGGCGGCGGAGGTGGTGCGGCTGTTCCGCGACAGCTTCAACATCCCGCTGGTTCATGTCGATGCCTCGACGCTGTTCCTCGAGGCGCTTGCCGGGGTGAGCGACCCCGAGCAGAAGCGCAAGATCATCGGGCGGCTGTTCATCGAGGTGTTCGATCAGGAGGCGCAGAAGGTGGGCGGCGCCGGCTTCCTGGCGCAGGGGACGCTCTATCCCGACGTGATCGAGAGCGTGTCGGTGACCGGCGGCCCGTCGGTGACGATCAAGTCGCACCACAATGTCGGCGGCCTGCCGGAGCGGATGAAGCTCAAGCTCATCGAGCCGCTGCGCGAGCTGTTCAAGGACGAGGTCAGGGCGCTCGGCCACGAGCTCGGCATGCCGGATCATTTCATCCGCCGCCATCCCTTTCCGGGTCCGGGCCTTGCCATCCGCATGCCGGGCGCGGTCACCCGCGACAAGCTCGAGGTGCTGCGCAAGGCGGACACGATTTTTCTCGACGAGATCAGGAAGGCCGGGCTCTATGACGCGATCTGGCAGGCCTTCGCGGTGCTGCTGCCGGTGCAGACGGTGGGGGTGATGGGCGATGGCCGCACCTATGACAATGTCTGCGCGCTGCGCGCCGTCACCTCGACCGATGGCATGACGGCCGACTGGTTCCCGTTCGATCACGAGTTCCTGGCGCGCACCGCGACGCGGATCATCAACGAGGTGAGCGGCATCAACCGGGTGGTGCTCGACGTGACGTCGAAGCCGCCGGGGACCATCGAGTGGGAGTGATGAGTGAAAACGGCGGCAATTTCGCCGCCGTTCGGATGTCGCTCCAGTCGGTCCCTTAGTGCATGACGCGCTACGACCGTCGCTCGCCCGCGCCCAGGGCGACGAGAAGCTCGTCCAGTTGCTCGAACTGCTCGCCCATCGCATCCGCCGCCCCGGTGCCGGCAGCGTCGAGCGCTTCCTTCGAGGGATAGAGCTCGTGCAAGACCAGCAGCGTCTTGCCACCCTTTTCCTCGAAGGTCACCGTGGTCACGGGTCCACCGTCACCGCCTTCGTCATTGGTCCAGACAAGCCGCGAGTGCGGGATCACTTCGATGTATTTGCCGAAGAACTCGTCAGGGTTTGAGGCATCGTGGCCGAACACCAAACGGTACCTGCCCCCGGTACGAACATCCATCTCGCAGGAACGCAGGACCATACCCATCGACTTCGGCGCCCACCATTGCTTGAAAAGCTCGGGTTTGGTCCACGCCTCGAACACGATGCGCGCCGGGGCGTTGAAAGTTCGGGTAACGACAAGCTCTCGCTCAGACTTCCGTTCGACCATCGTGCGGCTATCGCTTCTTTCGCCCATTGACTTTCTCCTTCCGCTTCAATTCCTCGACAACCTTGTCCAACGCCTCGAAGCGCGCCTCCCAGAGCTGGCGGCGCCGTTCGATCCAGGCCGCCTCTTCCTCCAGTCCGCGTGGGCCGAGCTTGCAGGTCCGCACGCGGCCGACCTTCGCCGTAGTGACGAGCCCCGCCTGTTCCAAAACGCCGACGTGCTTCTTAATGCCCGTGAGGGTCATGTGGAACTTCTCGGCAAGCTCCGTGATCGAAGCGTCCGCACGTTCGAGCTGCTCCAGAACGCCACGCCGGGTGGCGTCCGAGAGCGCGGCGAACGAGGCATCGAAGCGAGTTCGATAATACTGAACCATGAGGTTCAGTAATTAACACACGGATTGGCGGCACGCAAGGGGAGGCCTGCGTGGAAAAAATTTCGATTCGAGATCAATGCGATGTGCGCTTAGAACAATCGAGTGGGAGTAGGCAGCAGGTAAGTGCTCCGTGTACTGCCGATCTGCCTACTGCCCGCTGCGTAAAGAGCCCCTCATCCGCCCCTTCGGGACACCTTCTCCCCGCTGGACGGGGAGAAGGGAGTAAAAGGGGGTGCGCCGCTCGGTCGATATTTGCGCAGCCGAGTGCCACCGAAACGAGCTTGTCAGGTCTAAGCCGAAGTCCTGCTTCGCTGCAGCTCGAACACCGTGATCTTGCCGGCCCGGCCGCGGATCGTTGCTTCTCCGACAGGACGGAGAGCGAAGCCGCTGCCGAGCTCCCTTGCAGTGGTGTCGCTCACCATGATCTCGATTCCATGCTCCTTCGCCAGCCCCTCGATCCGGCTCGCGATATTCACCGTGTCGCCGATTGCCGTGTAGCTCAGCCGGTCGGCCGAACCGATGTTTCCGACCATTGCGGTCCCTGTGTTCAGTCCTATCCGAACCACGGGCCCTGCGATCGCTCCTCCAGGACGCGTGATCGATTGCATTGCCGTTCGGATTGCATCGGCGGCGCGGGCCGCGCGCATGGCGTGGTCGGGCAAATCGCGGGGAGCATTCCAGAACGCCATCACCGCATCGCCGATGAATTTGTCCACTGTGCCGTCTTCCCGGGCGATTGCCTCCGTCGCAACGGTGAGAAAGGCCGTCAGATAGGGCTCGACTTCCGGCCCATAACGCTCGGCAAGCGTCGTGAAGCCCGGAAGGTCCGCGAACATGACGGTGATGTCGCGCAGCTCACCGCCGGGTTTCGGCTCGACGCCTTGCGCAATCAGATCGCGGACGAGCTCGGTGGGAATATACCGACCGAACGCCGAAAGGCCGGTCGCCATCCGCTTCAGCGCGGCGGAAAGGTCGTCAAGCTCGGCAATCCAGTTCGACAGACGGCGCACCTGATCGAGCCGGAAGCTTTCGACAAATCCGATTTCGGATGCAAGTGCCTTGATCGGCCGTACGAAAAGGCTGTGGGCGAACCCTGCTGCGATCAGCGCCGCCATGATCGCCAAGGCTGAAACGAAGACGACAAGTCTCCGGGCGTTCCGATCGATCTCGGCAGTGAATGACGAGCGAGGGATCGCCGTGAGCAGCTGCCACCCGTTGAAATCGAGACCTGCAGCGGTGCTATAGACGGGACCGGCGCTCCTTGTGTCGAGAAGTGCCGCGGGCTTCCTGCTTGCCAGCAATTGCGCCATTGCCTCTGGCATCGGGCCGGGTCTGGAGTCGAGCCGTCCCATGTTTTGTTCCCGCTCCATCGAGCTGGCCACGACCTGACCATCCGTGGTCACGATCGCCGCCGCGCCATTCGCCGCGATATTCAGGCCACTGAGGAATTTCGAGAGTTTCGCAAGGTTGATCGACACCATCAGCACGCCCCGGAACTGGCCATAGACGTCGACCCGTGTCGCAACCACGGCGGCGGGCTCGAAGCCGCTCGGGAGGAGACTCACCATCGTCCAGTGCTGATTCGGCGCGGAGACGGCCGACCTGTACCAGGGGCTGCCCTTCGCCTCATACTGGCTCGTCCCCTTGATGCGCTCCCTGAAGAAGATATCGCCTGGTATGGGCGCGTAGATGTCCCGCCGGAGCGTTCGTGCTCCCGAGCCATCGGGTGCGCCGATCTCGACCATCTCGATGGTGCCTTCGGTCGTGGCATGGGAACCGAAGAAGCGGCCATCGGGAAAGCCGAAACCGACCCAGGACAATGCCGGGTTGGAGCGCAGCACCGAGAGAAAGACGAACTCGCGCTTGGCCTCGTCGTCGGCCGAGATCGTCGCCTGGAAGAGGATGGAGCGAACGATCTCTGCCGCTCCCTCGGCGGCGCGGAAGGTGTGATCAAGCTCGCTTCTGACGGCATCGGCAGTCTGACCGTTCAGGGACGCAACGACCGACTCGATATTGCGGCGCGCCGTCCAGCTCCAGGACAGGTGGATGACGAGGGCTGTGGAGAGCACCGCCAGCAGCAGCAACGCGATGAGCGCCGTGCCGAGCCTGACCCGGCGCGGCGCGAATGCATTCAAAGCCATCCCCGACTGGCGAGCAGGCGAAAGGCGATGAAGTCCAGGGAAATCATGCCGGGGCCGCGGGCGAGCAGCAGCAGGAGACCGCTCGCCCAGAGAAGATGCTCCGGCCAATTGCCGGGAAAGACGAAAAGCTGGATCACGGCGACGACGCCGAGCAGCTGCAATGCCGCGAGGCGCGTCAACAACCCGGCAAACAGCATGACCGACCCGGAGAGCTCGGCCGCCGTCGCCAGCGAAGCCGCCAGATCAGCTGGCAGAAGAGGCACCCGATATTCGAAAGCGAAGAGCTGCAGCGTGACCGGCCAGCTTGCCAGCTTCGATTGGGCCGACGCCCAGAAAACATGGCCCACCGCGATGCGCGTCAGAAGTTGGACGAGCGACAACGGTATCCGGTCGGGAATCCCGGCGATGTCGGCGAGAATGGCTGGAAGGGATCGGCGATCCATTGGGGTGGCCTCGAACGTGGTCATGATGATCCTCCTCGTGCTGCAACGACGTCGGTGACGATTTTTTCGCCAAACAGCGACGCCAGCTCTATCCCGGGTGCAAACGACCGATCGCGCGAGACTGCCAGACGGATCGCGGCGTTGAGCGGAAGCCCACGCGCCAGGCCGCGCCTGAAGGCGCATCGGCCCTTGGAAAGGGACGACAGGCGGATGCGATCGGCACTGCGTGTGACCTGCATATGGGTCGGCCGGCGGGTGATGGCACCAGGCAGCTCGACCGGGCTCCGTTGATGCGCGTTCCAGATGTCGATGATCGGCCAACGAGACGGGATCAGCTGCAATGTCGGCTGGAAAACGAGTCGCGCGTCACCCACCCCGCCACCCAAGCGGGAGAGCATCTCGATCGAGCAGGAATCGCACTCCTCTGCGTGCAGCGACGTGCAGATCGCCCATTCAAGCCTCGCCAGTTCGGCGAGGTACGGAACAGAGCGGCAGGCCGGCAAAGCCGCCAGGTAGGCCGGCAGTTTTGCACCATAGGATGATAGGCGCGCCTGGTCTGGAGGATGACGGCGGATGAACTCCCGCGCGGCCCAGTGGAAGAACCGTTCATGCACCAGCCGCACGGTCACCGGAAAATTCGCCTTGAGCGATTCCGTGAGAGAGATCAGCGTGTTGTTGCGATAAATGCCGAAGCGGTTGACGGGATTTGCATCGCCGGCCTCGAGCTTCGATCCCAGACGCGACGATGTCTGGCTGAGAATGCTGGCTGTCATGACCCTTTGCAACGTTTCAAGCGGCAGCATGGAAGACCTCCGCATTGGCGATGAGATCGGCGCGCATGGCCTCGCCGAGCAGGACATCGAGCGTCGGGATTCCCGAATCCCATTCGACGAGGGTGGGACGGCGGCCAAATCGCTTGACGGCGTCGGCATAGAGCGCCCAGACGTCGGAAGCGACGCATGATCCGTGATCGTCGATCAGCACCGGACCATCGGGCGTGTCGTTGCGGGAATGGCCTGCCACATGGATCTCGCCAATGGCAGCACCGGGGAGGCTCGTGATCCACGCGCCGGCGTCAAAGCCGATATTGTGAGCCGACACATAGACGTTGTTGACATCGAGCAGCAGTCCGCAGCCGGTGCGTCGGACGAGCTCGCCAAGGAACTCCGCCTCGTTCATGATCGATTGGGTGAAGTCGACATAGGTCGACAGATTCTCGATGAGAATCTGGCGCTTCAGGGTTGATTGCGTCAGGTCGATGTTGCGGGCGAGGATTGCGAGGGCCTCTTCATCGTGAGGGACAGGCAGCAGATCATTGAGATAGACGCCATCGCCGATGCACCAGGCGAGATGCTCGGACACGAGCTTCGGCTGGAAGCGGTCGCACACCGATTTGAGACGGAGGAGATGAGCGGGATCGATGCCGCCCGCCGATCCTAGCGACAGGCCGACACCATGAACCGACAGCTCGAAATGACCGCGGATCCTCTCGAGCGCCTGCGCTGCCGGACCGCCATTCATGTAATTTTCGGCGTGAATCTCGAGCCAGCCGGCCGCCGGACGCCTCTCCAGGATCTCCGCAATGTGCGGGTGCCGAAGTCCAATCCCGGCAACGGCAGGAATCGAGGAAGCAGATGGATTGACCATGGCGAGAGCTCCGGTGACCGACTGATGGGATTGCGGCTGATCAGCTGCTCTTCGGCTGGTTGCTGCCGCCGACCAGCTTGGCGCAGGTGCCGGCGGGCACGTAGACCCAGGAATCGCCCTGGGCATCGGCCGTCGACGTGCCGGCGCAGGAATGCGTCGCCGTCTGACAGTCGTTGAGCCCGGCCTTGACCACGCCGTAGCACTTCTCGAAGGAATAGGACGGCTGCTCGGCGGGTCCGGCCATTCCGGCGGTCGCGTTCAGCGCGGCAACCGCTGCGGTGACCGCGGATGCGACGAGGGTTTTGCTGATCATTGGGATCTCCTTCTGAGGTTTCGAGCTCGGACTCCCTGTCGGGCTGTCCTCGCTGGGAATTCTCGAACGGATAGCCCTCGTTGGAAAATTCTCTCTCCGGATGGTTTCGATAGATGAGGCCTATGCCGAGGGGCTATATTTCGCGCCGCAGCACTGTCTAATCAGGAGCCGACTGCGGCATGGAGATGCATCAGATCCGTTACTTTCTGACGGTGGCCAAGACCTTGAACTTCACCCAGGCCGCCGAGATCTGCCATGTCGCGCAACCGTCGTTGAGCCAGGCGATCAAGAAGCTCGAGGAGGAGCTCGGCGGACCGCTGTTTCGCCGCGAACGCGCCAATACCCACCTCACCGATCTTGGTCACAAGGTGGTGCCGCTGCTCACCCGTTGCTACGAGAGCGCCCTCGCCGCGCGCGATCTCGCCGGAGCGATCAAGAAGGGCATCCAGGCGCCGCTTCGCCTGGCGCTCTCCAACAGCATCAGCCTGGAGCTGTTCGTTCCGCCGCTGACCGAGCTCGTGCGAGCCTTTCCGGGACTCGAGTTGAAATTCCTGCGGGGCAACGCCGCCGATATCGTCCGGGCGCTCAAGGCGGGAGATGCCGAGATTGCCATTGCCGGACCGCTTGGCGACAGCTGGGAGCGTTTCGACAGCTGGCCGTTGTACAAGGAGGAATTTCGGCTCGTGGTCAGTCGCAAGCATTCTCTCGCCCGCTCCGGCACATTGTCGATCGGCGATCTTGCGGGTCATCGGCTGATCGCGCGCGGCCATTGCGAGAATGGCGCCGAAATCGCCGAGAAGCTGGCGGAGAATGCCGTCGCGACGCATTCGGCAGGCGATGTTGCCTCCGATCAGGACATGATCGCGCTGATCGATGCCAATCTCGCCGTCGGCATCCTGCCGCAGACGGCTCGCGTCGGGGGCGGGCTCGAAAGAATCGCACTGAGCGATCTGGCCATCACTCGGTCGGTTGCGCTTTACACCGTGGCTGGCCGAGAGCGGGCTCCGGCTGCCACCGCCCTCATCCGCCTGTTGCGCGCCTATGATTACGCATCGGCGATGGAACGCGATCAGGGCGCATTCGCCAGCGCCTGAAGAATTTCCGCCACGTCCATTCGCTGCCTGAAATCCGGATCGACGTGGCGCGCCACGACCCTGCCGTCGGTTCCGATCACGAAGGTGGCGGGGACTGGCAGGAACCAACCGTCGGTCAACTGATAGGCACCGACATCGATGCCGTCGGACAGATAGAGCTCTCGAAGCTCCTCCCCCATATAGACGACGAGATCCAGGCTTGCGGCAAAGGCCAGGTCCATATCGGAGAGGACCGGAAAGGAAAGCGCATTCTCCGCCCGAAGCTTGCGCGCCATCTTCTGGGGTTCGGGGATGATGGCGACAAGGCCGCCGCCGGCTGCCTCGATATCGGGAACAGCCTGGTTGAGCGCATCGAGCTCGATCCGGCACAAGCCGCACCAGTGCCCGCGGTTGAAGCTCAAGACCAGGGGGCGGGTGCCGAGAACGCTCTCGAGCGAGATCAACCGACCGTCCTGATCGGGAAGCATGAAGGATGGAAAGTCGTCGGCGACTTGCGGCCCTCGCGATGCGAATTCACCGGTCTGAAGTCGTTCGACGAAAGCCTGATAGGCCGTGAAGAACGCGGGGCTCGACGATGCGAGCCATTCGACATAGTGCGCGAGCCGTGTGTTGAGCGTGTCGTTCATTGTCTCAATGGATGGCGGCCGCCTGTTCCGGCGGCCGCTCGATACTCACATCATTTTGGCATCGCCACCATCGTGAAGAATATCGGATGATATCAGCACCGCCGGCTTCTTGGAGTTGTTCTTCCACCAATGGGCAAGGTCGCCCGCTTCGACAGCGAGCTCGCCGGCCTTGTGGACGATCGGCACCGCGCAGCTCGACCGATACTCGGTTATCTGCCCCGAGACGATATAGATCAACGCCGGTCGCTCCTTGTGCTCGTGCCATGGCACGACGCCACCTGGATCGACAACCAGCCGGCGCAGGCGGAACTTGTAGCCGTCGGCCTTCACCTGCTCGCCGGCAAGATCGATCGATCCGAGGACGGCATCGCTCACGCCTTTCGGCATGGTGGCAGCCGGCTTGGTCGCCCCGGGCATCATCTTGTCCTTCGGACACTCGCCGGCCTGGGCGACGGTGGCGGCGAGCAGCAGGGCCGATCCGGCCATCACGCCGCGCCGCATCAGAGCGGAAACAGCAAATCGGGTCATGGTCATCATCCTCTGTTTCGGCTGCTGCGATGAGGTACAGCATCATCGTCAGAATGGCCGCCGGCATGCTCGCTCGGAAGGTTCGATTGTCTTTGGTTTCGATAGCTTGCAGCTATCTTCCGGGCACGGATGCAAACAAGAAGAGCCGATCTCGCGACCGGCTCTCGTGGTTGTCGATCGATCGGTCATTTCGAGACGGTCGACGTCACCGATCCGATCACCTCCGAAGCCATCGAAAACGCCTTCTCCCGATCCGCAATATGGTGTCGGCGGGCTATATATGCGAAATCATTGTAGGTCACCCAGACCTGGCCGACTTTGTCCTGGCTGACCAGCACGCGAACTGGCCAATCGATGCCGGCATCCGGATTTGATGTCATGAATTGCGAACCGAGTGCGGGATTGCCGAAGATCAGCAGTGTCGATGGGGCGAGGTCAATGCCCGCCTGGGCTGCCAGCTTGGCCTGATCAATCTCGGCAAAGAACATGATCTTCTTTGCCGCGACGTCCTGCTTGATCCTGGCGATGGTCTCCGAAACCGGATAGGCGCTGCGCAGCTTGACGACGCCGTTGTCCGGTGCCGCCTGCAATCCAGTTGAAGCAGTGATGAGCGCTGCCAAGAGCAGCGCCCCGCCTAGGCTATTCTTGTGATGTACCATGGTCTGTTCTCCTATCATCGTTGACAAAGCGCCTGAAGCTCGACGCAGGGTGCCAGAGCATCACCGTTCGGAGAAATACAGTTGATTGATTGGTTCAATAGCGCTTGCCTATCGGGAGCCGTCTCGCCTGAGCGCGGCGATGATGTCCTCCATCGGCATCCGCTTCCGGTAATCGGGATCGACGAATCGTTCCCTGATCACCCCGTCGACGCCGACGACGAAGGTGGCCGGAATCGGCAGGGTCCAATAGTCATTGGCCTGAAAGGCGGAGATGTCGCAGCCGGCCTCGATCATTGCCGCGCGCTTCTCATCGTCGATCCAGACTGCCAGATTGAGCGCGAGCGCATAGCCATTGTCGAGATCGGTCAGGATGGGAAAGGGCGCTTTCGCGTCTGACCTCAGCTCCGAAGTGAAATGCTCGACCTCCGGCGTGATCGCCACGATCTGAGCACCGAGCTCGGCGACCGTCGGGTGAAGCTTGGCCAGGGCATCGGCGTTGATGCGGCAATAGGGACACCAATGACCGCGATGAAAGGCAATCACCAGGGGTCCTTGCGCCAGGAGCTGCTCGAGGCTGATGAGCTCTCCATGCTGATTGGGCAGCAGGAATGGTGGCATCGGCTCGCCGGCCGAAGGTGCCGCCAGACCGGCGCCGCTCGATTGGAGCCGGCCGATCATGCGCTCGACAATCTCGGCGAAATCGGGGCTCAACGACCTCACATCATCGGCAAAGAGCTTGAGACGCTCAGCCAAGGGTGCATCGGCGTCGCGGCATCGGCGGGTCGATTGCTCCAGGATTGCGGCGAGGGAATTCTCCGTCATGGCGGCTCCGCAACTGTGCAGTCCACGATCTTACCCTGCTCTCAATTGCAACGCGAGCAGCCCCGCCAGCGCAAGCGAAACGGCGATCGCCAGGACGCTCATGCCCCAGCCATAGTGGTCGAAGAGCTGTCCGACAGCCGTTGCTCCTGCCAGTCCTCCGAGATAGTAGGAGGCGAGATAAAGCCCGCTCGCGGCCGCCCGATCGGATCGCGCCGCTCGCCCGACGAATCCCGTCCCGATGGCTTGTGCGAAGAACGTCCCGACACCGACCAGGACCATTCCGGTCAGCACGCCCGTCAGGTTCGGCAGGAGCAGAAGCGGCAGCCCGGCAAAGGCCAGCAGCAAGCCGCCCCACAAGGCTCGGCGAGTGCCGAAGCGAAGCGCCGCGCGTCCGGCAAGCGGGGTGGTGACCATCGCGGGGAGGAAGACGAGATAGACAATGCCGAGCGACATGCGATCGATCGCAATCGGCTCGCTTACCAGAACAAAGTTCACATAGGTGAAGATGCCGATGAAGGCGAACAGGATCAGAAATCCGATGCCGAAGGTGGCGCGGAGCGCTGGATTGCGCACATGCTCGCCCCAGCTTGCGAGCGGCGATTGACGCCGACCGGGTGCGCCCAGGGTCGAGATCCGGCGCAGATTGGCGATGACCAGACCAGCGCCGGCCAGGTTCAGAGCTGCAAAGAAATAGAAGCTCGTCGCGAGACCGAACAGCTCGGCGATCGAGGCAGCGACGAGGCGCCCGACCAGGTTGCTGGCGACAACACCGGTGATGTAGGCCGCCAGCGCCGTCGCGGTCTGCTCCATGCTGCAATGTTCGGCGAGATAGGCCATGGTCAGCGTGAAGGCCGCGGCCATGAACACGCCCTGGAGCACGCGCAGCGCCGTAAAGGTCAGGAGATCCGGTGCGATCGCAAGAAGCGAGGTCGGAATGGCCAGCAGTGCGAGACTGACCCAGATCCCGAGGCGGCGCGGAACGCTGCGGCTGACCAAGGCAACCCCGAGGCAGGACACCGCCATGCCGATCGTCGTTGCGTTGACTGCCGATCCGATCGCTGCCGGTGTCACGCCGTAAAGCTTGGCAAGGGATGGCAGAACGGCCTGCGTCGCGAAAAGATCGACGAGCGTCAGGAAGCCGATGATGCCGATGATTGCCGCGCGCCAGAGCGCGACCTGCCGGGGCGCGGTGGACAGAATATCTCGAGAAAGGGTCTGCGTGCTCATGGTGGTCCTGCCGTGCTCGACGATCGACCTGACCCATTGTGCAGGCTGCGTCGGATCTGCGGAAATACCGGAAGCCTCTGATATCGATGCACGGTGCCTATCGAGCCGCCATAGACCGAGACTATGGAAACGCTAGGCAGTCGGTATTTTTCGCCGGTTCGGCACGCGGGTAGCGTTCGTTGCACCGCAAGGAGGCTCAAATGGACGACACCGCTCCGAGATTCGACTTCAGCCGCAATCAGGACGAGCTTTTGGGAAGGGCCGCGATCGTCACCGGTTCGACAAGCGGCATCGGTCTCGGTATTGCTCGCGCCTTTGCCGCTGCCGGGATGAATGTGATGATGAACGGGCTCGGCGATCGACGCGCGATCGAGGAGACCCGCCGGTCTTTGGAAACCGAGTTCGGCATCGCGGCTGCCTATTCGGACGCCGACATGTCGAGGCCTGATCAGATCGTCGCCATGGTCGAGGAAGCCCGCACCGCCTTTGGCCAGGTCGATGTCCTGGTCAACAATGCGGGCATCCAGCATGTCGAAGCCATCGAGACATTCCCGCCCGAGAAATGGGACGCGATCATCGCCATCGATCTCTCGTCGGCATTCCACGGCATTCGCGCCGTCGTGCCCGAGATGAAGAAGCGCAAATGGGGGCGGATCGTCAACATTGCCTCGGCCCATGCGCTGGTCGCATCGCCATTCAAATCGGCCTATGTGGCCGCCAAGCATGGCCTGCTCGGTTTGACTAAAACGGTTGCATTGGAAACGGCCGAGCACGGCATCACGGTCAATGCCATCTGTCCCGGCTATGTGCTGACGCCGCTGGTCGAGAAGCAAATCCCTGAAACGGCCAGGGCGCGCGGGATCAGCGAGGAGATGGTCGTGCGCGATGTCCTGCTCCACGCCCAGCCGACCCGGCAATTCGTGACCACCGAGCAGATCGGGGCGTTGTCGGTTTTTCTGTGCACTGCAGCGGCAGCTTCGATCACCGGCACGGCCCTGCCGGTCGAGGGGGGATGGACCGCCCAATGAACACGCGCCCAAGAATCGCCATGGCGCAGGCCTCGCAGGGGAGTGCACGAGAACAAATCGTCCTTGTTCTGCAAGGCGGCGGCGCTCTCGGCGCCTATCAGGCAGGGGTCTATCAGGCGCTTCATGAAGCCGGGATCGAGCCTGATTGGATCGTCGGCACATCGATCGGTGCCATCAATGCGAGCCTCATTGCGGGAAACAGGCCCGAGGATCGTCTCTCCCGACTGGAGGAATTCTGGCAGCGAATGACACACCGGTCGCTCTGGGACGGTTGGGCGGTCTGGCCGGATATCGCCCAGTCGCTCTCCTACCTGCGCATTCTGACAAGTGGGCTCCCGGGTTTCTTCGAGCCGAATCCGCTTGCGGCATTCGGTGCCCATTTCCCGCTCGGCACGGATCATGCGGGCTATTACTCGACGATGCCGCTGGAAAGGACGTTGCTCGAGCTCGTCGATTTTTCTCTGGTCAATCGTTGCAAGCCGCGACTGACGGTCGGGGCCGCTCACGTGCGCACCAGCCAGATGAAGTATTTCGACAGCCGCGACATGGAGCTCGGGGTGAAGCACATCATGGCGTCGGGCGCTCTCCCTCCAGCCTTTCCGGCCGTCCGGATCGATGGCGAGCTCTATTGGGACGGCGGCATCCTGTCGAACACCCCGACCGAGGTGGTGTTCGACGACAACCCGCGCCGCAGCTCGCTGATCTTTGCCGTTCACATGTGGAACCCGATCGGGCCGGAGCCCGAGACGATCTGGCAGATCCTCAATCGCCAGAAGGACATCCAGTATTCGAGCCGCGTCGCCACCCACATCTCGCGCCAGCTCCAGATCCACCGGCTCCGTCATGTCATCCGACAGCTCGTCGAGCGCCTTCCCGAAGCGGAGAAAGACACCGACGCCGTGCGGGAGCTCGCCTCCTATGGCTGCCTGAACCGCATGCATGTGGTCCGGCTCCTGGCGCCGCGTCTCGACAATGAGGATCACCGGAAGGATGTCGACTTCAGCCCATCCGGCATTCGCAAGCGCTGGGAGGCTGGATTGGAGAAGACGCGCCGTGAAATTGAAAGAGCGGCCTGGAAGGGCGAGTTTGATCCTCTCGAAGGAGTCATCCTTCACGAGCTCGAGGAGCAATGAGGCCTTCGGGGGCGCCTTCTCTCCGCACTCTTATATGTGGCGTGCAAGGGGCTTGCTTCAAGACCCCGGTCATCCCGTAGAACCACGACCGAAGCTTGTGAAACGAGGGGTGACGAAATGAGCGTGGCGACGAGCGGGCATGCGGTGGTGATTGTCGGAGCCGGGCCGACCGGACTGATGTTGGCCGGCGAGCTGGCGTTGGCGGGCGTCGACGTCGCCATTGTCGAACGGCGCGCCAGCCAGGACCTCATCGGCTGGCGCGCCGGCGGCCTGCATGCACGCACCATCGAGGTGCTCGATCAGCGGGGAATCGCCGACCGGTTCCTGGCAGAGGGGCAGGTGGCGCAGGTCGCCGGCTTCGCCTGGATCCGTTTGCACATCAGCGACTTTCCCACGCGGCACCCCTACGGGCTCACTCTACGGCAGAACCATATCGAGCGCATCCTGGCCGACTGGGTCGGCGAGCTCGGGGTGCCGATTCATCGCGGATGCGCGGTGACGGGGTTCGTGCAGGACGACACCGGCGTCGATGTCGGCCTGGGCGAGCAGCGGTCGCTGCGGGCGGACTATCTCGTCGGGTGCGACGGCGGTCGCAGCCTTGTCCGCAAAGCAGCCGGCATCGGCTTTCCGGGGTGGGACGCGACAATGAGTTGCCTGATCGCCGAGACCAATATTGACGAAGAGCCGGAATGGGGACTCCGCCGCAATGACAAGGGCATTCATTCCTTCTCTCGCCCGGAGGACGGAGGGCCGGTGCGGGTCATGGTGACCGAACCGCGCGTCGGACCGATCGGGCGCAGCAGCGAGCCCACGCTGCGCGATCTCAGCGAGGCGCTCATCGCCGTCTACGGGACCGATTACGGGATCCACAATCCACTATGGATCTCGCGATTCACCGATATGACGCGGCAGGCGGCGTCCTATCGCGACAGGCGGGTCCTGCTCGCCGGAGACGCCGCTCATGTGCATTTCCCGGTGGGTGGGCAAGGACTCAACATCGGTGTGCAGGATGCAGTGAATCTGGGATGGAAGCTGGCCCAGGTGGTCAAGAAGACGGCGCCGGAAAGCCTGCTGGACAGCTACCACGCCGAGCGCCAGCCGATCGCTCAGCGCGTCCTGCGCAACACGA
>JBIOYR010000003.1:0-2087 GCA_044870245.1 Aestuariivirgaceae bacterium | reverse complement strand
GTCTTCTTGGTCGCATCTCCGTCATTCTGGATTTCCTTTTCTGCAGTCTTTTGCTCCTCCACGATTGGCGGGGACTGGGGCGATGCCTTCACTTCGGGCGGTGGAGGAGCATCGGCTGGCAGCAGCGGAACATCGGGGGGAGGCGGTGGAGCATCGGGTGGAGGCGGCGGTCCTTCCCCGAACTGCAAGGATGCAGCTTTGGCCTTTCGCGCTTCGAAATCGATGTCTCTGTCGATCTCGTCGAGAATATGCACCTCGGTCTGTTCCTTCGGGGGCTCCGGTAATTCAGGCTCGACGAACCGGACTGTGTCGGGAGGAGGGTCGTTGGGCGGCGGAACATCGGGGGGTGGAACGCGGACGGATGATGCGGCAGCGGAGGCAATCGGTGCAGGAATTTGGGCAAGCGGCGGTGCGTCGAGTTCGACATGGTAGAACCCCTTCGGGCCTGCCAACTGCGCATCGCTCTTCTTGTAGACGGCCTCCAAGAAAGCCTTCTCCTTGCCGACCTGACTGGTCGTGAAAAGGATCTGCGCATTCTTCCGCAGCTGCTGAAGCTGGTTTGCCTTGATTGGAAGCAATTGGGTGAGGGAGTCATTCCAGTTGTCTGAGTACTCGACCAGAGAAATGATTTTATCGTGTGCCTTGGTATGGTTGGCCGCTTTACTCAGGTCCATGCTCAGCAGCTCAAGGCAATCTGCCACGCGATCTCCAGTAGGACCAAAATTTCTCTCGCGCGTCTCGATCCGAGCCGACTTCAAACTGATCTTTTCATTGCGCCAGACCAACCAGTCGTTTCGGAGGGTCTGCAATCTCGCCTTGAATGAATGCTTCTTCACTTGCTCTTCTTTGGCAGTGTCAATAGGTGTCCAGATCTTGCCGATCTTCTTGGGCATGACGTTCTCCCCCGGAAAAAACTAGGTTGCTCCGTGCGGAGTCTAGCCCCGCAGGATCGGCTGCCCTGTGCTGTTTAGCACTGAGATCAAGAAAAATAATTGATCAATAAAAGACAGTTCGACCGCTTCACATCCGGAACACCCCGAAGCGAGTCTCCGGGATCGGCGCGTTGAGCGCCGCGGTCAGGGCAAGCGCCAGCACGTTGCGCGTCTCCGCCGGCGTGATGATGCCGTCGTCCCACAGCCGGGCGGTCGCGTGATAGGGATGGCCCTCGCGCTCATATTGCTCGCGGATCGGCTGCTTGAAGGCTGCCTCCTCCTCCGCCGACCAGCTGCCGCCGGCACCTTCGATATTGTCGCGCCTGACCGTCGCCAGGACCGACGCCGCCTGCTCGCCGCCCATCACCGAGATGCGGCTGTTCGGCCAGGTGAACAGGAAGCGCGGCGAATAGGCCCGGCCGCACATGCCGTAGTTCCCCGCCCCGAACGAGCCGCCGATGATCACCGTGATCTTCGGCACCCGGGCGCAGGCGACCGCCGTGACCAGCTTGGCGCCGTCGCGGGCGATGCCGCCTGCTTCATATTTCCGCCCGACCATGAAGCCGGAGATGTTCTGCAGGAAGAGCAACGGGATCCGCCGCTGGCAGGCGAGCTCGATGTAATGCGCTCCCTTGAGCGCCGACTCGGAATAGAGGATGCCGTTATTGGCGATGATGCCGACCGGCATGCCGAAGATCCGGGCAAAGCCGGTGACGAGCGTCGTGCCGTAGAGCTTCTTGAACTCCTCGAGCTCCGAGCCGTCGACCAGCCGGGCGATCACCTCGCGCACGTCATAGGGGCGCGCCAGGCTCACCGGCACGATGCCGTCGAGCTCGGCCGCATCGTAGAGAGGCGGCTCAGGCGCAGCGATCGCCACATCCGAACGCGGCCGGCCGTCCAGGCTCCTGACGATGTCGCGCACGATCGCCAGCGCGTGAGTGTCGTCCAGCGCATAATGATCGGCAACGCCCGACTCGCGGGCATGGACATCGGCACCGCCCAGCTCCTCGGCGGTCACCACCTCGCCCGTCGCCGCCTTGACCAGCGGCGGGCCGCCGAGAAAGATCGTCCCCTGCTTGCGCACGATCACCGACTCGTCGGACATCGCCGGCACATAGGCACCGCCCGCCGTGCAAGAGCCCATGACGCAGGCGA
>JBIOYR010000002.1:0-22060 GCA_044870245.1 Aestuariivirgaceae bacterium | reverse complement strand
CGCGCCGGCCGTCGCCATTTTTGGCGATCCCCGGCCTGTATTGTGATGTCGTTTCAGCCCACGTGGATTGCGCCCCGACCGGACTTACCCTCGGGGAGACTCTCTCAAGATGACCAGCGCCCTGCGTTACGGTTTTCTCCTGTTCACGATCGCGGCGTGCCTGGCCGGTCTCGGCGTCAAGGTCGGGAAGGCTGACCCGCTGCTCGACGAGATCGTCGATTTTGCCGGTCAGGTCTTCTTCATCCAAACCAAGGTGCCGGGCCTGGTGATCGGGGCGGTGCGCAATGGCGAGGTGTCGGTGCGGGGTTTCGGCGAACGCGCCGGCCCGGGGAGCGCACCGCCGGATGGCGACACATTGCTGCGCATCGGCTCGGTGACCAAGGCCTTCACCGGCGAGGTGCTGGCGCATATGACGGCGTCGGGAACGGTCAAGCTCACCGACCCGCTGGTGAAGCTCGCTCCCGATTTCACCGGATCGGCCGATCGCGATGTCGCGCAAATCAGGCTCATCGACCTTGCCACCCATGCCGGAGGACTGCCGCGCGAGCTGCCGCATGAGCCTGGAAGCGACGCCGATCCCTTCGCGCCGATCACGCGCGATGGCTTTGCGGCCTGGCTCAAGAGGGAGAAGCTGCTGTTTGCGCCCGGCCGCTCGGTGCTCTACTCGAATTTCGGCTTCGACCTCCTCGCGATCGCGCTCTCCGAGGCGGCAAAGCGTCCCTATCCCGATCTTCTGAGGGACATGATCACCGGCCCGCTGGCGATGAAGGACACGACGTTCACGCTCACCGACGCGCAGAGGGGACGGCTGATGCGGGGACACGGGTTCGACGGAGCGATGATGCCGATCGTGCCCACCGGGACGACCATCGTCGGCTCGGGCGGGCTTTATTCAACGCCGAACGATCTGCTGCGTTGGATGAGATGGCATCTCGATCGCAGTGGAGCCGACGGGGCCGAGGCGCGGGTGCTCGATCACGCGCTCTATGTGATGCGCGACGGTCTCGAGGTCGCTTCGGGAATGGACGAGTCGGGTCACATGGACGGGCTCGGCCTCGCCTGGATCGGGATGATGGCGGAGAAGAACAGCCCGTTCATTCTCCAAAAGGCGGGCGGGCTTCAGGGCACTTTCAGCTATGTCGCCTTTGCTCCGACTCGCGGCGTGGCGGTATTCATCGCCATCAACAAATTCGATTTCGCCGCGGCGCTGGAGATGGGGAAGTTCGCCAATGAGCTCCTGGCGAGCCTGACGCGGCAGTAGAGCTCAGCGCTCGATGGTCACCCTGCCCATCTCGGCCGAGCCGAACAGCCTGCCGGAGGATTGCGAGTAGAGCTTGAGGCAGGACAAACGCTTGTCGTCGGCCGAGACCGCACATTCGACCGCCAGCACCAGTCCCTGGCGATCCTTCAGGTCCATGGTCATCCACAGCTTGTCGGCGACGCCGATCTCCATGCATTGAGGCGCCCGCTTGGTCTGGAGGGGGCTGAGCTGCTTGGAATCGATCAGAGTTTGCACGGTGCTGAGGGGGCAGGTCGTCGACAGGACATTCGACATGGCAGGTCTGGAACTGTCGGTATTCGCATCGGGAACACGGGTAACGGATGCAACCGCGATCAATGCGATGAGGAAAAGGAGCAGTCCTACGCACCCTTTCAGCAGTGCATCCATCGTTGACCTGCCAGAACCGTTGCGCCAGTAGTGTAGCCGATGGCAACACAATGATTAATAGCAGTTGAACGTGGCATTCAGGAGGTATTCTACCGAATATCGCCAAGCTGATGTCGACCGAAAGGATCTTCGATGACCAGGATAATCACGTGGGCGATTTTGGCGGTGCTGTCCGGCGGGCTGGCGACGGCTGTCCACGCCCGTGATTTCAAGGATTATCCTGAGAATTGGATATGCGCTTACGGATATAATGCCGGTGGCAGAGTGGTCTGGGTCTATGGCGACACGGTCCAGTGGAAACCCGATGCGGTCGCCTCTGCGCAGCGGGCCTGCCGCGCCCGATCAGGAAAATGCGTCTCGCTGGGCTGCTTCCGACGGCAGTGAGCCGGTTGCTCAGCGTAGCGCGTCGCGGTAGCGCCTCAATCCCTCGCCCAACGAAATTTGCGGCCGATAGCCGAGATCCTGTTCGGCGTTGTCGAGCGCGAAGCCTGCCGGTCCGATATCGGCATTGTTCGGGCCGGCGAAGGTTACCGCGGTTGCCGGCGCCAGCTGTCGCAAGGTGGCGACGAGCTGCTCCATGGGAAGACCCCGGCCGGCCGAGATGTTGTAGACGAGGCGCGGCATGCGGCTTGACACGGATGCGGCGATGAGGCCGGCAACCACGTCCTCGATATAGACATAGTGCGTCATCTCGGCTGGCGAAGCCGCGATCTCGATGCTGCGGCCGTCCAGTGTCGCCCGCACCAATTCCTCCAGCGTTGTCGGTGTCCGGCGACCGGGTCCATAGACCCAGGCCAATCGCAGCGCCACTGCGGCGATACCGTGCTCGCGCACATTGCCGATCATCGCCTGCTCGGCGGCAAGCTTGCTCGCACCATAGAACGATCCGGGATCGGGCGGCGTATCCTCGTCGATCGTTGTGCCGTTCATCGCGCCATAGACCGAGCAGGAGGAGCAGAGGACGAACCGACCGAGCCCCTGTCGCCGCACGGCTTCGAGCAGATGCGCTGTTCCCAACACGTTGATGCGCCAGATGTCGAGCGGGCGGTCCGCCATCACCATCGGGCCGGAAACGGCGCCGCAATGGATGATCGTGTCAAATCGATCATAGCCGAACAGCTCATCGACCTGCCGGGCATCGGTGATGTCGCAGGCGCGAAAGTCTGCGGCAATCCCGGCGTCGCCGGCGAGGTCGCTGGCAATGACGGTCTCGGACTGCGCCAGAGCCCTGACCAGCGCGGAACCGACGAAGCCTCGCGCGCCGGTGATCAAAACGCGCCCCAGGTCACGGTGCGATGCTGAGACGTCCGTCATCGGCAGGCCGGCAGCTTGTAACAAATGTTAGAGGCATGATACTAGTGCTTCTCTTTATAACATCAAGACGCGCCCGGCATGCGAGGCGCGCGGATGACAGGGAGAGCCAAGGTGGCTGGCCGCGAGGCGCTGCTCGAGGTCGTCGGGCTTAGGAAGAATTTCGGCGGTGTCAGGGCGCTGGAGAAGCTCGACCTGACGATCGCTGCGGGCGAGCTCGTCGGACTGATCGGCCCAAACGGCTCGGGCAAGACGACGGCCTTCAATCTGCTGACCGGCGTGGTGAGGCCAAGCGGCGGCCGCATCGTCTTTCGCGGCGAGGAAGTCGTCGGAAACCGTCCCGAGCAGAATGCGCGCCTCGGCATGGCGCGCACATTCCAGAACATCCGCCTGTTCCGCGACTTGCCGGTCATCGACAATGTCGCGGTCGGGGTCCATATGCGGCATGGTGCGGGGTTCTGGGCGACGATCCTGCGTTTTCCGGCGGCGCTGCGCTCGGAGGCCGCGATCCGCGACCGGACGCTCGCGGTGCTCGAGATCCTCGATCTCGCGGCGCGCTCGGATGATCTCGTGGCGAACCTTCCCTATGGCGACCAGCGCAAGGTCGAGTTCGCCCGGGCACTCGCGACAGAACCGTCGCTGCTGCTGCTCGACGAGCCATCGGCCGGCATGAACCCGCTGGAGACGGCGGAGCTCGGCGCGACTGTCGCACGGCTCCACCGCGAGCTCGGCCTCGCCATCATTCTGGTCGAGCACGACATGAAGATGATCATGACCCACTGTCAGCGCATCCTGGTCATGCATCAGGGCCGGATCCTGGCAGAGGGCTCGCCCGAGCAGATCCAGCAGGATCCGCGCGTCATCGAAGCCTATCTCGGCCGTCGCCGCGAGGGTGCCCATGCTGTGGCTTGAGGACGTTCATGTCCGCCGCGGCGGCACGCACGCGCTTCGTGGCATCGATCTCGAGGTGCGCCGCGGCGAGATCGTGGCGCTGATCGGCGCCAACGGAGCCGGCAAGACGACGACGCTCCTGGCGATCTCCGGACTGCTGCGCTGCCAGCAGGGGCGGATCGCCTTCGCGCCCGACGCCGAGCGCCTCGACATCTCTCGGATGCGGGCCGAGCGGATCGTCGCGGCCGGCATCTCCCATTGCCCGGAAGGCCGGCAGATCTTCGGCAACCTGTCGGTCTCCGAGAACCTGATGGTCGGCGCCTATCTGCGCGGCGACCGCGACGGCATCGAACGGGACCTTGCGGCCGTACACGAACTTTTCCCGATCCTCGCGACGCGTGCGGCGCTCCCCGGCAACCGGCTGTCGGGCGGCGAGCAGATGATGCTGGCGATCGGCCGCGCCCTGATGAGCCGGCCCAAGCTCCTGCTGCTCGATGAGCCGTCGCTCGGCCTGGCGCCGCAGCTGGTCGAGCAGATCTTCGATATTCTGCAGCGCATCCGCGACGAGGGGACGGCGGTGCTGCTGGTCGAGCAGAACGCGGCTATGGCGCTCGATCTCGCCGATCGCGCCTATGTGCTTGAGACCGGCGTCATGAAGCTCGCGGGCGACGGCAAGGCGCTGGCGCAGAATGTCGAGGTGCAGCGGGCCTATCTGGGAGTGGGACCATGAGCAGCGCCTACATCCTGGAGCAGATTGCCAATGGCATCATCCTCGGCAGCATGTATGCGCTGATCGCCATCGGCTTCTCGATGATCTACGGCATCGTGCGGCTCATCAACTTCGCCCATGGCGACATCGTCACCATCGGGGCCTTTGCAATGCTGGTGAGCGTCGTTGCCCTCGACGCGCCGTTCGCGCTGGCGGTGGTCATCGTGCTGATCGTCGGTGCCGGCGTCGGCATGCTGATCGAGCGCATCGCCTTCCGGCCGATGCGCGGGGCGCCGCAGGTGACCGGCTTCATCGCTTCGCTGGCGGTAGCGATCGTCATCGAGAATCTCGGAATCATGACGCTGACGGCGCAGCCGCGGAACTTCATCGTCCCGGCCTGGCTCAGCACCTTCATCCCCCTCGGCCCGCTGCAGGTCCGCGCCATCGATCTGACGATCGTCGTGCTGGCGATATTGCTGATGGCCGCCTTGGCGCTGTTCGTGCGCTTCACCAAGGTCGGCATGGCGATGCGGGCGACGGCCGAGAATTACAATGTCGCGCGGCTGATGGGCATCAATATCGACCGCATGATCATGCTGGCCTTCGCGATCGGCAGCGCGCTCGCCGCCGCAGCCGGGCTGATGTGGGGCAGCAAATACAGCCAGATCAGCCCGCTGATGGGGCTGATCCCCGGGCTGAAGGCGTTTGTCGCGGCGGTCATCGGCGGGGTCGGATCGATCAGCGGCGCGATGCTCGGGGGCTATGTGCTGGGTCTCGCCGAGGTGTTGTTCGTCGGCCTGCTGCCGCCGGAATATTCCGGCTACCGCAATGTCTTCGTCTTCGCGACCCTGATCGTGATCCTGCTCGTCATGCCGAACGGGCTGCTCGGCCGCAGCACCGAGGAGCGGGCGTGATGGACCGGCTGTCGCCCTGGCTCGCCGCCCTCACCGCCGCCCTCGTCGGCGCGGTGCTCGTCTATGGCGCCACCGCGACGCTCGATCCCTATGTGCTGTCGATCATCGCCTTTGTCGGCATCAACATCATCCTGGCGGTCAGCCTCAACATCACCAACGGCTTCACCGGCCTGTTCTCGCTCGGCCACCCGGCCTTCATGACGGTCGGCGCCTATGTCACCGCGATCCTGACGCTGCTGCCGGCGCGCAAAACGCGTCTGCTGCCCGATCTGCCGGCGGCGATTTCGCATATGCAATGGCCGTTCCTGCCGGCGCTGATTGCCGGCGGGCTCGTTGCGACGCTTGTCGCAGTCATCGTCGGCTTTCCGGTGCTCAGGCTGCGGGGGCACTATCTGGCGGTGGCGACGCTCGGGCTCATCTTCATCATCCAGGGGCTCGCCACCAATCTCGACGGCTATACGCGCGGGGCGCTCGGCCTCAACGGCCTGCCGGAGCTGACCAATCTCTGGTGGGTCTATGGCTGGGTGCTGGTGACGCTCTATGTCTGCTGGACCCTTAAACATTCCTCGCTCGGACGCACCATGCTGGCGATCCGCGAGAACGAACTGGCAGCCGCCTGCCTCGGCGTGAAGATCACCCGGACGCGGATCCTGTCCTTCGCGCTCGGCGCTTTCTTCGCGGGCGTGGCCGGTGGCTTGTGGGCGCATCTCGTCACGCTGGTGACGCCAACCTCCTTCACCTTCCTGCTGGCATTCCAGCTCGTCGTCATGGTGGTGCTGGGCGGCAGCGGCAGCATCACCGGGGCGGCGCTCGCCGCGGCGGTGCTGACGATCGCGACCGAGGCGCTGCACCCGGTCGAGGAGGCGGTGGGCCTCTACGGCTTGAGCCAGATGCTGCTCGCCGTCGCCGTGCTCATGGTTCTCATCTTTCGGCCGAAAGGCCTCTTCGGAATGGCCGAGCCCGATCTCCTTGGCTGGATCGGAAGAATGCACGGCCGCCAACCGACCCGTTCCGGGTCAAAATGCCATAGGGAGGTGTGACTATGAAATCGATGCTATCGAGAGTGATGACGGTCGCTGCCGTCATCGGCTTGATCGCGGCCGCGCCCCATGCCAGGGCAGCCGATCCGATCAAGATCGTGGCGCTTTACAATCTCAGCGCCGGCGGCCTCGCCTCGATCGACGGGCCGTCGCTCAACGGCGCCAAGCTGATGGCGAAGCAGATCAACGATGCCGGCGGGCTGCTCGGTGGACGGATGATCGAGCTCACCGCCATCGATACCAAAAACGATCAGAAGGAGGCGGCAACCGGCGCCAAGCGCGCCGTGTCGATGGAGGGCGTGGTCGCCGGCATCGGCCATAGCGACACGACTTTCGCGCTGGCCTCGGCACCGCTGTTCCAGGCGCAAGGGATTCCGTTCGTGACATCGGGCGCCACCTCGCCGGACCTGCCGGACATGGTTGGGAGCGAGATGTTCCTCGCCTGCTTCGCCGATGATGTCCAAGCGCATGCGATGGCCGAATATGCCTACAACACGCTCGGCGTGAAGAACATCGTCATGTGGACCGACAACGCCATGGATTACACCAAGGGCCTGTCGAAATACTTCCAGGATCGCTTCACCCAGCTCGGCGGCAAGGTGCTGCTCAACGACATCTACATGACCGAGGACAAGGATTTCTCGGCGCTGGTGTCGCGGCTCAAGGCCAATCCGGACGCGCAGGCGCTGTTTGCGTCCTCCGGACCCGATACTGCGGGCATCATCATCAAGCAGGTCCGCGAGGCCGGGATCAAGCTGCCGATCCTGGGTGGCGATGGCTATGATACCGACCTCATCTCGACGGTGCCGGGGCCGGACCTGTCGGACAATGTCTACTTCACCACGCATGCCTATGCCGGCCTCGACACCGGCACGGCCAATGCGTTCCGCGAGGCCTATCAGAAGGCCTATGGCAACCCGCCGGAGAACGCCTTTGCGGCGCTCGGCTACGATGCCATGGGACTGGTCGCCGATGCGATCAAGCGGGCCGGCTCGACCGATCCGGCGGCGATCACCAAGGCGCTTAACGAGACCTCCGACTATCCGGCGGTCACCGGCAAGATCGCCTTCAAGAACGGCAGCCGGATCCCGAGCAAGCCGGTCGCCATCATGTATGACGACCATGGCAAGGTGAATCTGAAGAGTACCGTCACGCCGGAAGGCTGACCGAGATCCATCGCCGCCGCAAGTGGGCACCACGCCTGCTTGCGGCGACGCGAATCGATGACCGAGACCTGAGCAGCGTGATGTCATGAGCCGATTGCTTGGCCCCGACGATCCCGAGCCGGTGATACTGCAAAATCCCGCAGGCACCTCGCCGTTCGTCTTTCTCTCCGATCACGCCGGACTGGCGGTTCCGCGACGCCTCGACAGGCTTGGCCTGAGCGAGGCCGAGCTTAACCGGCATATCGGCTGGGACATCGGCATTTTTGGCGTCACCTCACGGCTCGCGGATCTGCTCGGTGCCGCCTATGTCTGCCAACCCTATTCGCGCCTGGTGATCGATTGCAACCGGCGGGTCGGCTCGTCGCAGTCGATCATGGCGCGAAGCGACGGGACCGACGTCCCGGGAAAACGCGGATTGAGCGCGGCCGACAAGGCCGCGCGCGAAACCGAGATCATGCGGCCCTATCACGATGCGATCGACCGGTTGCTGGATCGGCGTGTGGCCGACGGGCTCTCCACAGCGATCATCTGCATGCACAGCTGCACGCCGCGCCTTGCTGCCGATATGAGGTTTCGCCCCTGGCATATCGGCGTCATCGCGCATCATGACTGGCGGCTCGGCGAGCCGCTGCTGGCATTGCTCGCGGAGGAGCCGGAGCTCTGCGTCGGCCGCAACGAGCCTTACAATGTCGATATCGAGGTGGACTACACCGTCCCGGTTCACTGCGAGGGAAGGGGGCTGCCCTATGTGGAGATCGAGATCCGACAGGATCTGATCGGCGAGGGGGCGGGCCAGCGCGAATGGGCGGAGCGCCTGGCGCGCATCCTTCCCCGCGTGGTCGATCGGTCGGGAGTGCTCGGCGGATGAGGCGTGGTGCATCGGCTTCGATCGAGCGTGACGAGGCGCAGGACCGCGCTGGCGACCGCCGACCGATCGCGGAACGCGTGCGGCGCCATCTGCATCGCTACACCGTAGCGGAGCAGCGTGTTGCCCGGGCGCTCCTCGACCATTATCCGGTGGCGGGGCTGGAAACGGTTGCACGCTTTGCCAAGCGCGCCGGCACCAGCGGTCCGACCATTTTGCGCTTCGTCAATCGGTTGGGGTTCGCCAGCTATGCGGCGTTCCAGAATGCGCTGCGCAGCGAGGTGCAGAGCCAGCTTCAGAGTCCGCTGGCGCGCTACGCGGCGCGACCGAGCTGGGGCGATGGCAGCGACATTCATGAGCGGGTGGGACTGGCCATTTGCAGCAATATCGAGCGGGCGCTTCGCGCGGTGCCAAGCAAGGACTATGCCGAGATCACCCGACTGATCTGCGACCCCGAGCGTGCGGTGTTCTGCCTGGGCGGCCGCTTCACCCAGATGCTCGCCACCTATTTCCATCATTGCCTGCGCGAGCTGAGGTCCGGCGTGCGACTGGTCGGCGAGGGCAGCGCCAGCTGGGCCGATTATCTGCTCGATGTCAGGCGCGGCGATGTGCTGGTGGTGTTCGATTTCCGGCGCTATCAGCGCGATGTGCTGGAGTTTGCCAGCGGTGCGGCGGCGCAAGGCGCAGCGATCATTCTCGTCACCGATATCTGGAGCTCGCCGATCGCGGCGCTGGCCCGGCATGTGATTGCCTGTCCGGTCGAGGTCCCGACCGCGTTCGACAGCGCGGTCGGCGGCCTCGCGGTGGTCGAGGTGCTGATCGCCCTTGCCGTCGAGCGGCTGGGCGAGGGCGCCAAGCGGCGCATCGAGACGCTCGAGGTGCTGAGGAAACCTTTCCATCTGGAAAGCGCGCCGTTCGGCGCCGGCAGAAAGACGGCTGGAAACGGCAAATCAAGGAGGCCCGCACGATGAATCGCGAACCGCTGACGATGTTCTGCTATGCGGACATCTCCGGGCAGCTGCGCGGCAAAGGGTTCCCCACCCGCTATCTGGAGAAGAGGCTGAAGAGCGGGGTCGGCTGGACCCCGACCAACATCATGTTCACCCCGCTCGGCCCGATCGCGCCGTCGCAATGGGGTCCCTATGGCGATGTGCTGATGATGCCTGCCCGCGATGCGGAGGCCAATGTCGATTTCGGCGACGGGCAAGCGAAAGAGCACTTCTTCCTGTGCGATATTCTCGAGACCGACGGCACCCCGTGGGATTGCTGCCCGCGCAATCTGCTGCGCAACGCTGCCGCGGATCTCCGCCGCGAGACCGGCATCGTGATGCGGGTCGCCTATGAGCATGAGTTCGTTTATTCCGGCGGCAATGGTCGCGAAGGGCACATGTATGCGCTCGATGCCGTCCGCCAGCATGGCAATTTCGGCGAGGTCTTCCTTTGGGCGCTCGACCAGTGCGGCGTCGAGGCCGATGGCTATCTGGCCGAGTTCGCCCACAATCAGTTCGAGGTGACCTTTCCACCCGAGGAGCCGCTCATCGCCTGCAACAAGGCGATCATGGTGCGCGAGATGGCGCGCGCGACCGCCATGCGCTTCGGCGAGACAGTGACATTTACGCCGCGCGTCGCGACCACCGGCATCGGCAACGGTCTCCATATCCATATGAGCCTGTGGGACGAGTCCGGGAAGCCGCTGAGCCACGATCCCAAAGGCCCCTATGGCGTGAGCGCGATCGCGGCCAAGTTCCTCGCCGGCATTCTCAAGCACATGCCGGCGCTCTGCGTCTTCACCGCGCCAACGCCGGTTTCCTATCTCCGGATGGTGCCGAACACCTGGAGCGCCGCCTGGTCCAATATCGGGTTCCGCGATCGCGAGGCGGGCATCCGCATCTGCCCGACCTTCGCCACGTCGGAGAAGAGCGAGGCCGAGCAATTCAATTTCGAGTATCGTGCCGCCGATGCCACGGCCAATCCCTATATTCAGCTCGCGGTGCTGCTGCGGGCCGGTCTCGAGGGCTGCCGCCGGAACCTCCCGCTGCCGGAGCCGACTCTCAACCAGGAGTCCGGCAGCCTGCCGGAGGCAGAGCGCAAGAAGCGCGGCATCGTGCGGTTGCCGTCGAATCTCGGCGAAGCGCTGGCAGCGCTCGATGCCGACGAGACGGTCCAGGGCTTTCTGCCGCCGCGCTTCTTCACCGCCTATCGCGATGCCAAGAAGGCCGAGCTCGATTTCGCCAAGGATTTCGACGGCGAGGAGCGCTGCCGCCGCTATCTTGTGGTCTACTAGAGGTCGACATGACACAGGAACGCAAGGAAGACGCCGCTCTCACCCGCGAAGGTCGGTTCGATCCCAAACGCACCTGCCTTCTCCTGGTCGATGCGCAGAACCATGTGTGGAACCCCGACGTCGCGAGGCGCGAGCCCTATTTCGATCGACAATTGCGCGAGGTGGTGCTGCCGAACCTGCAGGCGCTGATTGCCGGTTTCCGCAACGCCAAGGCCGAGGTGATGTACACGGTGATGGAGAACCTGACTGCGGATGGCCGCGACCGCAGCCTCGATTACAAGCTGTCGCGGTTCTTCATCGCCAAAGGTTCGTGGGATGCGAAGGTGCTGGAAATGCTGGCGCCGGGCGATGACGACATCGTCCTTTCGAAGACCTCCTCAGGCCTCTTCAACTCGACCAATGTCGCCTATCTTCTCCGCAATATCGGGATCGAGACGCTGGTGGTCACCGGCTTCCTGACCGACCAATGCGTCGATCACACGGTGCGCGATGCTGCGGATCAAGGCTTCTACCCGATCTGCGTCACCGATGGCTGCGCGACATTCTCGAAGGAACGCCACGAACATGCGATCGACTTGTTCAAGGGCTACTGCCGGCGCATGACGACGGCCGAGACTCTCGCCTGGATCGGTGCGAAGAGATGAGCGGCGGTCAGGCCATGGGCAAGCTCGCAAACCGCATCGCAGTAGTGACAGGGGCGGGTTCGGGGATCGGCGAGGGGATCGCCCTCACCTATGCCGATGAGGGTGCCGATGTCGTGGTGATCGACAAGAATGCCGATGGGGCGGCGCGAACCGCGACGGCGGTTGCGGATCGTGGTCGCCGGAGCCTGGCGCTCACGATCGACGTCAGCGACGAGGCGGCGGTGACCAAAGCCTTCGCCACGATCATCGATCGCTTCGGTTCGCCGGACATCCTCGTCAACAATGCCGGGATCTGCACAGTGTCGCTGCTCGCGGAGATGAGCACGGCGATGTGGGACGAGATGATCCGGATCAATCTCAAGAGCGTGTTCCTCTGCACCCGCGCCGTGCTGCCGGCAATGCGCCGGAAGCGCTATGGCCGGATCATCAACATCAGCTCGCAGCTCGCCCATAAGGGGGCCGCCGGAATGGCCCACTATGCCGCGGCCAAGGCCGGCATATTGGGGTTGACGCGGTCACTCTCCTATGAGGTCGCGGCCGACAACATCGTCGTCAATGCGATCTGCCCGGGTCCGATCGACACGGCGATGAAGCTGCCGCCGGAATGGGCGAGCAAGAAGCAGTCGGAGCTGGTGGTGAACCGGCAGGGCAGGGTCGACGAGATCACGCCCACCGCGCTGCTCCTCGCCTGCGAGGAAGCGGGATTCTATATCGGCGCGACGTTCAATCCCAATGGCGGCGACATCATGGTGTAGACAGCGATGATGGATCCGCTCGACCAACCGCTGGCCGCCATCAGCGCTGCGCTCGCGGAAGGCAAGATCACCGCCCGCGCGCTTATCGAGGCGGCGCAGGCGCGCCATGATCCCTCGCTCAATGCCTATAAGAGCTGGGCGCCCGATCTTGCCAGGCGGCAGGCAGCGGCGGCCGATGCGGCCTTCGCCGCCGGCCATCGGCTTGGCGTGCTGCAAGGCATCCCGGTGTCGGTCAAGGACATCTATGGCCTGGAGGTTCTGCCGATCTTCGCCGGCAGCCCACGCGAGCTTCCGGCACGCTGGCGGCAGGAAGGCGCGGTCGTGCGCAGGCTGCGGCGGCAGCTTGCGGTCATGATGGGCAAGTCGCATTCGGTCGAGTTCGCGTTCGGGG
The DNA here is from genome assembly GCA_044870245.1 of Aestuariivirgaceae bacterium. GTDB lineage: Bacteria > Pseudomonadota > Alphaproteobacteria > Rhizobiales > Aestuariivirgaceae > DATAFF01. The sequence continues at coordinate 9,421 of JBIOYR010000002.1, read as the reverse complement.
GACTTGGCGTGAACGCCCATTGGCCGGTGCCATGGAACCCGCAGGACCGGAAGGTCCATCGCTCGCCCGGGGGCTCGAGCAGCGGCGCTGGCGTCACCTTGGGAGAGGGCACGGCGCTTGTCGCGCTTGGCACCGACACAGGCGGCTCGGTGCGGATTCCAGCCAGCGTCACCGGCACAGTGGGCGTGAAGACCACCAAGGGGCGGTGGCCGACCGATGGCATCGTTCCGCTGAGCCTGACCTTCGACACGCCAGGCACGCTCACGCGAAGCGCGGCCGATGCCGCCTTCGTTTTCGAAAGCATCGACGGCGAGGCGGTGCTGCTGCTGGATGATCTCGGAGGCGTGAAGCTCGCGATGGCCGAACCCTTCTTCTGGGAGGCGACCGATCCCGGCGTGGCGGAGCGAGTCGAGGAAGCGCTTCGGCTGGCCGCGGCGGTCGGCGCGGTTCGAAGCGATCTCGTTCTGCCCGGGGCGGGCGAGGTCTATGAGCTCTATCATCGCGGCGGCATCGTCTCGGCGGAACTCTACAGTTTCCTGTCGCGCGATCTGCCGGATTGGATCGAGACGCTCGATCCGCGCGTGCGCAAGCGGATGGAGGCGGGCTCCACGCTGCCCGCGTGGGATTATCTGCAACGCAAGGAACGTTACGCCACGCTCGGCGCCGGCGCCGCGGCAGCGCTGCACGAAGTCGATGCGCTGATCTGCCCGACGGTGCCGATCTCGCCGCCGCCGATTTCCGAGATTGCCGACGATGACACCTATCATCGAACCAATCTGCGCATGTTGCGCAACACCTGCGTTGTCAATTTTCTCGGATTGTGCGCCGTGACGATTCCGGTGGGCCGCGACCAGGTCGGCATGCCGGTCGGCATGCAGCTCATCGGACGCCCCGGCAGCGAGGCCCGGCTGCTGGCGATCGCGGCCGCTTTCGAGCGGCTGCTGAAGAAGAAGGACGTGTGGGACAGCCCGTCCCAGGCTCAATCAAGGTGACGGAAACAATGACAGATTCCCGCCCTTTGCTGCTGACCGGCGCCGCCGGTGTTCTCGGACGGTGGCTGCGGCCGCGCCTGATTGCGCTTTACGGGAAGCTGCGCTCATCGGATATCAATGATCCGGCGCCGGCAATGCCGGGCGAGGATCTGGTGATTGCCGATCTTGCCGATGCGGATGCCGTCGACCGGCTGGTGAAGGGGGTGGGCAGGATCATCCATTTCGGCGGCATCTCCTACGAAACGGATTGGGACAAGATCCTCGCTGCCAATATCGTCGGCACCTACAATGTCTTCGAGGCAGCGCGACGCCATGGGGGCGGGCCCATCGTCTATGCCAGCTCCAACCATGCGATCGGCTTCTACACGCGCGGCGACCGGCTCGATGCCAATGTTCGTACACGGCCAGACTCGCTCTATGGGGTGAGCAAGGCATTCGGCGAGGATCTCGCAAGCCTCTATGCCGACAAATACGGGCTCGAGATCGCCTGCCTTAGGATCGGGACGGCAAAACCCGAGCCAAGCGACCCGCGCCATCTGTCGACCTGGCAAAGCTATGAAGACCTGCTGCGCATGATCACGGCCTGCTTTGCCGCGCCGCGCCTCGGCTGCACCATCCTCTACGGCGTTTCCGACAACGACCGAAGCTGGTGGAGCAATGGTGCGGCAGCCAATGTCGTCTATCAACCGCAGGACAATGCGGAACGGTTCGCCGCGACACTGATTCCCGACGGCGACCAACGCGATCCGGAGGCCCCCGAGGTCAAGTTTCAAGGCGGACCCTTCGTGGCGGAAGGCTTCAAACGCCGGGGTTAAGTTCAGGCCGCGCTGTCCGGCTGATAGCGAATGCGACCTGTCCGGCCGCGCTTCAGCGGATCAGGTTTCGGGATGGCGGAGATCAGCGAGCGCGTGTAGGGATGCTGCGGATCATCGCACACCGCTGCCGTCTCGCCGATCTCGACGATCCGTCCACGATGCATCACGGCGACACGGTCGCACATGTAGCGGATCACGCTGATATCGTGGCTGATGATGATGTAGCTGAGCTCGAGCTCGTGACCGAGATCGAGCAGCAGGTCGAGGATCTGCGCGCGAAGTGAAACATCGAGCGCCGAGGTCGCCTCGTCGGCAACGATCAGCTCCGGCTTGAGCGCGATCGCCCGGGCGATGCCGATGCGCTGGCGCTGGCCGCCGCTGAAGGCATGCGGGTAGCGCCGCATGGTCTCGGGCGAGAGCCCGACACGCTGCATGAGAAGCGCCACCCGATCCTCGAGCTCGCTTCCCGCGGCGACGCCGTAATTGCGCAGAGGCTCGCCGATGATCTGCAACAGCGTCATCCGGGGATTGAGCGATGCGAAGGGGTCCTGGAAGATCATGCGCATCGCCTGCCAGTAGGGCTTCATCGCCGGTGCCGGCAGGGCTGCGAGGTCGACAGGCTGGCGGTTGCGGCCTTTGAATCGGATATGGCCTGCAGTCGGTTCGAGAATGCGAAGAACGCAGCGGCCGAGCGTGGTCTTGCCGGAGCCACTCTCGCCGACGATACCGAGCGTCTCGCCACGACCGAGGCTGAAGCGGATGGATTCCAGGGCTTGCACGCGCTGACCGGCGGACCGGCTGAAAATGCCGCCACGGCTTTCGAATCGCATGCCGAGATTCTCGACGTCGAGAATGCTGTCCGTCGCGGCGCGGCTCGGGGCCCGAAGTGCGCGGTGCGAGCGACGCTCGAGAACCAGCACGGAGCTCAGGAGGCGCTGGGTGTAGGGGTGCTGCGGGGCAGCGAAGATGTCGTTGACCGGCCCATGCTCCACCACCTCGCCCTGATACATGACCGCGACCTCGTCGGCGATCTCGGCGACGACGCCCATGTCATGGGTGATGAACATCAGCGCCATGCCATAGAGCGACTGCAGCGCCTTCATGAGATCGAGAATTTCGGCTTGCGTGGTGACGTCGAGCGCGGTGGTCGGCTCGTCGGCGATCAGAAGCTTGGGCTCGCAGACCAGCGCCATCGCGGTCATGGCGCGCTGGCGCATGCCGCCGCTGAACTCGAAGGGGTAGCTGTCGATGGCCTGGGCCGGTCGCGGGATCTTCACCCGATCGAGCATCTCGATCGCATGAGCACGCGCCTGCGCATGGCTCATCCGGCGGTGGAGCCGGATCGCCTCGATGATCTGCGCGCCGATGGTGTGGACCGGACTGAGACTCGCCATCGGCTCCTGGAAGATCATGGCGATCTCCCGCCCGCGGATGCTGCGAATCCGGCGCCCCTTGGGGTTGAGTGCTGCAAGATCGATCGGCTTTCCCGGCGCCTGCTCGGGCGAGCTGTCGTGCAGCAGCACCTGACCGCCGACAATCCGGCCAGGCTTCGGCACGATGTTGAGGATCGAGCGAGCGGTGACGCTCTTGCCGCTGCCGCTCTCGCCGACGACGCAGAGCGTTCGGCCTCGTCGCATTGTCATGCTGACATGATCGACGGCCTTGACGGTCTCGTGCCGGGTTTCGAACCAGGTGCTGAGATCCTTCACCTCGAGCACGATATCAGTCTGCGACTCGGCCATGGCAAAGCCCTATTGACGATAGGGATCGGCGGCATCGCGCAGGCCGTCGCCGACGAAATTGAGAGCAAGCACCGCGATGACCACGGCGATCCCCGGAGCAAACAGCCAGGGGGCGGTGGCGATGGCGCGAATGTTCTGAGCCTCCTGAAGGAGGACGCCCCAGCTCACCATCGGCGGCTGGAGACCGAGCCCGAGGAAGCTCAATGCCGTTTCGGCGAGGATCATGCCCGGAATGGCGAGGCTGACCTCGGCAATGATGTGGCTGATGAAGGAGGGCGCCATATGGCGGAAGATGATGCGCGATTCGCGGGCGCCATCGAGACGGGCGGCGGTCACGAAATCCTCGGTGCGAAGCGACAGGAAACGGCCGCGCACCACCCTGGCAAGGCTTGTCCAACCGATCAGCGACAGGATGATGGTGATGCAGAGATAGATGCGCAGCGGCGGCCAGTTGGTCGGCATGGCGGCAGCAAGGCCGAGCCATAGCGGTGTGGTGGGCAGCGACAGGACAAACTCGATGGTGCGTTGAATGACATTGTCGACCCAGCCGCCATAATAGCCGGAGAGGCCGCCAAGGACGATGCCGAGGAACAGGCTGAGCGTCACGCCGATCAGCCCGATGGTCATCGAGATGCGCGTGCCGTAGAGGATGCGGCTCAACATGTCGCGACCCAGTCGATCGGCGCCCAGCAGATACATCGGATCGCCCTTGACCAGCGGACCGATGAGCTTGGTCCTCAGGGCGATGAAACCCCACATCTGATAGGGCTCGCTCGCCACGAAGAGCCCGACCGGGTGCTTCACCTTGTCGTCGACAACGAAGATGCGGCGGAGCGCGACCGGGTCGATTGTGACCTTGTAGCCATTGACATGGGGACGCCAGACCAGTCGTCCGTCGGCATCGCGGTCGAACAGATGGAGCTGCTGCGGCGGCGCATAGGTGTAACGGGGATTGAAGGCGACCGGGCTGAAGGGCGCGAGGAACTCGCAGAAGGCGGCCATCAGGTAGATCACGAGCAGCACGACGGCACTCACCATCGCCATGCGATGGCGCTTGAACTGGATCCACATCAGCCTGAGCTGCGATGCGGAGCCGACCCGTCCGAGAGGGACGGCGTCCAGCGGCGAGGGATCGCCGGCAGCTGCCGGCGCACTAACGGTCATAGCGGATCCGCGGATCGAGCCAGACGAGCAGCAGGTCGGACAGCAGGGTTCCGATCAGCACCAGGATGCATTGGAACATGATCAGGGCGCCGCCGAGATACATGTCCTGGGTTTTCAATGCCTGGATCAACACCGGTCCGGCGGTCGGCAGGCTCATCACGCTCGAGACGATCACCTCGCCGGAAACGAGCACCGGCAGCACCCAGCCGACGGTGCTGACGAACGGGTTGAGCGCCACCCGCGTCGGATAGCGCAGCGTCAGGGCGATCTCGGCGAGCCCCTTGGCGCGCGCCGTCTCGACGTAGGGCTTGCCGAGCTCGTCGAGCAGATTGGCGCGCATGATGCGCACGAGCGCGGCAATCCCGGCGACACCGAGGACCACGACCGGAAGCCACAAATGCTTCAGCAGATCCGCCACGCGCTCGAGCGACCAGGCGGCATGCACGAATTCGGGTGAGAACAGGCCACCCACCGAATAGCCGAGGAACACGACCGAGAGATACATGACGAACAGCGCGAGCAGGAAATTCGGCGTCGCCATGCCGAGAAAGCAGAGGAAGGTGATGACGTAGTCGCCGACGCTGTATTGGCGCAGCGCCGAATATACGCCGACCGGAAAGGCGATGACCCACACGAACAGCAACGTGCAGAAGGCGACGAGCGCCGTCATTCCCAGACGGTTCCAGATGAGGTCGGCCACCGGCGCCCGGTATTCGAACGATACGCCGAGGTCGCCATGGAGGGCATTGCCGATCCAGCGCAGATATTGGACCGGCAGCGGCTGATCGAGGCCGTAGCGCACGCGCAGCGCCTGAAGCTGTTCAGCATTGGCGGGCGAGCCCGAGGTAGCGAGATCGGCGGCGTAGCTCGTAACGAAGTCGCCGGGCGGCAATTGGATGATGATGAAGGCGACCACCGAAACGGCGAAGAACGACGGGATCATCCATAACAGACGCCGGAGCAGAAAATTGAGCATCGTCCTTGCGGGTTTCGCTCCTTCGCTTGCCGCTACGCCGTTCGAGGTCTCATTTGCCCGTCATTGCGCCTGGTCGAAATAGTATTGCTCCGTATTGCTGGCCACCGGGCTCGGGTAAGTCCAGGCGAAGGGCCGTGGGTAGACATTGTGCATGTTGTTCTTGACCACCGAATAGAGCGGCCCGGGCGTGCTGACGCCGATGACGTAGAACTGATCGGCCGCAATATCGAGCAGCTGCTTCATCAGGGCGACCTGCTTGGTGGGATCGGAATATTTGGTGATCTCGCGATAGAGGTCCATCTGCTTCTTGACCGCCGCCGGAGGCTCCTCGCCGGATTTGCCGCCGGAAGCGTACCAGTTGCCCCATGGCACGGCGAACAGCGACTCGTTCCAGAACGGGAAGTAGAAGGTGGGCTCGAACAGGGCATCGGCCATGCCGCCGCTGCCGAGGAAGACAGCGGCATCATGCTCGTTGTTGTCCTTGCGGTCGTAGAACAGGGTACGGTCGACGGTCTGCACCTTGGCGTCGATCCCGACGGCTTGCCAGTACTGCGCGACGAGCTGGGTGGAGTCGAGGAAATCACCCAGCGCCGGGATCACCATGATGTTGAAAGTGATGCGCTTGCCGTCGGGACCCAGGCGAAAGCCCTCGCCGTCCTTCTTGGGATAGGCCTTGTCGAGGAACTCGTTGGCCTTGGCGACATCGTACTCCGTGTACTGCTTGGCCAGTCGCTCGTCATAATAGGGCGACTCCTTGCGGGGCGCCGCCTGCCATGGCTCGCCCTGGCCGACAAAGGCCGAGTCGATGATCGCCTTGCGGTCGATCGCATGGCTGAGGCCGATGCGGAAATCCTTGTTGTTGAAGATCTCCCGCTTCACCGGATCCTTGTGGGTGAGGTTCAGCGAGATTGCGGTCGTGTTCATGTCGGCATTGGGACCGTCGACCAGGCGGATATCGGCCTTGGCCGCGGCATCGAGAAAGACCGGCCGGTTGGAATTGGCGTTGACATGGCGGTCCTGGTAGTCGATCTCGCCATTGACGACCTTCAGCACCAGCGTCTGCTTGTCGGCATTCACCGATATGCGCAGATCGTCAATATAGGGCAGCTGGTTACCTGCGGTATCAACCTTGTGGTAATAGGGGTTGCGCACCAGTGTCACGAGTGTCGCGCCGCCGACATAGGGGTCCTTGATGACCCAAGGCTCCATGGTCGGACGCTCGGGATTCTGCCAGCGCTCATTGGCCTCGGTGTCGACCGCACACTTCTTGATGAAGAGCTCGGTCCAGTTCTGGACGCCTGCCTCCTTGGCGAGCGCCGCGACGCCATCCTTGTTGTAGGCGGGATGGAACTGCGAGCAATAATGCTTCGCCATCATCGTCATCTGAACGCCGTAGACGCTGGCCAGGCGCTGCGGGAAAACGCCATAGGGTTCCTTGAACGTGATCTTGAAGGTGGAGTCGTCGATCTTCTCGAACTTGCCCGGCTCGCCGCCGCTCACCATCCAATCGATCGCGTTGGGCAGCAGCTCCTTGTTGCTGACGATGTCATTGACGAAGAAGCCGATGTCGTCGCTGCCGAAAGGCTTGCCGTCGGACCATTTCAGCCCCTTGCGCAGCTTGACGGTGAACTCGGTGGCGGCATCGTTGCTGGTCACCTCCTCGGCGAGATTGGGCACGACCTTGCCGGTCCATTCGCGATCCCAAGCAAGAAGCGGTTCATAGCCGGCAATTCGGAAGAGCCAGTTGCGGTCCGAGCCGCCGACCATGCCGGAGCGCCAGGTGCCGCCATAGGTGCCGACCTTCTCCACCGGCGTCACGACGCGCGGATTCTCCGGCAGGCGTTGCTCGACCGGAGGCAGCTTGCCAGCCTTGACCATGTCCTCGAGCATCGGCGCCTGATGATACTCGGCGGCGGCGGCGAAGCTCGTCGTCCCGAGAAGGAAGGCCGCAGCGAACAAGGTCGCCAGAGTGAGCGGGCGCCGATCTCCGCCCGAAGAACGAGGAAGACAGTCGCACATCGCCACCTCCGCTACAGACGATGATCCGGCTTCATATCGAGCCGGCATCGGTCCTGACGCTCGCATAACGGATCGTGCACTGTCAATTTTCATCAAGCCAGTCGAGGACGCTCCTCGCCGACCGATCGGCGGGTGGCTCGGGTGATGACGTCGCGCCATTATGGCGGGCAGCTTCGATGGCGGCGAGGAGGCGCTCGCAGAGATCATCGAGGCCGGCCGAGTCAAGCCGCCGGACATCGATCTGCAGGACGCCGCGATCGGCCTGCAGCGATCGCAGGATCAGGCGGGGCTTGCGTTGCTTGAGCTCGGCGTCAAGACCGTCGGCGCTGAAACCGGCCCGGGCGCTGTCGATGAGAAGGTGGACCCGGCTGAAGGGATTGCCGGTCTCGTCGGCGGCGCGGATGGCGGTCACACCGGCGATGCCCGAAAGCCGTCGCGCGACATGGTCGGCGCCGCTCTCCACCTGCTGCCTGATGAATGCGTGGTCGAGCGACATCCAGCGGCGCAAGGCGGCAATGGCCCCGACCACCGCCTCCTTGCCAGCCTTCATGGGACGGCCGATGCCGCGGCTCTGGGCATAGCAGGCGCGCACCAGGTCGCGCCTGCCGGCGATGATGCCGGCGGTCGGGCCGCCAAGCGCCTTTTGCGCGCTGAACAGCACGAGATCGGCGCCGGTCGCCAGCATGCCGCGCCAGCCATATTCGGCAGCGGCATCGACAACCACCGGCACGCCACGCGCGTGACAGGTTTCAACGTAAAGCGGCAACGGGATCATGCCGGTCGGCGCGGCGTGATGGGAGATGACGTAGAAGGCGGCCGCGGTGGCGTCGCTCAGTGCGGCGCGCAGCTGATAGACGCCGGTCTCGAGGCTTGAGCCAAACTCGACGACGCGGGCGCCGGCAAGTCGGATGTCGCCGGTGATCGTCGAGCCGTAATTCACCGCATGGCCCTTCTGGATGACGATCTCGTTCTTCATGCCGGCAGTGTCCGGAAGCTGCTCGATCCGCGCGAGATCGAGACCCGTCATGCAGGCGGCAGCGGCGATGACAATGCTCGCCGAGGTGCAGCCGGTAATGCATCCCGCCTCCGCGCCGGTGGCTTCGGCGATGGTGCGGCTCGCAAGGCGCTGAAGCTCGGCCATGTCCACAGCGTGCGGCAGGATTGCAGCAATGGCACGCGTGACCTCGGGGCTCACCGGGCTTGCACCGAACACGGTCTCGGTTCCCGAGACATTGATCAGGCGGGTGAGGCCAAGCTCGTCGATAATGTCTCCGGACACCGCGCCGACCCTCTATGCCGAGCACCAAAAATCAGTCTACCCTGCCATTCGGCACCTCCTCACGTCGGAATTCAAGTGATCGATCTTCAGGCAATCGAGGCAAGTCCCGTCGACGAAACGATCAAGGGCATGCCGGGCGGGCTCGGGCGCATGGCGCTCGGCGACATCGGCCGGCAGGGCTGGAACGTGCTGCGCGAGGATCTGCCCTTGCCGCTGGCGGTGCTGAAGGAGTCGGCGCTCAGCCACAATGGCGACTGGATGAGACGCTTCCTCGCGATGTCAGGCGCGCGGATCTCGCCGCACGGCAAGACGACGATGAGCCCGCAGCTGTTCGGTCGCCAGATCGACGACGGCGCCTACGCCATCACCATCGGGACGGTGCAGCAACTGCAGGTGGCGCGCCATTATGGCTTCGATCGGGTGGTGATGGCCAA
>JBIOYR010000001.1:0-6422 GCA_044870245.1 Aestuariivirgaceae bacterium | reverse complement strand
GGTCTCGCTGGTCAATCAGGGGCATGCGCGCAGCCATTCGGCGGGCGAGGAGATCGTCCTTGCTTATGACCCGGCAAAGGCGGTGGCGCTGCCGAAGGGCAAGCTGGCCGCCGACTGAGGCTTGACGCGCATGCCGACCAAGAGCTGGCTCGGGACGTTCTTCACCCGCAACGGCTTCTTCGTTGGCGGCTACATCCTTGTGGCGGTGCTGCTCTGGATTTTCCTGATCATCATCCTGCCGCAGCTCGCGATGCTCGACTTCTCCTTCAGCTATGACCTCCCGCCCTACCAGCAGGGCGGTCCGGAGGACGTCTATACCCTCGCCAACTACCGCTATTTCCTGTTCGGCTATCCCGGCAATCCCGACGGCTACAACTATCTCGATCTCGCCGTGTTCGCACGGACATTGGTCGCGGCGATCTTCGTCACCATCCTCGACCTCGTCCTGTGCTACCCGATCGCCTTCTATCTCGCGCAGGTCGCCCAAGGCCGCATGGCCCGCGTCCTCGCGCTGGCGCTGATCGTTCCCTATTGGATCAACGAGATTCTCCGTGCCTTCGCCTTTCGCATCATTTTCGGGGCGAGCGGCATCATCAACGGCATTCTGATCGGCCTCGGCATCATCGATGCGCCCATCGATTTCGTGCGCGAGAACGTGGCGCTCTATGCTGGCCTCGCCTATGCCTATGTGCTTCTGATGGTCTTTCCGATCTACAATGCCATCGAGAGCCTCGACCGCAATCAGATCGAGGCGGCGCGCGACATGGGCGCGCCATGGTGGCGCATTCACTGGCGGGTGGTCATTCCGTTCGCCAAGCCGGGCATCACGTCCGGATGCACCATCGTCTTCATGCTGGCGGCCGGCGCCCTTGCGGCACCGCAGATCCTTGGCGGTCCCTCGAGCCTGTGGTTCACCCAGATCATCTACCGCACCTTCTTCGAGAGCGTGAACTGGTCGCGCGGCGCTGCCTACGCCGTCATCCTGCTCGTGGTGTGCACGCTGTTCGTGCTCCTGATGATGCGCATCTTCAAGGTGAAGCTCGGCGAGATCGGCAGATGAAGCTGCTCACCCGTCTCGCGGTTCTCGCCTATCTCCTGCTGTTCTTCGGCTTCCTGCTCGGCCCGCTGGTCATCATGGCGATCACCGCCTTCAACTCCTCGAGCTTCCCGCGGGTGCTGCCATGGGAATGCCTGACCTTCGAATGGTTCGACCGGCTTGCCAACGACTCGCGCGTCCTCGAAGGGCTGGAGCTCACCGCCATCATCGGCGTCTTCGTGGTCATCCTGTCGCTGATCCTCGGGCTCGCCGGCGCGCTCCTCCTCACCCAGATCTTCCCGCGGGCAAGAGCCGCCTATTACACCATCGTGACCTCGCCGATCCTCATGCCAGGCATCGTCATCGGCATCGCCACGGTGCTATTCTGGGACCGGGTCGCCCATTTTTTCGGGCTCGGCCGCGACAGCCTGTTCTATCACGGCGTCTTCCTCACGGTGCTCGGCCAATCCTCCTTCATCGCCTCCTATTGCATGCTGGTCTTCATTGCCCGGCTGCAGCGTTTCGACGAGGGCCAGGTCGAGGCGGCGCTCGACCTCGGGGCGACCCATGTCCAGGCTTTCCGCAAGATCCTCCTGCCGTTTCTCAGGCCGGCAATCTTCTCGGCCGCCGTGGTGGCCTTTCTCGCCTCCTTCGAGAACTACAACACCTCGGTGTTCACCCTCGGTCATTACTCGACCTTCACCGTCGTCATCGCCCAGAAGGTGCGGTTCGGGCTCGACCCGTCGATCAGCGCGCTCGCCGTCATCATCGTCACCGCGACACTGTTTCTGGCGCTGCTCAACGAGGCCTACTCCACCCATGCCGAGCGCCATCCGGGCAATCCGCTGCGCTCGCTGTTGAAGGGCGGAGTAAGCGGCTTCTTCGCCTCCAATCCCGCCGCGATCCTCGCCGTCCTGATGTTCGCCGGTGTCGTCGCGACGGTGATCTATGCCGCGCGGCATGATCCCACCACATGCAAGGCCGAGGTGCTGCGGAAGAAGCTCGAGATCCAGCAGCGCTATGAGCGGCCACCGACGTCCCAGCAAAGGACACCGCCGGCCGCCGCGCCGGGAACCGGCGCTCCGGCACAGCCGCGCAAGCAGGACGGCTTTGGCGGCGTGTTCAACCCGCAGAACCTGCAGACCGCTCCGGGCACTCCTGCTCCATCGCCGGCTCCCGCCCCGGCGCCGGCACAGAAGCCGAGGGACGATGGCTTCGGTGGCGTGTTCAACCCGCAGAATCTGCAGACGGCGCCGCCCAAGCCCTAGGCGAGGGGGGCATTAGGCATTAGGCAGTAGCATCACCCACTGCATACTGCCTATTTGCCTACTGCCTATTCCCCGGGCCTGAGATCCTTCACCCCCATATGCTTCAGAGCATCGCGGACCGCCTGCAGCACGTCGCGCATGACCTTGTCGTCGACCTGGCCGATGGTGCCGATGCGGAAGCTCGGCCGCTTGGTGAGCTTCCCGGGATAGATCGCAAAGCCGCGGGAGCGCAGATAGCGGTAGAACATCTCGAACTCGAAGCGCGGATCGTGCGGGCTGAGGAAGGTCTGGATGATCGGCCCGGCATGCGCCTCCTCGAGCAGCGGCACGAAGCCGATCTTCTTCATGCCCTGGACGAGCGTCGTCTGATTGGCGCGGTAGCGCTTGAGCCTGCCGTCGGTGCCGCCCTCGGCAGCGAGCTCCTTCAGCGCCTGGGCAAAGGCGACGAGCGTATGGGTCGGCGGCGTGAAGCGGAACTGGCCGGTCTGCTCGAGCGCCGTCCATTGCGCATGAAGATCGAGCGCCACCGAATGGCAGCGGCCGGCCGAGGCGACGAGCAGGTCGCGCCGGCAGATCGCATAGGCGAAGCCCGGCACGCCCTCGATGCATTTGTTGGAGGAGGAGACGAGAACGTCGATCTTCTCGGCCGTCATGTCGATCGGCAGCGCCCCGAAGGAGCTCATCGCGTCGACCATCAGCATGCGCCCGCGCGACTTCACCGCCCGGGCGATGTCGCTCAGCGGATTGACGATCCCCGAGGTGGTCTCGCAATGGACCGCGAACACGAGCTGGATGTCGGGATCGCCATCGAGCGCCGCTGCCACCTCCTCGACCGGGGTCGGGGCGCTGTCGCTGCTGTCGATCCGGCTGTAGGGCCGCTTGATATGCTCCAGGATCTGGGCGGCGCGCTCGCCGTAATTGCCGTTGACCAGCACCAGGGTCTTGCGGCCGCGGCCGGGCGCGAAGCACCCCAGCGCCGCCTCGATGGCAAAGGTCCCGGACCCTTGCATCAGCACGCATTCCGCCTCGGGGCCGCCATTGGCAAGCCGCTTGAGTTCGTTGCGGATCAAGCGGACGATGTCGCGGAACTCGGGATCGCGCGAGCCCCAGTCGGCAAGCATGGCAAGCTTGACCGAACGCGTCGTGGTCAGCGGGCCCGGTGTCAGGAGATAGGGCATGTCCTCCTGGCCTTCGGGGCCCTTATAGGTTGGTCTGACCGAGCTGAAGGGGAGCGTCATGGCCTCGATCCTCGATTCCGCTGTTCTTCCCCGCATGGCTACGACCGGAATGCGACAGGGTCAAATCCCATAGGCGCGACGGCGGGAGAGGCGCTATAGTCTCGGATCATGAGCAGGAACCTCACCATTGCGCTGGTCCAGAACCGCGCCGCCGCCGATTTCTCAGTCAATCTCGACCGTTGCCTGAGCTATGCCGCTGAAGGAGCGCGCGACGGCGCGCGTTTCATCGCGCTTCCGGAATATTTCAGCGGCCTGCGCTCCGAGGGGCCGTGCATCCACCCGGTTGCCTTCCCCGAGAGCGAGCACCCGGCGATCCCCGCCTTCTCCGAGCTGGCGCGCCGCAATGGCGCGGCCGTCCTCCTCGGCTCGCTCGGCATCCTCGCCGCCGACGGGCGCATCTTCAACCGCTCCTATCTCATTGACCCGCAGGGCAAAGTCGCCGCGCGCTACGACAAGATCCATCTCTTCGACATCGACATGCCGGACGGCACGCCGGTCCGCGAGTCGGCGACCATCGCACCGGGCTTGGGCGCCGTCCTCGCCAAGGCGGCCGGCGTCACCATCGGCCTGTCGATCTGCTACGATCTCAGATTCCCCATGCTCTACCGCAAGCTCGCCCAGGCGGGAGCCGAGATCCTGGCCATTCCGGCAGCCTTCACCAAGGCGACCGGCGAGGCCCATTGGCATGTGTTGAACCGCGCCCGCGCCATCGAGAATGGCTGCTTCGTCGTTTCGCCCTGCCAATGGGGCGAGCTCCCAGGCGGCGCCCGGAGCTACGGCCATTCGCTGGTCGTCGACCCCTGGGGCCGGGTGGTGATCGATGGCGGCGAGGGCGAGGGGGTGTTCACCGCGACCATCGACCTCGATCAGGTGGCGGCGACCCGGGCGCGCATCCCGTCGCTCCAGCACGACCGGGAATTCGAGGTCGTGAGGCAGTAGGCATTAGGCAGTAGGCGGTAGGGAAGAGCACCGATCACGGCCTACTGCCTATTGCCGACTGCCGCTGCCATGTGACCTGTTTGCATCATTGCACTCGAAAGATGTGCACAGTGCAAGTCGACATCTTACATTATAGCAACTTATCTGCAATTGTAGCCGACGCGTGAGTACACCGGGGGAGTGAGTTGATGAGCGCGTCTGTCGCCGCACGTCTGTTGTTGTCCACGAGCCTTTGCCTCGCCGGCTCCGGCCTTTGGCTCTCTCCGGCCCAAGCCCAATTCGTCTGCTCAGGTAGCGCCAATGGTGCTGCGCCGGTCAGCGGGGGAGGGGCCGATGCGTCGGGAAGCATCGGCAACGCAGCCTGCGGGCTTTTTGCAAATGCAACCGGCGTCAACTTCTCTACAAACTCTGCCATTGGCAACAACGCCGATGCTCATGGTAACGGCAGCAAAAACTCTGCAATCGGAAGTCTGGCTAAGGCTTTCGGCGACAGCAGTTTCAACACGGCGACCGGTGCCAATACCAACGCCAGCGGCAATGCGAGTGCGAATCTGTCGGCAGGATTCGGGTCCGATGCGCATGGTGACACCAGTTCGAACTCCGCGATCGGCCATGGTGCGGCTGCATGGGGCGACGGCAGCCAGAACTGGGCCGGCGGCAACGCTGCGAAAGCTCTGGGTATTGGGAGCAACAATACCGCGACAGGTAACAATTCCAATGCCAGCGGCGACAGAAGCCACAACGTCGCCGACGGCGACTCTTCAAATGCCAGCGGGAACGATAGCGCCAATATCGCAACCGGTTGGAATTCCAATGCCAGCGGCAACAACAGCGGCAATGTGGCGGTCGGCCGCAATGCCACGGCCAATGGCGATACCGGCCATAACTTTGCCGGCGGTGACGGCGCCAATGCGAGCGGCGGCAATCTGAGCGCTCCATCCGCCAACACCGCCACCGGCTTCAATTCGGACGCCCATGGCAATGGCAGCTTCAATACTCCCAATGGCAGGCTGTCAAATGCCAGCGGCGATAACAGCCGCAACTGGGCGGGCGGCGATAGCGCCAATGCCAGTGGCAATAACAGTTCTAACAGCGCCACCGGCGACCGATCCGATGCCAGCGGAAACTTTTCCCGAAACACGGCGAATGGCGTTGAGGCCGATGCCAGCGGCAATGGCACTGGTGCTATTCGAGCAGCCAACATCGCCGCAGGT
This sequence comes from Aestuariivirgaceae bacterium, assembly GCA_044870245.1. GTDB lineage: Bacteria > Pseudomonadota > Alphaproteobacteria > Rhizobiales > Aestuariivirgaceae > DATAFF01. The sequence continues at coordinate 727 of JBIOYR010000001.1, read as the reverse complement.
TGGAGATCCGATGCCAGCGGAGATCGTAGCTCCAACACCGCAGCGGGTGATAGTTCCGATGCCAGCGGTGATTCCTCCCAAAACACCGCCTATGGCGCCGGTGCCAATGCCAGCGGCGGCAGTCTGAGCGCTCCTTCCGCCAATTCTGCCATAGGCTTTGTATCCGACGCTCGTGGCGAAGGCAGCTTCAATGTCGCCAACGGCCGACTGGCCAAGTCCAGCGGCGACAACAGCTCGAACTTTGCGAGCGGCAACAGCGCCAATGCCGCGGGCGCGAACAGCAGCAACATCGCGATCGGACTCAACGCCACGGCAACCGGCGACAACGGGTCCAAGATGGCGGTCGGCACCCGGGCGGCAGCGACCGGTTTGAACGCAATGGCGCTCGGCACCGAGAGTCAAGCGGCCGGCGATGATTCAACGGCGGTCGGCCTTTCATCCAAGGCAACCAACACCAACACCACCGCCATCGGCGCCAGGGCTGCAGCGACCGGCGTGAATGCCATGGCCTTCGGCACCGACAGCGAGGCGGCCGGCGATGATTCAACGGCGGTCGGCCTTTCATCCAAGGCCAGCAACACCAACACCACCGCCATCGGCGCCAGGGCGGCAGCGACCGGACTCAACGCCACGTCGTTCGGTGCCGACAGCGCGGCGGCGGGCGTGAACGGGACGGCGATCGGTCTCTCATCGACAGCAAGCAACACCAACACCACCGCGATCGGTG